>JAXDGF010000279.1:0-2880 GCA_034665165.1 Solirubrobacteraceae bacterium | reverse complement strand
CCTCGACCTTGCGGACACGCTCGAGCGCGCCCGGCGCGCGCTCGCGCCCATCAGGGATCTGCGCCCCGACGCCTACCGCGTCGCCGAGCCCGTGCCCTACGCCTGACCGATGCCCTCGGTCGAGTTCACCCTGCGCTGGCCCGACGGGGTCGAGCAGCACTGCTACTCGCCCTCGACGGCGATCGAACAGGCGCTCGTCCAGGGCGGCGTGTACGGCGTCCCCGAGCTCGTGCGGCGCTGCCGCGCCGGGTTCGAGCGCGCGAGCGAGCGCGTGCGCGAGCGCCGCGGGTTCCTCTGCACGGCGGCCCCAGAGCAACTCGCCGAGATCGAGGAGGGCGCGCGACGGTTCGACCGCGACGCCACGGCGACTGTGCGCGTGGAGCGGCTCCGGCGCGACCGAGCGAACGCGGCCTATCCGGCGCCGCAGCGGCTGAGCGGGCACGCGGGAGTGGTGGTAATCGGGGGCGGCCAGGCCGGCCTCGCGGTGAGCTACCTGCTGCGCGAGCGCGGCGTGCCCCACGTCGTGCTCGAACGCGACCGTCTCGGGAGCTCGTGGAGCGAGCAGCGGTGGGACACCTTCTGCCTGGTGACCCCGAACTGGCAGTGCCGCCTCCCGGGCTATCCGTACGCGGGCGAGGATCCGGACGGGTTCATGCTCAAGGCCGAGATCTTGGAGTACGTGCGGGGGTTTGCCGCCTCGTTCCGCCCGCCGCTGTACGAAGGCGTGACGGTCGAGCGGATCGAGGCCGGCGAGGCAGGCTTCCAGGTGCAGACCTCGCACGGGGAGCTCACGGCCGAGCAGGTGATCCTCGCCGTCGGCGGCTACCACGTCCCCTCGGTCCCACGCGTCGCCGCCTCCCTGAGACCGGAGCTGACGCAGCTTCACTCCTCGAGCTATCGCAATCCAAGTTCGCTCCCCGAGGGGGCCGTGGTCGTCGTCGGCAGCGGTCAGTCGGGGGCGCAGATCGCCGAGGACCTCCACCTCGCCGGGCGGGAGGTACATCTAAGCGTCGGTAGCGCCCCACGCGTAGCGCGCTTCTACCGCGGGCGCGACTGCGTCGCCTGGCTCGAGGACATGGGCCACTACGACATGGCCATCGACGACCACCCCGAGGGCCTCGCCGCGCGCAAGGAGCCGAACCACTACGTCACCGGCCGCGACGGCGGGCACGACCTCGACCTGCGCGCCTTCGCCCGTGAGGGCATGCACCTGCACGGGCGCCTGCTCGGCATCGACGGCGAGCGGCTGCGCTTCGCCGACGACCTCGCCGCCCGGCTCGACACCGCCGACGCCACCGCCGAGCGGATCAAGGACGCGATCGATCGCTACATCGCGGCGCGCGGCCTCGAGGCCCCGACCGAGCCGCGCTACGCCCGGGTGTGGGAACCGGCTCCGGACGAGGCGGGCCGGCTGTCTCTGGCGCAGGAGGACGTGAGCACGATCGTGTGGGCGACCGGCTTCCGCGCCGACTGGTCATGGGTGCACCTCCCGGCCTTCGACGGCACCGGGTACCCAACCCATCATCGTGGCGTCACTACCGTGCCGGGCCTATACGTCGTCGGGCTCCCCTGGCTCCACACGTGGGGCTCGGGGCGATTTGCCGGCATCGAGCGCGATGCGCGTTATGTGTCCGACCGCGTCGCCGAGCACCGCCACGTGGAGTCGACGGCGGCGGCGTAGGCAAGCGCCCGCCTGGCTCGGGTCATCGCGGGCGTGACTCGACTCGCTGTGCCGAAATCCAGTAGAGTGCGTGGCCTCCGGGGCGGGAGACGAGACACAATCGCAGGGGCTCGTGCCTTCGCGGCCGTGGCGCGTCACCGTGGGCTTTCGCCGGCCCGGGTCCGTTAATCCAAGCCGTAGAAGGGGGAACCATGAAGCGTCGTTTTATTGCGGGCTTTGCAGCCTTCGCTCTGACGTTTGCCGCTGCCGGTCCAGCGCTCGCGTTCGACTGCATGCGCGTCTCGTCGTCACTTCAGGGACTGCAACAGTCGACCAACGGCGGCAACTGGACCGCGTTCGACATGACGGCAAGTGGCGGCGGGGTGGCCGCGGTGCTCAGCTTCTTCGGCGTTCCGGTCAGCGATGCTCAGCTCGCCTGTTTCCAGACCGCGTACGACAATTCCGGCGCGCCGACATATTTCGCGCTCGGGACTGGAGTAGCAGGCGGCAAGACCAACGGCCCGGGTGTGCTCGCCCACAATGCGCCCGAGAAGGTGCTCACGAACGGAACCGGGATCGACCACTTCGACTCCACGGTGCAGCCCGTCTTCGAGAACGCCGCTAGCACCTGCCTCGCGTAAGGCCCTTTGGGTTTGGCGGTGAGTGAGGGAGTTACCCCTCACTCACCGCTGTCCCAGCGCCGTCCGGGAGCTGCCTCCCCGACCCTCACGCGCGCGGAGTACCATCACAGCGCTCGCCATGCCCGACCGCCTCTACTTCACGGACTCCGACGAGGCCAACGCGCTCATCGCCTCGGACCCGATGGCCCTTCTCGTCGGCTTTGCCCTCGACCAGCAGGTGAGCGTCCAGAAGGCCTTCTCCGGGCCCCTTGCCATCAAGGAGCGGCTGGGCGCGCTCGACGCCGACACCCTGGCTGAGGCGGACCTCGAATCCGTGTTCCGGGCCAAGCCGGCCATCCATCGCTACCCCGCCTCGATGGCGGGCCGCGTCCATGACCTCGCGGTCTACATCCGCGACGAGTACGACGGCGACGCCGGTCGGGTCTGGACCGCCGCGGCCGACGGCGACGCCCTGCGCGCCAACTTGCAGGCGCTGCCCGGCTTCGGGGAGATGAAGGTCAAGGCGCTTGGAGCAGTGCTCGCCAAGCACTTCGGCGTTGACGCCGCCCGCGACCTCGTTCCCTGGCATCCCACGCTCGG
>JAXDGF010000278.1:0-3012 GCA_034665165.1 Solirubrobacteraceae bacterium | reverse complement strand
GCGACCGCGAGCTGAAGCGCATGCTCGACGGGGACGAGCGGATCCTCGAGGCCGTGCCACAGGTGCACGTCGGTGTTCACCTCGCTCGGCGCGAATCCCCATGCGCCCGCGTACACGAGATAGTCCTCGATCATCCCGCGGACGCCCTCGCTCGCGGCGTCGAGGAAGCTCGTGCTCGCCGCCGAGCGCTCGTCCGGTCGCTGCAGCAGCCGGCGCTCCACGGGCGCCGCGTGGGCGGCGATGACCCGGCTCAGCAGCTCGGGGTGGCGCCGGATGACGGGCACCGCCAGGTCGCCGAGCGCCGCGCACAGGCCCGGAGCGGCGGCGAGGACGGAGAGCGCGAGCCGGATCCGGCGCTGCATCCCCGGGGTTCGATGCGGGGCACACAGCGGCGAGAGCGAGCTGCACACCGCGACCCGTACGACCCGGTCGTTCAGCTCCCGCGCGACCGCGAGGGCATAGGGCCCGCCGGCCGAGACGCCCACGACGGCGAGCCGCTCGAGCTCGAGCGCATCGACCAGCTCCCTGACGTCGGCGCCGAAGCCGGCCACCGTCCGCCCCGGCGCCGGGTCCGATCCCCCGATCCCCGGCCGGCTGATGGCGAGGTAGCGCACCCCGAGCTCGGCCACCATCGCCTCGAGACCAACCGCCTCCCCCAGCGGCGTCCCGATCGCCCCGTGGCAGTAGACGACGGGAACGCCGTCGCGGGGTCCGGTGTCCGAGTAGGTCAGGCGCCGGCCGTCGGCGAGCTGCAGCCGGCCGCGCACAAAAGTGGGGTCAGAGCGCATCGCAAAACTCCTGCCACCGGACGGTACGGAGCTTCCCGCCACAAGTTGTTACATCTCTGTCAAGTGCCGTGAGACTCGATCAAGGGCCGCGAGTCTCGATCGAGGGCGGCGAGAAGCCCCTCGAGCGCGGCAACGAAGGCATCGGGCCGCTCCACCATGGGAACGTGCCCCGCGCGCTCGATCATCACCACCCGCGCATCGGGCCGCGCGCCGCGCACGAGCGCCGCGTTGCGCGCCGGGATCGTCCGGTCCTCCGCGCCCCACATGACCCCCAGCGGGGCCTCCGTCCGCCCCAGCACCGGGATCAGGTTCGCGCGCGTAATCGTCGCCAGCGCCGTCGCCGTCCGCCGCGCCCCCGCCGAGGCGTCGATCATCAGCCGCGCCTGCGTCGGGGCGATGCTCGCCCCATCCGCGGCCGCAAACCCCAGCAGCACTCGCCGCCCCCAGCGCAGGTCGGCCAGCGCCCCCGCCCGCCGCCGCGCGGCCAGAAGCCCATCCGCGGCCGCCGCTAGCGCGTACGAAGCGGCCCGGGGGTAGCGCCCGAGTCCGGCAGGCGCCACCAGCACCAGCCTTCTGATCGCCCGCGGTCGAGCCGCAGCGAGCGTGACCGCGATCCCGGCGCCGAGGGAGTGACCGACGAGGTCGAACGGGGTCCGGACGTGGCGCGCGGCAAGCCCGCGCGCGATCCGCTCCGCCACCACCTCGAGCTCAAATCCAGGCCCCGCCGGCGCCGACTCGCCAAAGCCCGGAACGTCGAGCGTCACCACCCGCCGCGTCTCCGCCAGCGCCGGCACGACCAAGCCCCAGATCTGCCGCGTGGTGGCGAGCCCATGAATCAGAACAAGCGGCTGGCCGCGCCCCGAGTCCGTGGTCGCGAGCAGCCCGGGCATGGATTGATCGTAGCCTCAGCTACCGTCCGCCCGATGCTCCTGGGCGTCGACGTCGGCGGCACCTTCACCGACGCGGTGCTGGCCGTAGATGGTCGCATCATCACCGCCAAATCACCCACCACCCCCCAGGACCAGTCGCAAGGCGTCATGGCCGCAGTGACGGCCGCACTCGAAAAGGCCGGCCGCCCGCCAAAAGACGTCGAGGTCTTCGCCCACGGGATGACCGTGGTCACCAACGCGCTGCTCGAAGGAGCGGGAGCGCGCACGGCTCTCATCGCCACCGAGGGCTTCACCGACGTCGTCGCGCTCGGGCGCCAGAACAGAGCCGATCTCTACCGGCTTTGCGCCGCGCGTCCGGCGCCGCTCGTGCCCGACGAGCTGCGCTTTCCCGCGCCGGAGCGGATGGGGCCCGACGGTCCGCTCCGGCACCTGACCGAAGAAGACGCCGACGAAATCGGGCGCCGGGTCGCCGAGTCGGAACCCGAAGCGGTCGCCGTCGTCCTCCTGCACTCCTACCGCCACCCCGAGCACGAGCGCGCGATCGGCGAGGCGCTGGCAAACGCCCTCCCCGACGCTCACGTCTCGCTCTCGCACGAGGTCGTCGGGACCTTCCGGGAGTACGAGCGGGCTGCCACCACCGAGGTCGACGCCGCGCTCACACCCCTCCTGAGAACCTACTTGAGCCGCCTCGTCGATCGAGCGCGCGAGGAGGGCCTCCCCGAGCCGGCCATTATGCAATCGGGCGGCGGCCTCATCGACGTCGCCGCCGCGGCGCGCCACGCCGCCTGGATGGTGCTCTCGGGCCCGGCCGCCGGCGCCGCGGGCGGGGCGTACGCCGCCATCGCCGCCGGCGCACCCAACGTGCTCTGCCTCGATATGGGCGGGACCTCGGCCGACGTGTGCGTCGTCGACGGCGGTGTCGTGCGCGAGCGGAGCTCGGGCGTGCTCGCCGGTCGCCCCATCGCCCTGCCCATGCTCGACGTGCACACCGTGGGCGCAGGCGGGGGCTCGATCGCGTGGCGCGACGCCGGGGGTGCGCTCCGGGTCGGTCCGCGCTCCGCCGGTGCGGATCCCGGCCCGGCTTCCTACGGTAAAGGGGGGACGGAACCGACGGTCACCGACGCCAACCTGCTCCTCGGCTACCTGTCGGCCGACGACGAGCTCGCCGGCGGAGTGGCGCTCGACCGCGACGCGGCGGACACAGCCATCAGCAAGCTGGCCGACGAGCTCGGCCTCGACCTCATCGCCTGCGCCGAGGGGATCATCCGCGTCACCAACGCGGAGATGATCCGCGCCCTGCGCGTGATCACCGTCGAGCGCGGGGTCGATCCGCG
>JAXDGF010000277.1:0-3688 GCA_034665165.1 Solirubrobacteraceae bacterium | reverse complement strand
GTGGGATCGGCGGCACGAAGCTCCACCAGGTCGTGCTCGACGACCAGGGCAACGCGGGGCTCGCGCGCAGCGAGGCGCTTCAGCTCGCCGCCCGCCACCCCGTCGCCTTCCTCGCCCCATGCGGGCGAGGCGCTCAGGACGCGGTCGCGGCGGTCGGCGACCGGATCCCGACGATCGTCGCCGACGACGAGGTTCCCATCACCCAGGGCCGCTACGTGTACCGATTCGCGCCGGACCCGTACGCCGAGGGCTATGCCGCCGGACAGTACATCGGGAAGGTGGGGGTGCCGTCGAGCCCGAACGTCCCCCATCGCGTGGGTGCGCTGATCGCCGATAACCCGGCCTCGCGCCAGCGGCTCGCGGGGCTCGAGGCGGCCCTGCGCCACTACGGGGTTGCCGTCGTCGCCTACCCGGGCGACGGGCCGGGGATCGAGACCCGGCTCGAAGCGCTCATCCCTGCCTCCCGCTGGCTGGGGATTTACGCCGACGCCGGCTTTCACCAGCTGACCGCGGCGCTGCGCGTCGTCGGCGCCCGCACCGCGCGCAAGGTCAATCCGACGCCGATCATCGTCTCTCAGCGGCTCGCAAGCGAGCGCTTCGTGGTCCAGAGCGGCGACCTCGGGGTGGAGGGTCAGGTGCGCGCGGTTACCGACGTCGACCCGACGACGAACGACGCCTCGCTCTATGCCGAGCTCGTCTCACAGGTTGTGGGCGAACAGCCGACGGTGCCGGGGCTGAGCGGGTTCGTCGCCGGCCAGGCGCTGGCCTACGGGATGGTTCACGGCGACTCGCCGTCGCAGATCGACGCCCGCCTGCGCGATCCCGGCGTGTTCAGCCGGATCGCGACCTCGCCCTGGTCGAACCGCGACCCCGCCGACGGCACGCTGATCTTCAGGATGGTGCTGGCACAGTTCCTGCCCGACAACCTGATCCCGAGCGGCGGCGGCGCCCCGAGCGAGCCCTACGAGGGCCAGTTCTTCCAGAACGGGGCGTGGGAGCCGGCCTCGCCTGAGCTCTTCTCGCCGCTCAACCTGCCGGTCGCGCGGGGGGCGACGAGCTCGAGCGGGACTTACCGAGCGCCGATCCAGAACCTACCCGGCGGCGGGACCGACGGCACGACGCCGCTGACGAGGGGGACGCGGCGGTGAGGCGAGCCGCCGCAGCGGCGCTCGTCCTCGGGCTGGTCGCGGCCGCTTGCGGCGCCTCGCGCCCGAAGCCGGCCGCGCCGCGCGTCGCCCTGGAGCCGCTTCCCACCGCGCCCGGCGCCGCCACGCCCGGCGCCACCACGCCCGGCGCCACCGCGTCCGGCGCCGCCGCGTCCGGCGCCGCCGCGGCCCCGACACGGGACACCGCACACCTCAACCGGGGGCCGACGAAGCGGCGAAAGGCGTTCGCGGCGGTCGCCGCTGGCAGTGGGGAGGCGCTGGCTGCGGTGGCGGCGACGGTGTCCTCGTCCGCGTCCCAGGCGAGCGGCAGCTCGGGCGCACAGTTCGCGGCGGCCGCGGACGCGATCTGCACCGGTTACCGCGAGGAGGTGCGGAGCACGGGCGCCCACGCGACGACGCTCGCGGCACAGGAGGGCGAGCTCCAGGACCTCGTGGGCGAGACCGCGGCGGCCCTCGGACAGCTCGCGGCCCTGTCGCCCCCGCCCGGCGACGGTGCCCTGGTGAGGCGTTTCGTCGCGCTCACGCGCTCCTCGGTCGGCGACTTCGTGCGGGCGCAGAACCGCTCGAGGAGCGGCACGACTGAGGCCGCCACGGTCGCGCTCGAGGACCAGGATCTGCGCCTGGCGCAGGCCTCGGCGCGCGGTGCGCTCGCCGCGCAGGCGGCGGCCCGTCGGCTCGGACTCCACGTGTGCGGCTCCGCAGGCGCCGAATGGCTGTGAGACGCCCGTATGCTCCATAAGCAGCTGGCGTGGTACGTAGCCGGACCGGTCCTCGGGCTTTGCGTGGTCGCGTGCCGCCTGCTCTTCAACGCGCGCCTCGGCGTCACGGGTGGCTTCTCCGAAGTGCTTTCCAAGCTCGCGTCGCGCTCGTTGGCGTTCGACTGGCGCGGCTGGTTCCTGATCGGCGTGACCTTGGGGGGCACCGCCTTCGCGGTGATCGCCGGCGGGCCGGACTTTCACGGCTACGGCTACCTCACCGAGCACCTGCACGCCGGGGCGAGGGCGTTCATCGCCCCCATCCTGGTCCTCGCCGGAGTCCTGATCGGATACGGGGCCAAGCTCGCCGGGGGATGCACGTCCGGCAACGGGCTGAGCGGCACCTCGAGTCTCTCCCGCGCCAGCCTCGCCGCGACGGCGACCTTCTTCGGGACCGCGATCGTGGTGACGTTCGTGATCGAGGCGATCACCTGATGCGCGCCCGTGGGGCGGGACTCATCATCGGCCTGATCTTCGGGATCAGTCTTTCGTGGAGCGGCATGACCTCTCCGGACGTGATCCGGGGAGCGCTGCTCTTCGAGCACGGGTATCTGTTCCTCTTCATGGCCTCGGCCGTGGCCGTTGCGTCCGCCGGCAGCTGGGCGGTGCGCCGACTCGGATTTAGGGCGCTGTTCACCGGGCGGCAGGTGACGTGGAGCAACGATCCGCCCGCTCGGCGCCACATCGTCGGCAGCCTGATCTTCGGCATCGGCTGGGGTGTCGCCGACGCCTGTCCGGGCCCGATCGCGACGCAGGTCGGTCAGGGGATCACCTGGGGCCTGTGGACGCTGACCGGGGTGATCATCGGTATCGCCCTCTTCCTGCGCCGCCGGCACGCGGAGACTGAGCCCGCGACTGACCCTGCCCCCAACCGATTGCCCGACACGGCCGAGCCGGTCAGGAGCTGAGGAGCGGACCACACTAGGGCGCTCGGCCTAAGTGTCGTCTTCTCAAGTTCGGTGACGGATTGAGGGTCACGCGGCGGAGTTGAAGTTGTGCGGGGTGTGCTGCGAATGCATCGGCATAGAGGCTGTCGCGAATCGTGTTTGGGACAGCCTTTCCTTTCATGGATGTCGCGTCGCGCGTCCTCCCAGAGCTCGCTCGCGTCGGCGACCGTCATTGATTGGCGCTGCTTCGTGGCCGTCGCGCGCGACCCGGCGCCCGCTGGAGGGAAACTCGGAGGGCGTGCTGCGTTTTGCCCAATATTTGATGAAAACGCAGGCCCCCTTCAGCGGCCGAGAACGGACCGGCGTGCGCCTCGGGACCGGCGGACCCGCCGACGACGGGAACGGCTCGCGCTACTGGGGCCGGCTGACCGCCCGGGCGTCGGGGCTGCGGCCCCCGCTGGGGAGGGGGGTGCGCGGGGAGGGGCGGGGCGGACCGGTTTGTGCGGGGTGTGTTGCGAAACCCTTGAAATACGATCAAAACGCAGCACGGGGTCGGCCGCCCGCCCGCGGGGGGCCGAAACCGCGCGCCACTCCAGGCGGGGCGTGGTCAGAACGTTGTCAGGGTGGCCTAAAGTGACCCCGGGTGCCCAAACCGCATGACGACCCGCGGCCGCGCGGCGAGCGCGCTGGGACCGGCGGGACCGCCCAGACGCCGCGACCGCCGGATCGAGCTGAGCGAATTTCGGTACCACCGGTCACCGACACCCCGAGTTTCGCGACACCCTCATATATATATATTTGATGAAAACGCAGCCCCCCCGCCCGCGGCGCCCGCGACGCCCCGAACGCGAGCCGTGGTGCAAGACCCATTGACGGTGAG
>JAXDGF010000276.1:0-5219 GCA_034665165.1 Solirubrobacteraceae bacterium | reverse complement strand
CTCCGTCCACAGGCGCGCGATCGTGTCCTCGTAGACCGGGTAGCGGACGTCGGCGGGGAGACCGAGGGCGTCGGCGAGCGCGGTGGCGATCGCCTCCGCGTCTGCTTGCGTGGCCGAGCCCGGCGTGGCGGAATCGGCTGGCGCCGATTCCGTTGGGAGTTCGGCTGGCGCCGAACTCCCGGTGGGGTCGGCGAGCAGGTCGGGGTCGCACCACAGCGGGTGGCCGTCGGTCCGCCAGTAGACGCCGATCTGCCAGCGTGGCAGGGGCTCGCCGGGGTACCACTTGCCCTGGCCGTGGTGGAGCAGCGCCCCGGGAGCAAAGTCGGCCGCGAGGCGAGCGGCCAGCGTGCGCGCCAGCGACTCCTTGGTGCCGCCCACCGCGGCCGTGTTCCATTCCGGCGCCTCCACGTCTTTGGTCGAGACGAAGGTCGGCTCCCCGCCCATGGTCAGGCGGGCGTCTCCGTCCTCGAGCGCGGCGTCGACGGCGTGCCCGAGCGCGTCGATGCGCGCCCACTGCTCGGTCGTGTAGGGCAGGGTGACGCGCGGGTTCTCGTGGATCCGGCGCACGATGTTGTCGTGCTCGAAGGTAGTTGCGGCGGGCGCAGCCGTCCCCGTGATCGGCATCGCGGCGGCGGGGAAGGCGGTGCAGGCCAGAGGGATATGTCCCTCGCCCGTGAGCAGCCCCGAGGTCGGGTCGAGGCCGACCCATCCGGCGCCCGGGATGTAGGCCTCGGCCCAGGCGTGCAGGTCGGTGACGTCTCCCTGGGCGTCGTCGCTTTCGGGTGCGTCGGGCCGCAGCTGGACCAGGTACCCGGACGCGAAGCGCGCGGCGATCCCGAGGCGTCTGAGGATCTGGACGAGGAGCCAGGCGCTGTCGCGGCAGGAGCCGAGGGCGCGCTCGAGGGTCTCGTCGGGCGTGAGCACGCCCGGCTCCATCCGCACCGAGTAGTCGACGTCGTCGCGAACGCGACGATTGAGGGCGACGAGGAAGTCGATCACCGGCGTGGGCGTCCGGGGCACGACGGCAACCCAGGCGTCGAGCCGGGGGCCGTCGTCGTCGCGCGTCAGGCACGGCGCGAGGTCGTGGGCCAGGGAGCGGTCATATTCGAAGGGCCACGAGCGCGCCTCCTCGTCGACGAAGAAGTCGAAGGGGTTGATCACGGTCATGTCGGCCACGAGGGCGACGGTGACCGTGAGCTCCGGGGTTGGCTCCGGAAACACGAAGCGCGCCAGATGGTTACCGAAGGGATCCTGCTGCCAGTTGACGAAGTGCCGTGCGGGCGTGACCGCCAGCGAGTAGGCGAGGATCGGCGTGCGGCAGTGGGGGGCAGGCCGCAGCCTGACCATGTGGGGTCCCAGCCGCACGGGTCGCTCGTAGCGGTAGGCCGTCCGGTGCTCGATGGCGAGTCGGATGCTCACGATGGTGGAGTGGAGCCGCGGGCGGGTAGGGGCCACCCGTAATCCCCGGGGGTGGCTTTCCCGGCCGCCTGAGATGATAGGGCGCCACCGCCTATCCTGGCGATCGATGGATCTCGAGCTTGCCGTCCGCACCCGCCGCACGCACAAGGCGTTCGGCTCAGAGCCCGTCGATCGCGAGACCCTCGAGGAGCTCTTCGAGCTCGCGCGCTGGGCTCCCAACCACCACCTCACCAACCCGTGGCGCTTCCACGTCCTCGGGCCTCAGGCCCGCGGCGCGCTCGAGCAGGTCGCCGAGGCCGAGAAGCCGGGCTCGGGGGTGAAGCTGCGCCGCGCGCCGACCCTCGTCGTTCTCGCCACCGTCCGCGACGGAGGGGATCCCGTCCAGGACCAGGAGGACCTCCTCGCCACCGCGATGGCGGGCTACATCGTCCTCCTCGGTGCCCAGGCCCGCGGGCTCGCGAGCTACTGGCGGACTCTGACCGTCCTCGACACGCCGGCCGGTCGCCAGGCGGTCTCGCTCCCCGACGATCAGGAGCCGGTGGGGCTGCTCCACCTCGGGCAGCCGCGCCAGGAGCAGCTCGTTCCCGAGCGCGCGCCGGTCGAGAGCGTCGTGCGGTATTTGGAGTAGGCGGGGTTGGGTTAGGGGGTGACCCCTGGGGCGATGGCGCGGTGGCCGGCGGCCTCGAACGCCGCCACCACCTGAGTGCAGTGGGCGTCGTCGCGGCACGACCCGACGATCGCCCCGCCCGAGCCCGTGTAGTTGGCGCTCGCGCCGTGCTCGCGCGCGAGCTCGATCATGCGCACGTGGCGGTCGTCGAGCGTCATCATCCGCCGCCGCGCCTCGAAGCTGCCGTCGACGCAGCGCGCGAACGCGTCGTGGTCTCCGCTCAGGAGAGCCGAGCGTGCCGTGCGCGCGAGCCCAGCCAGCTCGTACATGGCGGCGCGTACGATCTGCTCTCCTCGCTCGAAGCGCGCCCGCAGGTTGCCGTGGGTCAAGCCCGAGTTCCGGGCCGCCTCGGGCTTCCAGGCCAGGAACAGGGGCGGGAGCAGCGCCGGGTCGAGCGACTCGTAGCGACCGGCCCGGAAATCCATGAACGTGAGCCCGCCGTAGGCCTGGGCGACGCGATCCTGGAGTCCCGCGGCGATGCCCAGGTCCTCGGTCTCGACCGCGAGGGCGAAGGTCGCGAGCTCGTCCTGGTGGAGCGTGACCTCGTGCAGCTCGCACAAAGCGCGAGCGGTCGCGATCACGATCGCGCTCGAGCCGCCCAGGCCGACGGCGCGGGGAATGGACGTCCACAGGCGAACGGCGGCCGGCGGCGCGTGGGGGGCGATCTCGCGGTGAAAGCGGCTCACGGTGGCCCGCACGAGCATGGCCTCGGGCGCGATCGACCGGTCGGTCGCGAGCCTCGCCTCGACCTCGGCGCGGAAGTCGCGCACGACGACGGCGAGCGTCGCTCCCCCGTAGCCATCCGACGGGTTGCCGGCCAGGGCAGCGCGGGCGAAGGCGCTAGCGCGCGCCATCGAGCAGGGCGGCGGCCTGGGCGCGGAGCTCGGGTCCGACTCGCGGATCGGCGAGCGCGAGCTCGAAGAAGGCGCGGCAGTAGCCCTCGACGGTGCCGATGTCGTGGCGGCGCTCACCGCCCACGAGCGGCACGGCCACGATCCGCTCGCCCCGCTCGAGAAGCGGCCGGAGCCCATCGGCGAGCTGAACCTCGCCCCGGGCGTCCGGGCGCGTGTCGCGCAGCGCCGCGAACACCGACGGTCCGAGCACGTAGCGGGCGGCGATGGCCAGCCGGCTCGTCACCTCGCCCGGGTCTGGCTTCTCGATCACGTCGGTGACCTCGATGATCCCGTCGCCGAGCTCGGTTCCGGACACAATCCCGTAGCTCGACACCGCCGCGTCCTCCACCTCCACCACCGCCAGCGCCGCGCTCGCGCCCAGGTTCTCGTAGGCGTCGATGAGGCGCGCGACGATTCCCGGTCCCGGTCCCGGTCCCGGTCCCGGTCCCGATGCCGGGGCGGGCGCGATGATGGTGTCGCCGAGCGCCACGACCACCCCGCGACCGTCGCCGAAGCCGTCGGCGTAGCGGAGCGCATCGCCCAGGCCGGCCGGGCGGCGCTGGCGCGTGTAGAGGACCTTGAGCCCTCCCCGCGGATCGCTCGGCGGGTCGACGCCGAGCGCGCGCTCGAGCTCGGGGTCGGCGTCGAAGTGGTCCTCGATCGCGCGCTTGCGCCGGCCGGTGACGAAGAGGACCCGCTCGATCCCGGCCTCGAGGAGCTCCTCGACCACGTACTGGACCACGGGCTTGTCGACGATGGGCAGCATCTCCTTGGGCTGCGAGCGCGTCGCGGGGAGGAGCCGCGTGCCGAGGCCGGCGACGGGGATGACGGCGTCTTTGATCGTCACGGGGGTGGTCGATCCTATTGGCGATTCGCGCTGTGGACCACCGGCGACCCTGTGGTTTTCCTGTGAACGGGTGCAAGCATCCTGGCGCAGATCGAGAAGGATGCGTGGATGACCGCAACGTTGCCAGCTTCAGCGCCGCAGGTCGCGGTCAGCGCCACCGACGTGACGATCGACCGAGGTCCGCTTCGTGTCGAGCTCACGCTGCGTCCGTTTGAGATCACGGTCAGGCGCAGCGGGCGTCGCCTCCTCCGCGGCGGCGGGGTCTGGGTCGCCGAGGGGGAGGTCCACGACCAGCTCATCCACCTGACCGAGGGAGTGATCACGCGCGAGGAGCGCTCGCCGCCCGAGCGGGCCTGGCGGGCGATGATGAGCGCGTGCGAGGGCGACGCTGTCGAGCTCGACCTGAGCTTGTCTGGGGGACGCGGCGCGCGCCTGCGGGTCGCGGTGCCGGAGAGCGATCGCGTGGAGTTCCGGCTCGACGCGGACGGAACGCCGCTCCGTCTCGCGCTCGAGTGGGATCAGCGCGCCGAGGAGCGCCTCGTCGGTCTCGGGGCGCGCCACAGCACCCGCCTCGACCAGGCGGGGAGGACGATCCAGCTCGGCGCCGACCGTCGCTACACCGGCCCCGACTGCCCCCCCGAGCTCCTGGAGCAGGGCGGCATCCCCCAGGGCGATTGCGCTCCGATGCCGTGGCTCCTCTCGAGCCGGGGCTACGCCGTGTGGGTGCGGACGGAGGCGAACGGCACGCAGTTCGACCTCAGCGGCGAGCGGATCGCGGTCTCCACCCGGGCCAACGCCGGCCCTCTGTGCGTGGACGTGCTGTGCGGCCGCACCCCGGCCGCGCGCCTGCGCGCCTTCTGCGAGCTCACCGGCTTCGCCCCTGTGCTGCCCGAATGGGGCTACGGCTTCTGGAAGAGTCGTGACTTCCACGAGCACCGAGACGACGTGATCGAGGACCTCGAGGGCTTCCGCCGCCACGCCATCCCGCTCGATGCGATCGTCATCGACTCGCCCTGGGAGACGCAATACAACACCTGGGAGTTCAACCCTCACCAGTTCCCCGACGCCGCCGGCATGGTCGCCCGGCTCCGGGCCGAGGGCGTCCGGACCGTGCTCTGGATCACTCCGTGGGTCAACATCGACTCGCGCGACGCCCAGGTCCCGCCCCAGCCGGAGTCCCAGCGCCTGCACGAGCGCCCGGCCGCCAATTACGCCCCCGCCGCCGCGGCCGGCCACTTCGTGCGCGCGCCCGGGGGCGAGCCCTTTCTGACCCAATGGTGGATGGGCGACGGCTCTCCCGTCGACCTCACGAACCCGGCGGCCGAGGAGTGGTGGCGCGCGAGCGCGCGGCGGATCCTCGCCCTGGGCGTCGAGGGGATCAAGGCCGACGACG
>JAXDGF010000275.1:0-9051 GCA_034665165.1 Solirubrobacteraceae bacterium | reverse complement strand
CGTCCGGGTCTCCACCAGGCTCAGGTTCACCCAGTTGTCCAGGGCCGTGAAGAACGGCGTGCCGCCGCCCACCAGGACGAGAACACCACCTTCGGCATGTCCCGCCAGCGGCGGGCGAACTCGATCTCCGCCGGTGTGGCGCCCGGCTGCTGGTCGGCGGTCGGCCAGTGGGAGCTCATCGTCTCCCACAGCTTGCGCCCGTCACACAGAGCCGGGCAGTCGTTGTGCGATTCCCGCGATCAGCCGGTGGACCTGATCGCGCTGGAAATACGGAAACAGGCCTTGCGCCGTGACGAGGATCGGGTCCGCCGGACTGAGCCCGTCAACCCATCCGAGATCGAGTGCCGATCCGCTATGGCTCGACTGCCGCGGCCCATCCGGGAGTAGCCGGCCGCGAAGCTCCATCGTCTCGGGCAGGTCCACGGTCAGCCACCGCACCCGACCGTTGTCAAGCCGCCAGAACTGGGTCTCCAGTCCTTCGCCGAGCGCCACCACAGTTCCGGCTGGATGCACGCCCAGAAAGCTGCGGACGGCCCCGTCGAACGTCGCCACCCGGACCGCATGCAACCGCACGCCGCGGGTGGAGTGCGCAAAGTCGTAGTCGAGTCGGTCAACGACCTCAACGGCCAGCGGATCCTTCAGAGCACCAATGCGTGCCGCGGCGGCGCGGCGGCCGAGGTTCCCCAGCAGCGTCTCCGGTACGCCAGACAGATCTACAGGGATCGAGCCCACGATGCTGATCGTAATGCCGCTCCCGGGAACGCTCCCCCACTCGATCGATCGCCCAGCCCGCACCCGCTTTCGTGTCCGGACTCGCCACTCCACGCGCCTGGCGGCCGCTATTTGCGCGCCGGTGCTCGCCGCCGGGCTTGTCGGCGTCGTGTCACAGCGGTAGGATGTTGGGTGGGCGCGAGTGACTGACGTAGCGAAGCGCAGACGTCAGGAGCTTTGAGTCTGCCGCGCGGCTATGCCCTTCGAGGGCCTAATTTATGCGCGCTCCGGTGTCGTGCTCGCGCCCACTTTCTTCGGTGCTATGGCCTGCCAGTCGCGGACCATCCGCACGTAGGACACCGTTGTCCTTCGCGACGGCGCCGATCTCCCACACATCCAGCCCAGTCCCGAGGACCGCAGGGCGACGCCTCAGGCCGCCGTCGAAGGTCGGTGAGACCAGCGGTCATTGCGTCGGCGACTCCACGGTCGCCACGGCCAAAGCCGCGACGCCCTCCTCGCGCCCCACGAATCCCATCCCCTCGCCCCGCGTCGCCTTGACGCTGACGCGCTCGACGGGCAAGCCGAGGGCCGCCGCAAGGCTGGCTCGGATCTCCGCGCGGGCGGGGGCGAGCTTCGGTCGCTCCATCACGACGGTGGCGTCGACGTTGCCGATCGCGAGCCCGCGCGCGGCGAGCCGGCCGACAACTTCGCGCAGCAGATCGATCGAGCTCGCGTCGCGGTAGCGCTCGTCGGTATCGGGAAAGTGATCGCCGATGTCGCCCATGGCGACCGCGCCCAGGAGCGCGTCGATGATCGCGTGGACGAGCACGTCGGCGTCGGAGTGGCCCGCGAGCCCGCGGTCGTACGGGATCTCGACGCCGCCGAGGACGAGCCGACGCCCGGCGGCGAACTGGTGGCAGTCGTAGCCGATGCCGGTGGCGCTCACCGGGGCGCTCCGGCGAGGCGCTCGGCCATGAGCATCTCGGCGATCCGCAAATCGGTCTTCGAGGTGACCTTGAGGTTCCCGGGGTCGGACCGGAGCACGCGCACGGTGCCGCCCGACTGCTCGACGAGCCAGGCGTCGTCAGTGGCCGCGGCGAGGACTGTCGCCGGAGCGGCAAGCGCCCGCTCGAGTGCTGCCCGGCGGAAGACCTGCGGGGTCTGCACCGCCCACAAGCGCGAGCGCTCGAGTGTCGAGCTCACTGTTCGCCCGTCCTCGGCCACGGCCTTGATCGTGTCGGAGACGGGTATGGCCGCGATGACGGCATCGCAGTGGTGGCGCTCGAGCTCGGTCAGGGCCCGCTCGAAGAGCTCGGGAGAGGCGAGAGGCCGGGCGGCGTCGTGGACTATCACAGCCTCGGTCGCCGCCGAGGGCGTTGTGGCGGCGAGCGCCGCGCGGACCGACTCTGAGCGCGTGGCGCCCCCCGCGACCCCGATCGTGCCCTCGCGCGCGGCTCCGAGCTCACCCTCGGGGAGGGCGATCACGATCTGTTCGACCGCGCGCACACTCCGCAGCGCATCGAGGCTCCACTCGAGCATGGGCCGCCCGCAAAGCAGGACGAGCGCCTTGGGCCTCCCCGACCCAAGGCGCTCGCCACGGCCCGCGGCCACGATCAGCGCGACCGCCATCGCCTGTGTACCTCCTGGCCTACTTGGCCGTCACGGCCACCTTGTCGTCGGCCGACGCGCACAACAGGTCGTCGAGGTGGGCCTCCGCCTCGTCCTCACCCATCTCCAGCGCGTACATCAACTCTGAGGCAAGGATCTTCTTCGCCCGAGTGAACATCTGCTTCTCGCCGGTCGAGAGTCCCTTTTCGTGCTCGCGGATCGCCAGATTGCGTACCACCTCGGCGAGCTCGTAGATGTCCCCCGTCTTGATCTTGTCGCGATTGTGCTTGAACCGACGATTCCAGTTCTTGGGCATGTCGGAGCACTCGTCTTGCAGGACGGCAAGCACCTTCTTGACCGTTTCCTCGTCGATCACGCGCCGGAGCCCTGCCAGCGCTGCGTTCTCGGTCGGGACCATCACGGTCATGTCGTTGTGCAGGATCTTGATGGTTAGATATTCACGGCTCTCCCCCAGGATGTCCTTCAGCTCCTTGCGTAGGACCTTTCCTGCGCCGTGATGCGGGTAGACGACGTTGTCGCCAACCTCGAACTCGATGTGTTCGAGAACCACGACCTCCGCTTCGAGATCCTCGTCCTGCAGATGCGCTTCCATTAGCTCGGTGATGATGTCCTCCTCTTCCGGGTATGGGCGGCGGGAGACGCCCATTAGGTCTGCAGGTACCGGTCCACCAGGTTGATTTCCTGCTGGCGGCGAAGGCCCTCACGGATGTCCTTCGCCCGGATCTCGCCGACTCCATCGACGGTCTCCAGCTCGCCGTCGCTGGCGGCGAGCAGATCCTCCAATCCCCCGAATTCGCTGACGATCCGCTGAACAACTTGCTTGGGCAACCGAGGTATACGCCCCAGAATGCGGAATCCGCGTGGCGAGACGGGGTAGTCGAGAGTGTTTACCTTGCGGTCGTAGCCGAGGAGCTCGGCGAGGCGACCGAAATCGAGCAGATCTTGATGGGGCAGGCGCACGAGCTGGTCGAACGCCGTGGCAAAGGTCTCGTCGGTGTCCTCGGCCAGGTAGTCATGGACCAGCGCAGCCTTGTCCCCTGCGACGCCGACCATGGTCTCGTCGAGCTGCATCTCGATGAGCCGGCCCTCGGTTCCGAGTTCGACGATATAGCGCTCGATCTCGACCGCCATCCTCGTCACCAGCTCCGCGCGTTGAAGGACGGTGAGCACGTCGTGCAGGGTCGCCCCGCCCTCGAACTCGAGCGCGGTCAGGCGAGTGGAGACCTGGTCGAGGCGGCTGCGGTACTTGTCGAGGGTGGCAAGCGCCTGGTTGGCCTTGGCGAGGACGACGGGGATGTCTTCGAGGATGTACTTGCCGCCGTCGACGTAGAGCGAGACCACCTCGCGACGTTCCGACACCGCCACCACGAGCGCGTCGGTCTGCTTCGACACCCGCTCAGCGGTGCGGTGCCGCGTGCCCGTCTCCATCGTCAGGATGGTCGGGTCGGGCGTGAGCTGGACGTTGGCGAAGAGGATCTTCGTCGCGTTCGAGTTGAGCACGATCGCCCCGTCCATCTTCGCGATCTGGTACAGAAACGCGGGCGAGTAGTCGATCTCGAGCTTGAGTCCGCCCGAGAACAGGAACGCAAGCTCGTCCGCGTCGCCGATCACGATCAGCCCGCCCGTGCGCGCGTGGAGGATGCTGTCGATCCCCTCCCGCAGCGAACTCCCGGGGGCAACCATCTCGAGCGCTCGTACCAGTCGGGGCTCTTGTCGAGATTCGAGCTCCTCTTTGAGCTCTTCCCCGGATCGAGACGCCATGAAGCCCGATTTTACCCGGTTTTCACCCCGCCCACCCCACTCGCCCACCGTGAAGACGCGCCCCGCGTGGCCCGGGGTGGGCGCGATCACCTCCCGCTCGCCCACCGTGAAGACGTGCCCCGCGTGGCCCGGGGTGGGCGCGCCCACTCCTCCGCTCGCGTCGCGCCGTCCCACCCACTCGCCGCCGCCCGCCTCAGGCCGCGACTGCCGCCCGCCCGCGCCCCAGCGCGCTCGCCAGCGCCACGCGCAGCGTGGGGCAGGAGGCAGGCTCGATCACGGGGTGTAGCCCGAACTTGGCCGCCTCTCCCAGCCGGCGATCGGGATGCGCCACCGTCCGCAGCTCGCCGGTCAGGCCGAGCTCACCGAAGCAGGCCAGAGGAGCGTCGGCCGTCCCGCTCAGCGGCACGCCTCGGGCGGCGCTGGCTACGGCCAGCGCCACCGCGAGGTCGACGCCGGGCTCCTCGATCTTGACCCCGCCGACGACGTTGACGAACACGTCCGAGGCGCCGAGGCCGATGCCGCCGTGGCGGCCGAGAACAGCGAGGACGAGCGCGACCCGATTGCGGTCGAGACCCGAGACCACGCGCCGGGGCGGCACGAGCTCCGATCGGGCGACCAGGGCCTGCACCTCGACGAGCAGCGGTCGCGACCCCTCCATCGAGCACAGCACGACGCTCCCAGGGGCCCGGGTCGCCTCGGCCACGAACCGCGCCGACGCGTCGAGCACCTCGACGAGGCCGTCATCGCGCATCTCGAACACCGCGACCTCATTCGTCGAGCCAAAGCGGTTCTTGATGGCGCGCACGGTCCGGTACGTTCGCTCGCGCTCGCCCTCGAACTGCAGCACGCAGTCAACTAGGTGCTCTAGTACCCGCGGCCCCGCCAGCGCCCCATCCTTGGTCACGTGCCCGACGAGGAGGACGGCGATCCCGAGCTCCTTGGCCACGCGCATCACCGCTCCCGCGACCTCGCGGACCTGACCGACCGAGCCCGGCGCGCCCGTCAGCTCGGCCGCGTGCAGGGTCTGGACCGAGTCGATCACGCACACCTCGGGGCGCACGTGCTCGAGGGTGGCGCACACCGTCTCGAGCGCCGTCTCGGCGATGACGGGAATCTGCAGCGCCGCGGCCCCGCTCAGCCGCTCGGCCCGCAGGCGAACCTGCGCCGCCGACTCCTCAGCCGAGACATACAGGGTCCGCCGCCCCGCCGCCTCGAGGTTGGCCAGCGCCATCGTGGTCAGCGTCGACTTCCCGATCCCGGGCGCGCCTCCGATCAGCACGAGCGAGCCGGGCACGAGGCCGCCGCCGAGCACGGCATCGAGCTCGCCGACCCCGGTCGAGAGGCGCCGGTGCTCCTCGGCGTCCACGGCGCCGAGCGCGATGGGCGAGGCCGGCGCCGCCGTCCTGCCGCCCTGAGCGGAGGTCCCTCGGCGGCCCGGTGCCGCGACGCGCGATTCCTCGACCAGCGTGTTCCACTCCCCACACCCCGGACACTGCCCGGCCCACCTGGCGCTCTCATGCCCACACTCGGAGCACACGTGTACGGAGGCGGGTCGCGGCATCGTCTCGCGAGGCTACGCGACGGGGCCGACGTCAAGGGCGGGGCGGCGCCGTGGCGATGCGATTCCGTGACGGAGGTGTGACGGGTTCGTGGCATGTGGCGGTGGCGGGGCGCGAGCGCGGCGCGCGGCCGGACGCGGCGTACGCCATGCCGGGACGGCGGGAGGCGGGGGGCGCGATGAAAAGGCCGCGATAGTCCCAGCAAATTCATCAGGGCGTCGTGTACCGCGCCCGATGCGGACCCGGCCGCCCCGCGCCGAGCGAGTGAACGCACACTTTCCTCCGCTTTTCGACCGGTAAGTGTGCGCGGAAGCGACCGGGCGCGCGACAGCCGGGAGGTATTCCGGCCGCTCGCCGCGAACGAGGTCGCCACCGCGCCGGGGCCTGGGCGGCTCGCGTGACTCTCAATCGCGTAAGCCGCCCAGGGTCCAAACGCCCGCCCCACCAGGCGCCCAGGCGCCCCCAAACGCCCGCCCCGCCGGCCCGCCAAACGCCCGCCCACGCCAACACCCCCACTACTGACCGCCCCCTGACCTACAGCCTTGACACCATATCCTTCGGTACCTAATCTTTCGCTACCTCACGAATCTCGCCGCCCGCCGGCCCCGCCACCGCAAACCGCACAGACCGCACAAGACCGCACACGCACAGACCGCATGAACTCCACGACTGCCCCCACGGACCGTATCGACGCCTACGTCTGGCGGGTCAGCGCCGTGGTGATCATCGGGTCGATCATGTCGATCCTCGACACGACGATCGTCAATGTCGCGCTCGCGACGCTCGGTCATCAGCTCCACAGTCCGGTCTCGCAGATCCAGTGGGTGGTGACCGGGTACATGCTCTCGCTTGCGGCGGTGATCCCGGTCACGGGGTGGGCGTCGCGTCGATTCGGCGCGAAGTCGGTCTACCTCGTCTCGCTCGTGCTCTTCGTCGTCGGGTCGGCCCTGTGCGGGTTCGCGACCTCGACGAGCGAGCTCATCGTCTTCCGCGTGCTGCAGGGCATTGGCGGCGGCATGATCCTGCCCGTCGGCCAGCTCATGATGGCCGAGGCGGCCGGGCCGACGCGGATGGGCCGGGTCATGAGCATCGTGGCCGTTCCCGCCATGCTCGCGCCGGTACTCGGCCCCACCGTCGGCGGCCTGATCATCGAGAACCTGAACTGGCACTGGATCTTCTTCGTCAACATCCCCATCGGCGCCATCGCCGTAATCGCCGCCGTCCGCATCCTCCCGCGCGTCAAGCGGGCGCCTGCCGGGCGTCTCGACACGGCAGGGTTGGCGCTCATGGCCACGGGCCTCCCGCTGCTCACCTACGGCCTGGCGGAGATCGGGACCACGGGTAGCTTCACGGCCACCAAGGTGGTTGTCCCGATCGCCATCGGACTCGTCCTCATCGCCGCCTTCGTGCGCCACGCGCTCCGGGTGCCGCGCCCCTTGCTCGATCTGCGGCTCTACCGTCGAGCGACCTTCGCCTCGGCCTCGTTCGCGATGTTCTGCCTCGGCGGCGCGCTCTTCGGCGGGATGATCCTCCTGCCCCTGTATTGGCAGAACATCCGCCACGAGAGCGTGGTCCAGACGGGTCTGCTCACCGGCCCCCTCGGCCTCGGGATGGCACTCGTCATGCCGATCGCGGGCAAGCTCGCGGATCGCTACGGAGGCGGCCCCCTGGCGCTGTTCGGCGTCATCTGGACGACGGTGATGACGATCCCATTCGGGTTCGTCGGTACGCACACGTCGATCCTGGGGCTGAGCATCGTCATGTTCCTCCGCGGCACCGGCATCGGCTTTGCCTTCATGCCCGCGATGGCGGCGGCCTTCGCCTCCCTCGATCGCTCGGAGCTCTCGGACGCAACGCCCCAGCTCAACGTGCTGCAACGCGTGGGCGGCTCGATCGGAACTGCCGCGCTCGCCGTCGTCCTCCAGCGCTCGCTTACGGGCGCGCACGGCCTGGCGGGCGCAGCGTCGGCCTACGGGACCGCGTTCTGGTGGTCGGCGGGGATCACGGCGCTGGCGATCGTGCCGTGCATCATCCTCGTCCGCGCGGAGCGGGCCGCGCGAGCGGCGAGAGCCAGCCAAGCGAACGCGACCACCGACACACTCACCGAGGCGGTCCTGGCATGACCGCGGTCAGCGCCCGCGCCGAGGCGCTCGAGCAGCTCGGCCGCGCCTTCAAGACCGCGATGGTCGCCGTCCGCCGGCTCCGCGGCCGCGAGACGCACCGCCCCGGCGAGCTCAGCTACGCGCAGTACACGCTGCTCTTCAGCCTCGCCGACCGCGGTAGCGAGGTGTCGGCGCGCGATCTCGCGTGCGCCGCCGACCTCTCGCCTCCGAGCGTGACGCAGATGCTCGACCACCTGGCAACGATGGGCCTCGTGGCCCGCGCCCGCTCAGAGCTCGACAAGCGCGTCGTCCTCACCTCGCTGACCGAGCGCGGGCAGGCGCTGATCGGCGAGCACCGAGCCCGGTTCGAGCCGCGTTGGCGCGCAGCCATGGCCGAGTTCGACGACCGCGAGCTCGCGATCGCGGCCGCGGTCCTGACGCGACTCGGGGCGTTGTTCGAACAGTTCGACAGCGACGCCTGAGGCTCAGACCGCGTTTAGGTCTGAGCCCCCCACACCGACCAAGGAACACGCCCAGCGCGCGAGGCGGTACGAGCGAGGGAGCGCGTTTGCCTCGCCAACGATTGTGGTCATTCAGACTGATGCGCGCGCCGCGACTTCGAGAATGACGACGCGGTCGGGGCCCGCGAGCGCGGACTGTGCGGCCGCGTGGAGAGCTTCGCGATCGAGGTCGTAGCGGTCGGCGACAGCGGTCAACGGCTCAGTGATCCCCAACTCCGGGTAGAGGAGCTGAACTTCGACCGGTCGGCCTCTAGCAAGCGCGACGATCGCTCGAGGATGAACCTCGTCGCTCCCGTCCGCGTGTCGGGATCATCCCCGACAACCACCACAAGGATAGGCCGACCATCGCCGGTTTGGCCTGCGAGCCTCGCGTTGCCCCGCCCGTCAAGTTCTCGCGCGGCAGGCTCCAGCATCGTTGCGTGGATGTCGTCCTCGCCGATCCGGTAAAGCCGCATCTCGTTTCTCGCGTGACGGCTGAGCCTCATAGCGTCGGGATCTTGCCGACGCCCGCGGAAACCATTCGCCACGACACGAGGGGCGGACAGTCGTATCGGTTTGTCTGTCCGCCCCGATCCTCTGTCAACGGGCAGTTGCCGATGGGTTGGCGAGGTGCCTGCGCCGCTGCGTGACGGCGAGGACGACTGCCGCTGCCAGCGCCGCGAATCCGATCGCGGCGGCGGCGCCGATGCCAGCGTCGCCCCAGTCGAAGCCGTCTTTCGCACCGATGAACCGCACGACTACGGGCGTCGTCAGCGGTGAGGTGGGGGA
>JAXDGF010000274.1:0-7665 GCA_034665165.1 Solirubrobacteraceae bacterium | reverse complement strand
ACCTCGTCCTTCTCGTCGGGGCCGACTTCATCACCAGGATCACCGACTACACGGACAAGCGGACGGCGCCGCTCTTCGCCGATGCCGCCGGCGCCGTCGTGCTCGGCCCCGCCGGCGAGGCGTCGGGCGGCCGGATCGGGCCGGTCGTGCTCCGGTGCGACGGCTCGCACGCCGACACGATCCACGCCACCCACGAGGACCGGGTGTTGCGGATGGACGGGCCCGAGGTCTACCGCAACGCGATCATGCGCATGACCGAGGTCACGCACGAAGCCGTCGCCCGCGCCGGCCTCACCCTCGCGGACATCGACCTCTTCGTCTATCACCAGGCCAACGCCCGCATCACGCGCGCGCTCGGCGAGCGCCTCGGCCTCGCCCCCGAGCGCGTAGTCGACTGCATCGAGGGCCTCGGTAACGCGTCCGCAGCGACGATCCCGGTCGGGCTGGTCGCGGCCGAGGAGGATGGGCGCCTCGGTCCCGGCGTCCGCGTGCTCGTGAGCGCCTTCGGGGCAGGCTTCACCTGGGGCGGAGGCGTGATCGAATGGAGCGCGGCACGAGATGGCTGAGCGCGTCGCGAGACCGGACGGTTGTGCCCTGGTCACCGGCGCCTCCCGCGGGATCGGCGCCGCCGTCGCCCGCTCGCTCGCTCGCGACGGGTGGCCCGTAGTCGTCAACTACCGCAGCGACGGTGAGAAGGCGGCCGCCGTGGTGGCCGAGATCGAGGAGGCCGGCGGTCGCGCCGTGGCCGTGCGTGCCGACGTCGCCGAGCCGGATGCCGCGGATGAGTTGTTTGCCGCGGCCGAATCGCACCTCGGGGTCCCCGTGCTGGCTCTCGTCAACAACGCCGGCATCGCCGCCGACAACCTCATCTCGATGCTCGGCGACGATGAATGGCAGCGCGTGATCGACACCAACCTCACCGGTGCCTTTCGCCTCACGCGCCGGGCGCTGAAGCCGATGATGCGCGCCCGCTTCGGACGGATCGTCAACATCTCCTCGGTCGTCGGCCTGCGGGCCAATCCGGGGCAGGCCAACTACGCCGCCGCCAAGGCGGGGGTCATCGCCCTGACGAGGACGGTGACGGTCGAGGTCGCGCGGCGCGGCATCACCTCCAACGCGGTGGCGCCGGGCTGGATCGACACCGACATGACCGCCGAGGTCGAGAGCGAGCTCCTCAGCAACGTTCCTGCCCGCCGGGCGGGAACACCCGAGGAGGTCGCGGCGTGCGTCAGCTTCCTCGCCTCCGACGCCGCCGGCTATGTCAACGGCGCCGTCCTGTCAGTCGACGGGGGCCTCGCGGCCTAAGCGGTTCATTCGAAAACAAGCAACCACAGGAGCAATCAATGTCAGTCACCACCGAGCAGGTCGAAACCAGGGTCGTCGAGACGCTTGCCAGCTTCGGCCCCGACGTCAGTCAGATAACCCGCGACGCCACCTTTGAGGAGCTCGACATCGACTCGCTCGACCTGGTCGAGCTCGCGCAGGTCGTCGAGGACGACTACGGCGTGATCCTCAAGGGCGAGGACATGAAGGAGCTCAAGACCGTCGGCCAGGCCATCGACCTCATCGTCGAGCGGGCGGAGTAGTGACTCCGGACCCCGCCACGAACGGTGTTCCCATGAGACGGCGGGTCGTCGTGACGGGTCTGGGCGCCGTCACGCCTCTGGGCGTCGGCGCGAGTGAGTTGCACGAGCGCTGGGCGGCGGGGGTGTGCGGGATCGAGGACGGCGCGGGCGCGTGCGCGAGCTTCGAGCCGACGGAGTTCCTCTCGACCAAAGAGACGCGCCGCACCGACCGCTTCTCGCAGCTGGCCATGGTGGCGAGCGGAGAGGCGATCGAGCAGGCGGGCTGGAACGGTGACCACGGCGGCTATGACCCCGCGCGCGTGGGGTGCGTGCTCGCGACCGGGATCGGCGGCATCCACACGGTCGAGAGCAACCACGACGTGATGCGCGAACGCGGGGCGAGGTCCGTCTCACCCCTCGGCGTCCCTTCTTACATGCCCAACGCGGGCGTGGCCGCCGTGGCAATGAAGTACGGCATCCACGGGCAGACGTACGGCGTGGTGTCGGCCTGCGCGAGCGGCGCCCACGCGATCGGATCGGCGCTGCGCATGATCCAGTACGGAGACGCCGACGCCGTCATCGCGGGCGGCTCCGAAGCGACGCTGACCGAGTTCGGCTTCGCGTGCTTCAACGCGCTCCAGGCCCTCTCGCAGGAGGGCATCTCGAGGCCTTTCGACGCGCGCCGCGACGGCTTTGTCATGGGCGAGGGTGCGGGCGTGCTCCTGCTCGAGGAGGCGGAGGCAGCCCGGGCCCGGGGCGCGACGATCCTCGGCGAGGTGCTCGGATACGGCGCCACCTCCGACGCCCACCACCTGACCGCGCCGGACCCTTCGGGCGTCCAGGCCGCGCGCGCGATAGAGCTCTCGCTGGCGGATGCGCGCAAGACGCCTGCCGACGTCGCGTATGTCAACGCCCACGGCACCTCGACGCCGCTCAACGACGCGGTGGAGACGAAGGCGCTCAAGCTCGCGCTCGGAGAAGCGCGAGCGCGGGAGGTGCCGATCTCGTCGACCAAGTCCGCCATCGGCCACCTGCTGGGGGCCGCGGGCGCCGTCGAGGCGGTCGCGACCCTCGAGGCGCTGCGCACGCGCGTCATCCCGCCGACGCTCGGCTACGAGGTCCCCGACCCCGAGCTCGACCTCGACTATGTGCCGAACGAGGCACGTCCGCTGATCACGTCTAACGGGCACCCGCCCGTGGCCATCTCCAACTCGTTTGCCTTCGGCGGCCACAACGTCACCCTGGTTCTAGGAGGAGGGGCTTAAGCCCATGAGCATCACCGCGACCCGCGCGACGCGGGACCGAATCAGTCCGCGCGAGCGCCTGGAGATGCTGTGCGACCCGGGCAGCGTGCAGGTGCTGCGCTCCGGCGTCATCTCGCCCCGGCTAGGGGATCGCGCTCAGCCGGGGGATGGGGTTGTGGGCGGGACCGGCACCGTCGACGGGCGACCGATCGTCTGCTACGCCCAGGACGGCGGCTATCTGGGCGGCTCGCTCGGCGAACGGCACGCCGACACGGTCGTGCGCGTGCTCGAGACGGCAAGCAAGGCGCGGCTGCCCGTGATCGGCTTCGTCGAATCGGGCGGAGCGCGGATGCAGGAGGGCACGGCGGCGCTCGGCGGCTATGCGCGCATCTTCCGCCACACGGTGCAGCTCGGCGGGGTCGTCCCGCAGATCTCGGTTGTGTCCGGGAACTCGGCCGGTGGCGGCGCCTACTCGCCGGCGCTGACGGACCTGATCCTGATGACCGAGGACGCCTCCATGTTCCTCACCGGACCGGGAATCGTCCGCGAGGCCCTCGGCGAGGATGTCGGCGCTGAGACCCTCGGCGGGCGCCGGGTGCACGAGCGAAACGGTGTCTGCCACCTGGTCGAGCCCGACGTGCCGGCCGCCGCAGCCCGCGTGCGCTCGCTCCTGGGCTACCTGCCCTCGGCAGCGGGCGAGCGAGTCCCGCGCGCGGTGACCCGAGACCCGGGGCGGGCGGATCCCAGCGACGCCGTGCCCGCCGCGCAGCGCAGCGTCTACGACGTGCGCGACGCGCTCGATGGGATCGTCGACGGCGAGTCCCTGCTCGAGCTGTGCCCGCGCTGGGGCCGGAACATGATCACCGCGCTCGCCCGCATCGACGGCCGCCCGGTCGGCGTGGTCGCCAACCAGCCCCGCCACCTCGGCGGCGTCATCGACGCCGTCGCGGCGGAGAAGGCGGCGCGCTTCATCGGCTTCTGCAACTCGTTCGGGCTCCCGCTCATCGCCGCCGTGGACACCCCGGGCTACATGCCCGGGACCCGCCAGGAGCGCGCCGGAGTCATCCGCCACGGCGCCTCGCTGCTCCGGGCCTTCGCGGCCGCGACGGTGCCCAAGCTCACCGTCGTGCTGCGCAAGGCCTACGGCGGCGCTTACATCTCGATGAACTCGCGCGAGCTCGGCGCCGACCTCGTGCTCGCGTGGCCGAACGCCGAGATGGGGATCATGGCGGCGCGCGGCGCGGTCGGCATCGTCCACCGCCGGGAGCTCGCGGCGGCCGAGGACGTGGACGCCGAGCTCGCACGCCTCGCCGATCTCTACGCGGGCGAGCACCTGAAGGCCAGCGCCGCCGCCTCAGCCGGGTACATCGACGAGATCGTCGAGCCCTGCGACACGCGGGAGCGGCTCGCGTGGGCGCTACGAACACTGGCAGGGTCGCGCGCGTGATCCTGGAGGGCAAGCGGCTACTCATAACCGGCGTCATCACCAAGGACTCGATCGCCTTCCACGCCGCCGAGCAGGCCCAGCGCGAAGGGGCGGAGGTTCTCCTGACCAGCTTCGGGCGGGTGCGGCGGATGACCGAGCGCGCGGCGGCCAAGCTCCCCGAGCCGGTCGACGTGCTCGAGCTTGACGTGAACAGCCCGGCCGACGTCGATGCCCTGGTCGATGAGCTGGGCGCGCGCTGGGGCCGGGTCGACGGCGCCCTGCACGCGATCGCGTTCGCGCCCGAGGACGCGCTCGGCGGACGCTTCCTGACCACGCCCGCGGACAGCGCAGCGCAGGCTTTCACCACGAGCGCGTTTTCCTTGAAAGCGCTCGGCGCCGCGCTCGCCCCCCTGATGCCGCGGGGCTCGAGCATCGTCGGGCTCGACTTCGACGCCACCGTGGCGTGGCCGGTGTACGACTGGATGGGGGTGGCGAAGGCGGCGCTCGAATCGGTCTCCCGCTACCTCGCCCGAGATCTCGGACCGCTTGGGATCCGCGTGAACCTGGTCGCGGCGGGGCCGCTGGGGACGGTGGCGGCGCGCGGTATCCCCGGCTTCGAGCAGCTCGCCGACCTCTGGCACGCGCAGGCCCCGCTGGACTGGGACGTCGAGGATCCGGCGCCCGTCGCGAGCGCGATCTGCTTCCTGCTCTCCGACTACGCCCGGGCCGTCACGGCGGAGATCCTGCATGTCGACGGCGGCTTCCACGCGCTCGGCGCGCCGTGCGAGCCGCTGCCGGCGGCGACGACGTCACCGGAATAGGTCCTGCGCCGCGGGGCGGATGAGCGCCGCGGCGCCAGGACCGTCGTCATCGATGACGTGCCGGTGGGCTCCGCGGACGAGGATCACCGGCTCGCCGCCGTCTTTGGTCCGCGCCAGGTCGGCCGCGGCCGCGAGCTCGTCGGCGGCCGCGAGCTCGGTGGCGTGAAGCTCGCGCCCGGCGCGGTCGGTGCGCCCGCGCCAGTCGTCGAGCGGAGCGATGCCGGCGCAGCCGATGGCGACGTCGCACTGGCCGTTGCGCCACGCGCGGCCGAACGAGTCGGTGACGACGATTCCCAGGCGGACGCCGGTGAGCTCGTGCAGGCGCGCGCGCAGGGCTCGGGCGGAGGCATCGGGGTCTCGCGGCAGCATGATCACCGTCCCGGGAGTGGGTGCGTTGGAGGCGTCGACGCCGGCGTTGGCGCAGACGAAGCCGTGATGGGTGACGCAGATGAGGATCCCGCGCTCGGCGCGGATCACCTCGAGCGACTCGTCGAGGATCACCTGGACGTGGGCAGGGTCCTTGCCGTGCGCCCGGGCGAGGGCTCGAGCCCGATCGGTGGGGGAGACGTCGGCCAGGGATCTGATCCGGCCCTCGGCTTTCGAGACCGCCTTGTGGGCGATGACGAGGACGTCGCCGGGGGTGAGCTCGAGGTGGTCGGGGTCGGCGGCGGCGCGCATGCGCGTGATGCTCGTGGCGATGAGGGCGGCGAGGTCGGCTCCGGGCTCGATCTCGGGTAGTCCTGCCAGTGCGGCCGCGGTGAGCATCGCGTCCGGAGACCGCCGT
Organism: Solirubrobacteraceae bacterium; assembly: GCA_034665165.1. Taxonomy (GTDB): domain Bacteria; phylum Actinomycetota; class Thermoleophilia; order Solirubrobacterales; family Solirubrobacteraceae; genus Palsa-465. The sequence continues at coordinate 1,825 of JAXDGF010000274.1, read as the reverse complement.
GGTCAGGCTCGGCTGCGGAGCATCTGGCTGAGCATGCCGCGCGTGTGGGCCGCGCCCCCGTGCGAGGTCTCGAGCAGGCCCCGGAGGACCTCGAGATCATCCGGGGTGTCGATATCGAGCTCGAGCGAGGGGACGCTGGTGAGCTCGAACGTCGTCCCTGCGGCCTCGGCGTTGGCCACGTGGCGCTCGCGGCTGTCGGGGCCGAAGGCCGGGGTGACCGAGTCCGGTGGCGTGAGCACGAGTGCATTCGTGCCCGTGCCATGGCGATCGGGCACGATCAGGGCCGAGGGCGACCCCTGGGCATGGGCGACGAGCGCGTCGACGTCGCTGGGACTGAGCATGGGACAGTCGCCGGGAACGAGCAGCACGCGCTCGTAGTCGTGGTCGAGCGCGTAGCGCACTCCGAGCACCGCGGCGGCGCTCTGTCCCGGCTCGTCGTCGTCGAGGACGAGGGCGCCGTGGCCGCCGGCGATCTGCTGCGCTCCGTGGTCGCGGGTGACGACGAGGATGTCCTCCACGGCGCTCGCGCGCCGTAGCGCGGTGAGGACGTCGGAGAACATCGCCTCGGCGAGTGCGCGCCGCGGTCCCGAGGAGAGAACGGCCTCGAGACGCTGCTTGGCCTCGAAGAAGTTCTTGATCGGAAGGACCGCGAGCGTGCGCATCGACTGGGAACGCTAGTGGGTCCCGGTCCCGGTGGAAGCGTCGGGTGTTCTCACTGCCCGAGCGCCTCGGCGAAGCCGAGCGTTTGTTCAGCGACGCGTCGCCGCCCGTCGCCGTCCGCCATCAGGACGTCGGTCTCGAGCACGGGAATGTGGTCGGTGCGCTCGTCGGCGACGAGGCCGTCGATGACGCCCTCGTAAGCGACGGCAATGCCCGTGGCGTCGGGCGGCAGGCCGGCGGCGTCCATGAATTCCTTGGTCGGGCCCTTGATGACACCGCCGGCCACAAACGGGCTCACCGCCACCACCGGCGCGGGGCTGGCCTTCAGGGCGTCGGCGAGCCCCGGGAGGGCCAGGATCGGTCCGATCGAGACGATCGGATTCGAGGGGCCGATGATGATCGCCCGGGCGCCCGCGATCGCCTCGAGCACATCTCCGCTCGGGGCCGCGGCGCGGACGCCGCGAAGGTCGACGTCTTCGACCGGCCCCTGGCCGTGCCCGCGGATCATGAACTCCTGGAACGGCCACACGCGGCCCTGGGCGCGCACCCACGTACGCACGGGCCGGTCGCTCATGGGCAGGACGCGAGCCCGGACGCCCAGGGCGGCGGTGATCGCCGCGTGGGCCTCGGTCAGCCGCTCGCCCTCGTCGAGCCGGCGGGCGCGCTCGAGCCCGATCGCGAGGTCGCGGTCGCCGAGGTTGAACCACACCTCGACGCCGATCTCGCGCAGGCCATCCATGACCTCGAAGGTGTCGTCTTTTAGACCCCAGCCACGCTCGTCGATCCGGTCGGCGAGCCAGAACGTCACCAGATCCGGGTCCGGGGAGACATAGGCGCCATAGATCTCGATGTCGTCTCCCGTATTGGCGACGACGACGAGATCCTCGCCGACGACGTCGAGCATGCCCCGGGCCAGCTTCGCTCCGCCCGTGCCGCCGGCGAGAACGACGACGGGGCCGGTCACGACGGTGCCGGCGAGGGCGCCTTGGCGGCGGCGGTCACCCCGCCTCGCCGTCGAGGCCGGTGATCTTGATGCCCGTCTGCGTCTTGTGGCGAGCGTTGATCGAGATCAGCAACGGCGTGAGCTGCTCGACGATCCTCGCCATCTCGAGGCGACCGCAGTCGACCGGGCGCAGGCCGGGGATTCTCGCCACCAGCTCGGCGA
>JAXDGF010000273.1:0-15313 GCA_034665165.1 Solirubrobacteraceae bacterium | reverse complement strand
CGGCCGGATCCTGAGTGGGCTCGCGGATGCCGTGGACGCCCGCCTCAGAGACCTGGCCATGCTCGAGGCGCGCAACGCGGGCAAGCCGATCGGCGATGCCCGCGGCGAGATGGGCATGGTGGTGGAGACCTTCCGCTACTACGCGGGGGCGCCCGAGCGTCTGCTCGGGGACACCATCCCCGTGGCCGGCGGCATCGATCTGACCTTCCGCGAGCCGCTCGGGGTGGTGGCCCTGATCGTGCCCTGGAACTTTCCTTTAACGATCGCGTGCTGGCAGGTCGCTCCCGCCCTGGCGGCGGGCAACACGGTCGTCCTTAAGCCGGCCGAGCTCACGCCCCTGACCGCGCTCGAGCTCGAGCGCATCGGGGTCGCGGCCGGTCTTCCTGAGGGCGTGCTCAACGTCATCGTCGGCCCGGGACGCGTCGTGGGCGAGCGGCTCACCGAGCACCCGGACGTGGCCAAGGTCGCCTTCACGGGCTCGACCGAGGTCGGGCGCCGGATCGCTGCGGTCGCGGCGGGCACGATCAAGCGCGTCACCCTCGAGCTCGGCGGCAAGTCCGCCAACATCGTCTTCGCCGACGCCGACATCGAGAGCGCCGCCGCGGCCGCGCCGATGGCCGTGTTCGGCAACGCCGGCCAGGACTGCTGCGCCCGCTCGCGCATCCTCGTCGAGCGCTCCGTCCTCGATGACTTCATGGTCGAGCTCGAGCGCCACGTCCTCGCCCTCCGGGTCGGCGACCCGCTCGACGAGGACACCGAGATGGGGCCGCTGATCTCGAGCGGCCACCGGAAGACGGTGGCGTCCTTCCTCGCCGACGACGCCCCCGTCGCGTTCCGGGGCAGCGCGCCCGAGGGCGCGGGCTACTGGTTCCCCCCGACCGTCCTCGGTCCGCTCGACAATCAGGATCGCGCCGCCCGAGAGGAGATCTTCGGGCCGATCGCCTGCGTTATCCCGTTCGATGGAGAAACCGAGGCCGTCCGCCTCGCCAACGACACCATCTACGGCCTGTCGGGGTCGATCTGGACGCGCGACGGGGCCCGCGCCCTGCGCATCGCGCGCCTGCTCGACACGGGCGTTCTCTCGATCAACTCGAACAGCTCGGTGCGGGTGGCGACGCCGTTCGGCGGCTTCAAGCAGTCCGGCGTGGGGCGTGAGCTCGGCCCGCACGCGCTCGAGCACTACACCGAGGTCAAGAACGTCTACTACGCCACGGAGGCGAGCTGATGGCCGGAAGGCTCGAAGGGAAGGTTTGCGTGATCACCGGCGCGGCCGGCGGCATCGGCGCCGCGACCGCCGCGCTGTTCATGGACGAGGGCGCGACCGTGGTTGGCGTCGACACGGCCCCCGACGCGCCGGGACAGCTGGCGCGCCTCCTCGACGTCACCGACGAGGACGCCGTCCACGCCCTCTACGACGAAGTCGCCGAGCTCTACGGGCGGATCGACGTCCTCTTCAACAACGCCGGCATCTCGCCCCCCGACGACGCCTCGATCCTCGACACCGACCTCGCCGCCTGGCAGCGAGTCCAGGACGTCAACCTGAAGAGCGTCTTCCTGTGCTGCAAGTACGGCCTGCCCCACCTCCTCGCCACCGGCGGCGGCTCGGTCATCAACACTGCCTCCTTCGTCGCCGTCATGGGCGCCGCCACCTCGCAGATCTCCTACACGGCGTCGAAGGGTGGGGTGCTCTCGCTCTCGCGCGAGCTCGGCGTCGAGTTCGCGCGCCAGGGCGTCCGCGTCAACGCGCTCTGCCCCGGGCCCGTCAACACGCCGCTGCTCCAGGAGCTCTTCGCCAAGGACCCCGAGAAGGCCGCGCGCCGCCTCGTCCACCTGCCCATGGGCCGGTTCGCCGAAGCGCGCGAGATCGCCAGCGCGGCGCTCTTCCTCGCCAGCGACGAGTCCGCGTACGTAAACGCGACTACGTTTCTCGTCGACGGCGGGCTCTCGAGCGCCTACACGACGCCCGCCTAGCGCGACGACCCTACGGGCTCGTATTGAGGGCTCGGCGCAGAGCGCGAAAGGTGGCCTCCGCCTTACCCTCGGCCACCACCTCGCGCGTGACGTGCCCGAGGTAGGCCGCGAGCGAGCCGTCGCCGCGCACGTCGACACCGGCGCGAACCTTCGGCATCAGCCGTTCGGGGCCCGAGAGCTCGAGGCGACCGACGACCTGCTCGACGGGCTCAAAGCGCCTGATCTTGACGTCGACCACCTGCCCGTCGGTCCCGTGAGCGAGCTCTCGTGCCCGCGACTCGAGCGCGTCGAGCGCATCGTCCATCCGCTCGTAGCGCGACTTCTGCACCTTCGCCTCGACCCGTACGGTGAGCTTCCACGCCACCGGGGCCATGATATGGGGCGCAGGTCAGGCGGCGAGCTCGATCGTGACCTCGTCGACCGCGCCTTCGACGCGGTGCTGGGCGAACTCCCCCGCGAGCCGGCGCAGGAGCCGATGGATGGCCTCGTTGTCAGCGAACACGGTAGCGGTGAAGCGCGTGATGCCGCGTGCCAGCGCGGCCGCAGCGAGCCGCCTGATGAGCTCGGTGCCGAGGCCCTCGCCCTGAAACGAGTCACTGACGACGATCGCGAACTCGGCCACGGCCGGGTCCGTCTTGTGGCGCACGAACCGGCCGACGCCGATCACCACCTCGGGGTCAGCTGGGAGGGTCACGACAAGCGCGAAGTGGTCACAACCGTCGACGTCGGTGAGGTACCGCACCTCTTTGGGCGTCAGCTGCGGCTTGGCGGCGAGGAAGCGCCGGTAGCGGGACTCGGGGGAGAGCCGCGCGTGCGCGGCCTCGAGCCGGTCCGCGTCGTCGGCCCGGATCGGCCGGATGGCGACGTCGCGCCCACTGCGTAATCGAACGATGTCCATCACTGGGAGCTTACGCTTCGTAAGCTCACGGCCGTGTGGGCAGCGTCACACAGGCGCTGCCCCCTACGACCGTTCGCTGATCGGCACGTACTCGAGCGAGCGCTCGCCCGTGTAGATCTGGCGCGGGCGGGAGATCTTCTGCTCAGGGTCCTCGATCATCTCGAGCCACTGGGCGATCCAGCCGCTCGTGCGGCCGATGGCGAAGAGGACGGGGAACATCTCGACGGGCATCCCGAGGGCCTCGTAGATCAGGCCCGAGTAGAAGTCGACGTTCGGGTAGAGCTTGCGCGAGATGAAGTAGTCGTCCTCGAGGGCGATCTTCTCGAGCTCCATGGCGACGTCGAGGAGCGGGTTGCGTCCCGTGACCTCGAACACGTCCTCGGTGGCCTTCTTGATGATCTTGGCGCGGGGGTCGAAGTTCTTGTAGACCCGGTGACCGAAGCCCATCAGGCGCTCGTTGCCCTCCTTGACGCCGCGGATGAAGTCGGGGATGTTCTTGACGTTCTCGATCCTGCGGAGCATGCGCAGGACGGCCTCGTTGGCCCCGCCGTGGAGCGGTCCGTACAGGGCGGCGACGCCCGCCGCCACGGCCGAGTAGGGATCGACGTGCGAGGAGCCGACGCCGCGGACGGCGCTCGTCGAGCAGTTCTGCTCATGGTCGGCGTGGAGAATGAAGAGCACGTCGAGCGCTCGCGCGAGGCGGGGATCGGGCTGGTACTTGAGCTCGGTCATCTTGTAGATCATCCCGAGGAAGTTGCCGGCGTAAGCGAGATCGTTGTCGGGATAGACGTAAGGCATGCCGCGGTTGTGGCGGTACGAGAACGCGGCCAGCGTCGGCATCTTGGCGATGAGCCGGATGATCTGGATGTAGCGGCACTCGGCGTCCTTGATCCGGTTCGCGTCCGGATAGAAGGTCGAGAGCGCGCCGACCGACGCCACGAGCATCCCCATCGGATGGGCGTCGTAGCGGAATCCCTGCATGAAGCCCTTGATGTTCTCGTGCACGAACGTGTGGATCGTGATCAGGTACGTCCACTCCTCGAGCTCGGCCTGGTTCGGCAGGTGCCCGTGGACCAGGAGGTAGGCGACCTCGAGGTAGGTCGACTGCTCGGCAAGCTGCTCGATCGGGTAGCCCCGGTACTCGAGGATGCCCTTGTCGCCATCGATGTAGGTGATCGCGGACCGACACGAGGCGGTGTTCATGAACGCCGGGTCATAGGTCATGAGCCCGAAGTCGTCCTCAGTCGTCTTGATCTTGCGCAGCTCGGGGGCGCGGATCGTCCCGTCCTCGATCGGAATCTCGTATTCCTTGCCCGTCCGGTTGTCCGTGATCGTCAGGCTGTCACGGACCTCGGCCGCGGCCGCGCCATCCGTTCGGACCTCAGGCTGGGTTTCGGTACTCATCGCGATCTCCTCTCGGACTTTCGATGCGGTGCCTCCAAGGATAGGAGGCACGGCTAGCCGGGCGGGCGGTCGTGGCTGAGAAGGGCTGCTACGCGCTCGCGACGGCGGATGTCATGGCGGCCGCGACGAGCACGAAACTGATCAGGATCACGATCTGCCGCCCGCCCTTGTTGCCCGGGAAATCGGGCCGGGCCAGGCCGATCGCGGACAGGACGACGGCCCACACGGCGAGGATTCCACCGGCGATGTACCAGGGCGCCTTCGAGGGCTCGACGACGGCCAGCAGGTGGAGCATCAGTGCTCGAACGTCCGCGTGCGGGCGCGGGTCGTCCGCATCCTCGCCGGGGGCGCGGGCGGGAGCCCGGCGTGGGGCCCGCGGCGGGGGCGGCGGGGAAACGGCTTGCGCGGGTGGCGTTGGTGGCCGACCCGGTCGTTGCCGTCGCCGCCACGATCCTCCGGAGCCGGGACCGGCTCAGGCGGATCCTTGACCGCCCACCACACGATGTAGATCAGCGCGGCGATCGGGATCTTCAACCCCAGCATGAGCCACAGGAAAGCCCAAGTCACAGCGCGCGATCCTAACGTGCTACGTGCCGATTGTCACGGAAACTGGTAATGCCGCTCACGTCAATGGCGCAGCGCGATCGGGTGGCCGTCGAACTGGGTCACGCGCTGGAGCTCGGAGACGCGTTCGGCGAGCTCCTCGCCGGTGAGCCGGGCCACGCGCTCGACCCCGAACTCCTCGACGTTGAACGACGCCAGCGCCGTCCCGTAGGCCATCGCCCGGGCCAGGAGCGCGTGGTCGATCCCCTCGCCGGCGTGGGCGGCGACGTAGCCGACAAAGCCGCCGGCGAAGCTGTCGCCGGCGCCGGTGGGGTCGACGACGGTTTCGAGCGGGAAGGCCGGGAGGCCGAAGAAGCCTTCGTCGGTGATCATGGCCGCCCCGTACTCGCCGCGCTTGGCCACCGTCACGCTCGGCCCCCAGGCGCGCACTTGCTTGGCGGCGCGGACCAGGTTCGGCTCGCGCGTGAGCTGGCGGAGCTCGGCATCGTTGAGCATCAAGCAGTCGACGCCACCGATGGTCTCGATCAGTGAGTCGCGCGCGGTCTCGATCCATAGGTTCATGGAGTCCATGGCCACGAAGCCGCTGCCTGCCCACTGGGCCCTGACCTCGCGCTGCACGTCAGGCTGGATGTTGGCGAGGAAGAGTACGTCCGAAGCCCGCGATGTCTCCGAGAGCTTCGGTTGGAAGTCGGCGAATACACCGAGCTGCGTGTCGAGCGTCTCGCGATCGTTCAGGTCCCAGCCATACTCGCCCCGCCAGAAGAAGGTCCGCCCCCCGGCCACGGGCTCGATATCCGAGATGTCGATTCCTCGCCGCTCGAGCACGGCGTACTCGTCGGGGCCGAAGTCCTCCCCGACCGGGCCGACGACGTGGACGTCATCGAAGAACGAGGCCGCGAGCGAGAAGTGGACGGCCGAGCCGCCGAGCATGCGCTCGCGCTCGCCGAACGGCGTCTTGACGGCGTCGAAAGCGATCGAACCTACGACGGTGACCGACATGGGCGGGGAGCCTAATGGACCCGCTCGCGCGGGGATCCCTCGCCTCCGAGCGCGGCCCATTACCCATCGTTCACGTGTTTGGCCGCGCGCGCAGGCTATCTTCCATCAGTAATGCCAACATTTGCCGAACTCGGTCTCGCCCCTGACATCCTCGCCGCCGTCCAGGATGTCGGCTACGAGGAGCCGAGCCCAATCCAGGAGCAGGCCATCCCGCCGCTCCTCAACGGCTCGGACGTGATCGGCCAAGCCCAGACCGGAAGCGGAAAGACGGCCGCCTTTGGCCTGCCCATGCTCCAGTACGTCGACCCGAGCGAGTCGGAGGTCCAGGGCCTGGTCCTGACGCCGACGCGCGAGCTCTGCATCCAGGTCACGCAGGCGCTGCGCGCCTACGGCAGCCGCAAGGGAGTGGATGTCGTGGCCGTGTTCGGGGGTGCCCCCATCCGCAGCCAGCAGGCACAGCTCCGAGGGGGGGGACACATCGTGGTGGGGACGGTCGGCCGGGTCAAGGACCTGATCTCGCGCCATTCCCTCATGCTCCACGCGACCCGCTTCGTCGTCCTCGACGAAGCCGACGAGATGCTCGACCTCGGCTTTCTCGAGGACGTCGAGCGGATCCTCTCGCTCACCCCCTCGAGCCGGCAGACGGCGCTTTTCTCGGCCACGATGCCGCCCGAGATACGCCGGCTCGCCGATCAATACCTCTACGACCCGGTCACGATCAAGGTCAAGACCAAGACCCTGACCGTCGACACCGTCGAGCAGTTCGCGCTCGAGGTTCCCGCCCGTGAGAAGCCCGATGTGCTGGCCCGCGTGCTCGAGGCCGAGCGGCCCGATCAGGCGCTCGTGTTCGTGCGCACCAAGATCCGCTGCGATCAGCTCTACCGCACCCTGCGCGACCGCGGCTGGAACGTGAAGGCGATCCACGGGGACATGACCCAGGGCGCCCGCGACGGCGTGATGATCTCGTTCAAGGAGGGCCGCCTCCCGCTCCTGATCGCGACCGACGTCGCCTCCCGCGGCCTCGACATCACCGGGATCTCGCACGTGATCAACTTCGACGTCCCCATCTCCCCCGATGTGTACGTGCACCGGATCGGCCGCACGGGCCGGGTCGGGCGCAGCGGCCGCGCGATCACCTTCTACGAGCCGCGCCAGCAGCGCGAGATCGCCGCGATCGAGAATCACGCCGGAGTCAAGCTCTCCCCCTGGGTCAAGGACGCCCGGGTCGCGCCCACCGCCGTGACGCCGCCACCGCGCCGCCACTCAAAGCCCGAGGACCCGGCCAACGGCGACGGGCCCCGGCGCAAGCTCATCATCGCCGGCGGGCGCGCCGAGGGCCTCGAGCCCTCCGACCTCATCCACGCCATCACGACCGCCACCGGCCTCGACGGCAAGGCCGTACGCAACGTCCGCGTCCTCGAGCGCTTCGCCTTTCTCGAGGTCCCTGAGCACGAGGCGGACCGCGTCGTCGAGAGCGTGAACGGCACCGAGGTCCGCGGCCAGCCGCTCCGGCTCGAGCTCGCCCGGACGTAGGGTCACGCGGGTCAGGCCGCGACTTCCTGCGCGGCCCCGGGTTACATAGACGGGGCCGGATCTCAACGACAGGAGGGCTTTCCTGATGCATCATCTCCACCGCCTGCGACGGCGACCGTCGCCATCGATGGTCGTCGCGCTCATGGCCCTGTTCGCCTCGCTTGGCGGCGTCGGCTACGCCGCCACCTTCCTTCCCGCGAACAGCGTCGGCACCGCGCAGCTCCAGAACGCCTCGGTGACGAATCACAAGATCCTCAACGGCTCGGTCGGCAACTTCAAGCTTGCCTTTGGCGCCGTCGGCCCGAGAAAGCTGATGAACGGCGCCGTCGGCAGCGCCCAGATCAACTCGACCCAGGTCCAGTCGCGGGTCACCGGCACGTGCACCGCGGGCGCCGTCACCTCGGTCACCTCCACCGGTGCCGTCGCGTGCAACTCGGCCCCCGGCCTCGAGTTCGACGCCAGTTCCGCCGCCGCCGCGACCATCCCGGCGGGCACGACCGCGACCGGCGTCACCAGCGAGTCCCTTCCCGGCGGCTCCTCGTACCTCGTGTCGGCCAATCCCTACGTGCACATCACCGGCGCCTCGGCCGGCCAGCAGGTCGAGGTTGACTGCACCCTTGCTGTCGGTCCCGCTACCACCGCGGTCCAGACCCGAAGCTGGACGGTCGAGGTCGGACCGAACGCCCTCGCCCAGACGAACTCGATCCCACTGATCGCGACCGCCCCCGCGAGCGCCAACACCATTACGGCCAACGTGGCGTGCACGAGGGCCTTCACGGGCGGCTCAAGCCCGGTGGTGACGGTGACGAGCAACATCAACGCAGTGCAGACCGCCGGGAATACGACCGCTCATTGAGCGCGCCCGCGGCCGCGCCGATAGGCCGCTAACGCTGCGAGGGCCGGCTCGCGCGTCCGGCGAGCTGGACGCGCGAAGCCGAGCCCAACCGGGTAGCCTCAAAGCTATGCAAACAAAAGCCACCATCAACACAACGCACGGCACGATCGTCTTCGACCTCTTCGACGACGACGCGCCGATGACGGTTGCCAACTTCCGCGAGCTCGCCGGCAAGGGCTTCTACGACGGGGTCATCTTTCACCGCATCATCCCTGATTTCATGATCCAGGGCGGCGACCCGGACGGAACCGGCACCGGTGGGCCGGGATACACGTTCGAGGATGAGTTCAACGACCACAAGATCGTGCGGGGAGCGCTGGCGATGGCCAACGCGGGCCCGAACACGAACGGGTCGCAGTTCTTCATCGTCACCACCGAGGCGGCGCCGTGGCTCGACGGCAAGCACACCGTGTTCGGTCAGGTGAGTGACGGCATGGACGCGATCGACGCGATCGAGGGTCTTCCCACAGGGGCACAAGACCGCCCCATCGACCCGCCCAAGATCGAGTCGATCGTTCTCGATCCCGCCTAGTCGTTTCTGGCAGGGCGTTCCGTTGACCGAGCCGGGTCATGCGAGCGCCATGCGCTCGTTCGACCCCCGCCTGCTCGGCGCGCGCGAGTGCGCGGCGTGGGTGACCTATTACCGGCGCGAGTGGGTCGCCTTCCTGCGCGCGGCCATCGGCTTGACCCGGCACGCGTTCGCGCTTCCCTGGCCGGCAACGCTGTACGGCGCGTGGCTCGTGCTCCGTGCCAACCAGCTCTGGGCCCCCTACCCCGACAACGATCCCGACGGCGCGCGGCGCAACATGGAGCGCTTCTACCGGCTCGTCGCCAACCGCCACGGTGAGACCTTCGACCCCGTCCGGGCGGCAGAGCTCGAGGTCGAGTGGTGGCGGATCCACCGGGCCGGCCAACACGCGGACCCCGAAACGGACGATCGACCGCTCGTCGAAGCGCTCGCCGGCCTCTACGCGCACGTCTACGGAGTGCCGCCGCAGGACGTCGAGCTCGCCGGACGCGAGCGGGCGCTCGCTATGCGCCACAGCGACCGCTGGGTGCGCGAGGGGTGTGATCCCGGGAGCGATTTGATCCCCGCCGAGCGGGCGGCGCTGGTGCGCTCCTACGCGGCGCTCCTCGCCGCCGTCCACGTGGGGTGACGCTGCTGGGGTCGCGTGCAGCACCCGTGCTGGATAACCGATGATCCTGCCGCTGTCGCAAAACTCCGGGTGTCGGTGATCGGGTTCGCTGCTTGGGCCGGATGTGTTGGGTGATTTCGGGCGTATGGGCAGCGGGACGGCCGCGCCGGCGTTGAAGGCACGATTGTTTCCGGTATGCGGAAACAATGGCGCCTTCAACGCTGCTCGGCGCCGCGCGTGGACCGGCGAGCGAGCCCGCCGTAACGGCCCTGCTCAGGACGTGCGTTGAGGATGTCCAGCCGGACGCCATTCCTCCGCTGCGAGCGCTCCACACGCTGATCAGATTTCCGTCAGCCCGGCGCACCCAGCCGGGTTTTGCAACAGCGTCTATGTCGATGCATTCGCAGCACACCCCCGCACAAACCGGCCCGCCGCGCCCCTGCCCGCGCCCCACCCTCCCCTGGACCGCCGGTCCGGGGGCCTCGGCTCCGCCCCCACCCGCCACGCCTGAGGTAACCTCGATACCACCGGACCAGCAGCATTCATAAGAAGGAGACAGGATGGCGAGCGTCGAGCAGCACGAGCGGGCTGAGACCAACGGCAGTGCTACGGCGGACGGCATCCCGGTTGAGAACCCGGCCACGGGTGAGCTGATCACGACCGTCCCGAACCTGGGCAAGGCCGAGATCAAGGAGATGGTGGCGCGGGCGCGGGCGGCGCAGCCGGAGTGGGCGGCACTGGGGTTCGAGGGGCGTGGGCGGGTGTTCCGCCGCGCGCAGAAGTGGATGCTCGACAACGCCGACCGGGTCATCGACGTCGTCGCCTCGGAGACGGGCAAGACCGTCGAGGACGTGCAGCTCGTCGACCTCGGCTATACGGTGTCGGCGCTCGGCTTCTGGGCCAAGCAGGGGCCGAAGTACCTCGCCGACGAGCGCGTGACGTCGTGGAAGAACCCGACCACGCTCGGCCGCAAGCTCGTCGTGCGCTATGCCCCCTTCGGGGTGGTCGGGGTCATCGGGCCGTGGAACTTCCCGATCTCGAACTCGTTCGGCGATGCCATTCCGGCGCTCGTGGCGGGCAATGCGGTCGTGCTCAAGCCGAGCGAGGTGACGCCGCTGAGCTCGCTGCTGATGGAGGAGATGCTCAGGCAATGCGGCATTCCCGAGGGCGTCTTCCAGGTCGCGACGGGCGACGGCGGAACCGGGGCCGCCCTGATCGGCGGGGTCGACTGTGTGATGTTCACGGGCTCGACGGCGACGGGCAGGAAGGTGGCCATGGGGGCGGCCGCGGCGCTCATCCCCTGTTACCTCGAGCTCGGCGGCAAGGACCCGATGATCGTGTGCGCCGATGCCGACGTCGAGCGCGCCGCCAACGCCGCGTCGTTCTACTCGATGAACAACGCGGGCCAGGTGTGCATATCGATCGAGCGCGTGTACGTCGAGGCGCCCGTGTACGACGAGTTCGTCGAGCGGGTCACCGACAACGTTCGGGCTCTGCGTCAAGGCGCCCCCGACGGCGGCCCGGGAACCGTCGACGTCGGCGCGGTGATCTTCCCGCCGCAGATCGACATCGTCGACGACCACGTCCGCGACGCCGTGAACAAGGGCGCGAGGGTGCTCACCGGCGGGCGTGCCAGGCCCGGAGCCGGGCGCTACTACGAGCCGACCGTGCTCGTTGACGTCGATCACTCGATGAAGTGCATGACCGAGGAGACGTTCGGACCGACGATCCCGATCATGAAAGTGGGGGACGTCGACGAGGCGGTCAGTCTGGCCAACGACTCGGCGTACGGCCTCCAGGCGAGCGTGTGGACGAACGACATCGAGCGCGGCGAGGCCCTGGCCCGGCGGATGGAGGCCGGCGTGGTGTGCGTCAACGACGCCCAGATCAACTACACCGCGCTGAACCTGCCCATGGGCGGCTGGAAGAGCTCCGGGATCGGCACCCGCCACGGTGCGAATGGGATCCGCAAGTACTGCAAGGTGCAGTCGCTGCTCGTCACGCGCAAGGCCCTGAAGCGTGAGCTCTTCATGTTCCCCTACAAGGCGGGGCGCACAAAGCTGCTCCGGCGGGGCGTCGCGCTCCTCTACGGCCGCGGAGACCGCGGCTGACGATCATCGATCACGTCAGCGACGCGAGCGTAGTCTCGTCGCGGCGGAGGACGATCGCGGGGATGGGCGGGAAGTCGAGCTTGGCTCCGAACAGCTGCCCGGCTCCGAGCGCGTAGTCGATCCAGCTCGTGATCAGATCCTTCTTGGTTGTGGCCTGGGGCACGATCACGTAGGTGAAGGTCGAGATCGGGTAGGCGACCTTGGCCGTCTTCGGAGGGTTGACGATGGACATGGCGTTGTCGGCCGGGATGAAGTTGACGGCAGCGGCCGCGTTGGCGATGTTCTTCAGGTTCGGGTGCTCGAAGTTGCCGGCGGCGTTCTGCACCGCGACGGAGCCGATACCGCCGAACTGGTAAAGGTAGGAGGCGGCGACGTAGGCGATCCCGCCGTTGATGTTGGAAAGGAGCGCGGTGACCCCGCCGTTGCCCTTTCCTCCCACGCCGACAGGAAAGCTCACTGTGGTACCCCTGCTGAGCCTGGTCGCCCACGCGTGACTGACCTTAGAGAGAAAGTCGCTGAAGGCGTAGGTGTCTCCGGAGCCGTCGCTGCGGAAGATGACGCTGATCTTCCGGTTCGGGAGCTTCACGCCTTTGTTAAGTGCCTTGATCTGCGCGTTGCTCCAGTTCGTGATCTGACCGAGGTAGATCTCGGCGAGCACCTTGCCTGACAGCTTCAGGCTGCCGATGCCGTTCAGGTGAAACCCGACCGCGGTGGCCGACAGGGCCCAGGGGATCTGGACGCAGTTCCCGCAGGTCTTCTTTTGAGCATCCGTGAGGGGCGCGTCCGAAGCCCCGAAATCGACGAGTCGCTGCGAGATGTCGGTGATCCCGGATCCTGACCCCACCGCCGAATAGCTGACCGAGTTGCTGGTCGCACTCTGCCAGCCGGTGTTCCAGTCCGCCTCGAGCGGTGCCACCAGGGTGGAGCCGGCTCCGGTGAGCGCCGCCGCCATCGCGGTTGCGGTCGAGCCGGTCGCCACGCTCGCGAACGCGAAGGCCGCGACGCCTAGACGAGCCAACCTCCTGCGGTGCAAAGTCCCTCCCGATTAAGGGCGCGGGCCTCGGCGTGGCTGGGCGCCACGCCGGGGCCGAAACCCGTGCTCGTGCTTAGTGCCAGAACACTTAGAGTGAGTTCAGCGTGTTGTTGGCTGCGTTGACGATCGCGCTTGGGATCGGCGCGAAGTCGAGCTTGAAGCCGAAGGCCTGTCCGGTCGTCAACGCGTATCCGATGAACTGCTTCAGGAGCGCGTTTTTGCCAGCGCCGTGGCGTGCGATCACATACGTGTAGGTCGAGAGCGGATAGGCGATCTTGGCGCTCCGCGGCGGGTTGACGATCGAGACCGCGTTGTTGGCCGGAATCGAGGTCACCGCGGCGGCCGCGCTCGAGATGTTCTTCGGGTTCGGGAACTCGAAGTTACCGGCGGCGTTCTGAAGCGCGACGGCGCCCAAGCCACCTTGCTGGATCAGATACGAGGCCGCGATGTAGGCGATCCCGCCATTCGTGTTGGCGAGGAGGGCGGTGACGCCGCTGTTGCCCTTGCCACCGATCCCGGTCGGGAAGCTGACGGTCGTAGCCGGCGGCCCGACCTTGCCGTTCCAGGCGCTGCTGACGTGCGAGAGGTAGTTGGCGAAGGCATAGGTGTCGCCGGAGCCGTCGCTGCGGTAGATGACGGTGATCCTCCGGTTCGGCAGGCGGACCTTCTTGTTGAGCTTCTTGATCTGGCCGTTGTTCCAGTTCGTGATCTGCCCGAGGTAGATCTGGGCCAGGACCTTGCCCGTCATGTGCAGGCCACCGACGCCGTTGAGGTGGAAGCCGACGGCCGTGGCGGACAGCGCCCACGGGATCTGGACGCAGTTGGGGCAAGCCGCCTGCTGAGCGGCGCTCAGGGGCGCATCAGAGGCGCCGAAGTCGACGAGCCCGTTGGTGATGTCGGTGATCCCGGTTCCCGATCCAACCGCTGCGTAGCTGACGCTGTTCCCCGTCGCGGGCCCCCAGCCTTGGCCCCATAGACCCTCGAGGGGTGCGACCAAGGTCGACCCGGCGCCGGATAGCGAATCCGCGCTGGCCGAGGCCGTCACGCCGGTCGCCATGGTCGCGACCACGGCCGCGGCGCTCAGACAAACCAATCGCTTGACATGCAAAGTGAATTCCTTTCAGGCGGAGTGAACGCCGCTGAGACCGACCCGGCCGTGCGCCGATCGCGGCAACGCAATGACCGCTCTCCTGGAGCGGGGCTCTAGCATGGCGGCTCGCCCCGGCGCGACTTGTTACTGACTTGTTACTGGCGCCGCATTTTTTTGTGAATCGAGGTTTCCCCGTCGCGCGGGTGAATGAGTTCCTCTAGGCTGGCGGGCCGTGTCGGTCACGGTTAGGCCCCGGGGGCGCCTACGCCTGCCATCGCCCGCCAGGCGAGGGGGCGGTATCGGCGATGGCGTGCTCTTCGGGCTGTGCGCTGCCGCCGGGCTTATCACCGTGGTGGTGATCGCCGAGGTCATCTACCAGGTCATCAACGGCGCGAGCCCGTCGATCTCCCACTTTGAGCTGGGCTTCATCTGGCATAGCGGTTGGCAGCCGAACCTCTTGGTCTTCGGCGCCGGCGAAATGCTCTTCGGGACGCTCGTCACCGCGGTCATCGCCCTGGCGCTGGCGACGCCGCTCGGGATCGCGATCGGTCTCTTCCTGAGCATGCTCGCGCCGCGCGGGGTCCGCACCGTGGTCGGGCCTCTGGTCGAGATGCTGGCCGCCATCCCCAGCGTCGTGCTCGGCCTGTGGGGCGTGATCGTGCTCGCGCCCGTTGTGCAGTCGACCTTCGAGCCCGTTCTCCACAGCGTGCTCGGCTTCATCCCGATCTTCGGGTCTCCTCAGACGACCGGCCTGTCGATCTTCACCGCCGGCCTCGTACTCACGATCATGGTCGTCCCGATCGTGGCCTCGCTCAGCCGCGACCTCTTCCTCTCCGTGCCCCAGGAGCTCCAGGACGGTGCCGCCGCCCTCGGTGCTACCCGCTGGGAGATCATCCGCGGCGTCATCTTGCCGACCACGACCTCGGGCGTCGTCGCCGCTGCTCTGCTCGGCCTGGGCCGGGCCCTCGGTGAGGCCGTCGCCGTGGCCGAGGTCATCGGCGGCGGAAGCACGATCCACGCCTCGCTCTTCCAACCCGGCACGACCCTGGCGTCACGCATCATCAACGAGATCGAGAGCCTCGACAACAAGCCCCACCTGTCCGCGCTCTTCTACTCGGCCTTGATCCTGCTCGTGCTCGGAGTCGTCACCAACCTCGTCGCCCAGCTCATCGCGAGCCGTCTCAGCGGCGAGAGGATGCTCGCCCGATGAGTACGTCGTCGGACCTCACTGCTGTCCCGAGCGGCGAGCCTCCGGGGGGCGCGGGCTTCGATCCCACAGCTCCGCTCACCGCGTCGGGCAACCTGCGCCGGCGCGCGAGAGTGAGCCGCGGCTTCGAGGTCATCGCGACCGGAGCGGGGCTGCTCGCGGTCGGCGTGTTCGTGCTCGTCATCATCGCCGTCGCGGGCCGGGGCCTCGGCGTCATCAGCTTCCACTTCCTGACCTCGGGACCGAACATCGTCACGCCGAGCGCAGGCGGGATCGCGCCGGCGATCGTCGGGAGCGCCATCATCGTCGCGATCGCCACCGCGATCGCAATGCCGCTCGGCGTCCTGGTCGCGATCTTCCTGATCGAATACGCGGGGCCGCGCTCCGGACGCTTGGTGAGGATGGCGCTCGACCTCATGAACGGCCTGCCCACCGTCGTCGTGGCCCTGATGGTCTATGGCCTGATCGTCCT
>JAXDGF010000272.1:0-28333 GCA_034665165.1 Solirubrobacteraceae bacterium | reverse complement strand
GAGCCGTCGACTACGTCGCCGACGGCGACCCAAGGGCAGACCTCGTCAGCCCGATCTTCGCCGACCTGACCGGGCTCCCACCGCTGCTGATCCAGGCCGGCTCACACGAGATCCTCCTCGACGACGCAACCAGACTCGCCTCCCGTGCCGCGGCGGCAGACGTCGCCGTCACGCTCGAAATCACACCCGGCGTCCCACACGTGTTCCAAGGGTTCGCCGCGATACTCGACGAAGGCGACACCGCCCTGACCAGCGCCGGCGAGTTCTTGCGCGCACACCTCGCTGGTCCGCGTCCATGAGCGCTTAGGCAGGCGTCCGTCGGCTCTTCTGCGGAGCAGACCGCCGACGGGTGTCATGTGCGACGACGAATGCAGGTCTCGACCCGATGACGGCGCCCGCCCTGCTCGTCGCCAATCTCAGGGCCCAGCGCCGCACGAGGCATTGTTCGCTGAGCGTTGGCGCTTTGAGACCTGCTCCGACCGTCCCGAGGGTCGGGACCCCCCGAGCACCGGCGCGTCTGCGCGACACCAACTAGTGGGCGCGATCGTTGTGGATCTGGTCAGGCGTGCCCGACAGATTCGAGCGCGAGATCGGGCACGCCGC
Organism: Solirubrobacteraceae bacterium; assembly: GCA_034665165.1. Taxonomy (GTDB): domain Bacteria; phylum Actinomycetota; class Thermoleophilia; order Solirubrobacterales; family Solirubrobacteraceae; genus Palsa-465. The sequence goes on along the minus strand of JAXDGF010000272.1, from coordinate 27,730 downwards.
GGAAGATGGCGTCGTTGGAGACAAGCGGAACCTCAAGCCGAAGAGCGGTCGCGGCAATCCAACGGTCGGCGTTGTGCTCGCGCTGGGCAAGTGCATGGCCGACCGCTTCGCAGTCCGCTCGGAGCTGAGCGCAGACGAGCACGAGTTCGGGGCCGGTATGGACGACTTCGGCTCGGAGGATCTTGGCGTCGAGTCTGAGCATGCGCGCCGTACCCCAGCCGCGACGCAGCGCGCCATAGCGCAGCTCCGCGACTGTCTGGAACGAGATGAAAGCGGGCCGGCCCGTCATGACGGGGGCGTAACGCTCCGCGATCTCCGACCCCGGGACGAGGTCCGCACCTGAAGACGTCCGTGTCGATGACGATCGGCCCACGCGGCCCCGCCGGGCTCACGAATCGACGGCCGCGAGGAAGGCGACGCCTTCCTCCTCGGTGAGATCCTCGATCACCATCTCACCGTGCGGGGGTAGCGGACGCGCTCGCCGCAGGAGCTCCTCAACCGACAGCTCGTGATGCTGCTCTTCACTGGGGTCCGCAGGGTGGGTCGACACGGTCTCCCAAGTGTAAGCGCCGTCGCTCAGCTCTCACCGCGCTGACGACCGTCCGCTGGTCCTTCGCTATCGAACGCGCTGGTGCGAGCCTCAGGCGCTATCGCGACGTTGCTTGGGCTCGGACGGTTGCTTACTCGGCGGGAGGTATGTCGGTCGGTGGACTGTGTGGCTTCTCGAGCAGCCGCCGGAACCGTTCAGCGAACAGGTAGGCGTCGCCCGGCCAGCGCGCTGATAGGTAGTTGCCGTCCTGGACGACGAAGGCGGCGGCGTGGTCGGTAGAGGTGCCGCGACGCTGCGTGCGTGGGCCACGGACGAACTGGCTCGGATCGCTCAGGGCAGCAGTGACCTCGTCCTCGACGTATGCCGGGTAGGTTCGGTAGTAGCGGCCCAGGCGCCACGCGGTGAGGTAGTAGGCGCTGCGTTCCATGTACTTGGGCAGGCAGGTCGTCTTGCGATCCGCGATCACGCTTCGGCTGGTTCCCGCGTCCCGGGTGCGGGCCAACACGAGAACGCCGTGGCAGATCGCTCCGACCGGCCGATCCAGCGCCCAGAACGCGGCCACTTTGTCGTGAAGCACCGCTGAGGAGAGGTACTGGCGCATGCCAGGCGCGTGACCACCGGGCAGGAGTAGACCGTCGTAGTCGCCGGGCCGCACGTCCGCCCAGGCGAGCGGCCGGTTGAACGCCGCGGCCTCTACAAGTTGACGGTAGAAGACCTTCGGCTCGTCGCAGGCCCCGAGCAAGCCGAAGATGACCCCGTCGAGCAGCCGCTTGTCCGCTTCGGGGGCGAATCCGCCACGCTCGGTAGCGAATACGGCGTCATGTCCGGCGTCCGACAGCAACCGCCACGGTACCGCGACCTCGGTCACGTCGAAATCGTGGTCCGGGAGAGGGATCAGGACCCGCACGAGAAAACCCTCTCACAGTCGGCGCGACCTCTTTATCGCTGCGCCGCCCGGCGTCAACGTTCCGTTGAGCCTTGGGTTGTGCGACGGTGCTCGTCGCGGCGGGCCGGCGAGGCTTCACGAGCGTCTCGGTTTGCATCGGTCGATCCCCCAGGCGGACGTGTGGTGCGTAGGGCTTGGGCTCGGGCCTTTTCGGTCGATGACGCCGGCAACCTACGCTTGGCATATGCCCCCGGGTTGGGTCGAACTCCGCAATGGCTGGCTATGTCCTGCGACCGCTGTGTTCGCCGACAGGACGATCCGATCCGTGTTCTACGGGTTTTCGCTGCGCCTCTGCCAGCCCTAAGGCGACAGGAGTCCCAGTGCTCGGGTCGGTGTCACTAGGGGCAACCTAGCTGCGGCGAGCGCGGCTCTAGGCGGCACGGTCGTCGAGTCCGACCTCAACGGCAATAACCAGGCCACCATCGCCACGTCGGGACGACCCGAGGGTGGCGGTCGATGAACACGCGGGTCAGGGGTTATCGTCTCGGGCGCGGGCTGCCGATAACGTTCGTGTGGTCGCTCGGCTCACGCGTGCTTTCCCTGCCGCATTCTCGATCGTCTGCGCGGTGCTCGCTACCGTGCTTGTCCCCGGCAGGGCGATGGCCGCGGTGTCGTGGTCAGCACCCGTCGTCGTTGCCCATAACGCCACGCTGGATGCTACGGCGAGCGATTCCGAAGGCGTGGTCGCCGCCGTGTTCGCAGTGCAGGGAGGTCCGAAGGATTTCGGTGGGGTGAGCAGCTCGGTGGGCCTGGCCGCGATCGTGGCCGGCGCCGGCGGCGCCGTGTCACCGCTCCTGCCGCTGTCGAGCTCGTCGACCGCGTTGGACCCGGTCGTAGCGGTCGCTGCGAACCGTCCCGTCGTCGCGTGGCTCGACTCGTCCGGTTCCGCCACCAGCACCGTCTGGGTCTGGGATGCGTGGTCGGTGAGCACGCCGATCGTGCAGGTCGCGACGGGCGCCTACGGCGCGGCGCCCGCCGTCGCGACCGATGACCGTGGCGACGCCCTGGTGACGTGGGTCGACGCCGCCGCCAAGGAGGTGATGGCGGCGTCGAGCGTCGGCGGCGGCGCCTTCGGAGCGCCGACCGCGGTGTCCGCCGACGTCACTCTGTCCTCACCGGTCGCGACGATGGACTCGCAGGGGACCGCGAAGATCGCCTGGCAGCCCTACGAACCGACGACCTCCGACCCGAACCCGCCTCCCGGTGTCGTGATGGCCGCCAGCGCACCACGCGGCGGGACGTTCGGCGCTCCCGGCCCCGCGCTCACCGCGGCCACGGGGTCGATCGTGCGGAACCTGTCGATCAACAGCGACAACGACGGTCGGGTGCTCGTGTCCGCCACCGTCTCTGCCCCTCCGACCTGGGCCGACCCGACCGGTGGGCCTGCGATCGACTTCGCGATCGCCGCCCCGGGCGGGGCGTTCAGCTCCAAAGGTCAGCTCCCCGCGGCTACCGGCGGGCTGTTCGGCCCGGCCTGGACCACGGCCCCCGACGGAAGCCTCCTGGAGGCGAGTCCCACCCAGACCGCTAGCACCGGCGGCCTCGCGACGACGCAGATCGCGACCAACGGGAGCACCAGCACGCAGGACGCCGTCGACCTCCCGAGCACCCCGACGCAGCCTGCGCAGATAGCGAGAATCGTGCCGGGTTTCGACACGAGCGGGGACACGATCCTCGCGTTCACGAGGCTCGGATCGACCCAACCCGCCGGGTTTGGCAACCCGACCGCCGGCAGCATCCTCTCCGTCGTCAAGCCCGCGGGCAGCGGCGCCTGGTGCCCCCCGCAGCTCGTGTCCGGGCTCATGTCGCCGTTCTTCCCGATCGGCGCCGCCTACGACGGCGCCGGGCACGGCGTCATCCTCTACCAGCAGACCCCGTATGGGACAGTCGCCGCCGCGTACGTCACCGGGCACAGCGGCGGCTGCGTCGCGCCGACGACGGCGCCGATGACGATCACCCTCGCGTCGGTCGCCCGCGCCGACCGGAAGCTGCACACCGCCACCATCGCGCTGCGCTGCGCGGCGAGCACTGGCTGCCACGGAAAGCTCGTCCTGCTCGGCAGCGCCTCACGCACCCTCGCCAGCGGCACCGTCTCGCGGCCGAACCGAAGCTTCGCGCCCATCCGGGTGCAACTGACAAGCCTCGGGCGAAGCAGCCTGAAGCACCACAAGCGAGTCTCTACGCGCGCGGTGCTAGTCACTGGTTCCAGCAACCTGACGCTGCGGCGAGTGACGCTGACGCGGGGGTAGGTCGGTCGGGAGACCCGGCCGTGACGTGACTGAGCGATGCTGCTGGCCGCTGCGGGCGGAAGTTGATAGCAGGCAACGCTCATGCCCCGGGGGCCGATCAGCCCTGCGCGCCGCGAGGGCCGCAATAGCGCCCAGGCGAGACTGGCGGCCGGGAAACGAGCGGGAAAGTACGCTACCCGTGGGAGGCTTCGACGACCCGAGCCGGACTTGGTCGAGTGGCCGGAAGAGACCGTCCTGGGCGGGGCGCGACGCCCCGGCTCAAAGTTCGTTCGCATGAACCGGTGCGAGCGCTCAAGCGCGCCCTTAGCCTGCGGGTCACGCGCCTCGAGGATCACCCACCCGACCTCGAGCTGACCACAGAACGCTGCGAACGCCGCGGTCGGACGACCACCCGCCGCGATCGCGGACTCGCGGTCCCAAACCAGCTTCTCCGGCAACGCACCCAGCCGGCCGAGGTTCCGAGCGAGACCCCACAAGATGTCTGGCGCTTCCTTGCTGAAGATCAACGCGCCGGCGATCGCGCGCGACCAACACACCTCACACGTCACCACCCACCCACGGCGCCGCTGACCATGACCAACCGGGATCTGCTCCCCGGGCTCCCACAGATCGCACTGGATCAGCTCGCCCGGCCGGTAGATCGTCCGCTGGAACGTCCGTGCTGCGAGAAACCGCGGGCGGACCTCCCGAACGAAGTCGTCGAAGATCGACTTCCCACCCTCATAGCCCATCTCCGTCGCGAGCTCCCGAAGCCGCTGCGACGGGATCCGCGGCTCGGCCGCGAGCTGCTCACAGATCCAGCCGCAAAACGGATCTACCTTCGACCCGCTCGCCGGCCGTGAGTACCTCGGCGGCTCCGCCGCCGCCAACGCCGGGCGTACCGTCTTGCGATGCAACCCCGTCCGCCGACTGATCTCCCGGATAGAGACGCCCTCAACCCGATGCAGCCGCCTGATCTCCGCCCACTGCTCCACGCCGACCACACGCCTTCCTCCTCGCCCGATCACACCAATCAGACGAGGGTCCGGACCCGGCCGGACGAACCCGACCCCGCGCCAGGCGGGTCACTTTTCAGTGAAGAAGATCCTGAGACGCTGCCGTGTAGTTCGCGAAGGCGGCTGGAGGCGGCGGATGGGCGTGCGCGGTACCTAACGGGCGATCGGCGCGCGTAGCATCAGCGAGCGACTGGATCGCTTCTCGACCTTCGATCTCCCCGGCTGCGCGTTCGTCGAGGTCTCGGCTCGCGCCTCGCCCGATGTCGTATCGGGCTCGAGCCGCCGAGCGAGCGGAGTGAGCAGCGTCGTCAGGACGGCGACCACGACGAGCACGCCCAGGAGGCGCCAGACACCTGACGCGACCCCACCGGTGGCGAACAGCAGTAGCGAGCTCATTAGCAGCGCGGCGCTCGATGCGGACCCGACCGCGATCTTCGTGAGCGTCAGAACCGCGCGCCCGTCGCTCGGATGCAAGCGGCTGCACAACAATGACGCGTGAGCGCAGGCGATCATCGCGGTGAGCGAGATCCCGAATCCACGTGCGACGACGTCGCCGTTCTCCGCGGACGGGACCCAGATGAGCACGACCGCGAGCAGGAAGGCGACGCCGGAGACGGCGATCGTCGCCTGCCCGAGGGAGTGGCGCCCGTCGCCGCGCCCGAGCGCAGTCGCGCCGGCGAGGCCGCTCAGGGTCGCGAGCCCTGCCGCGACCGCGCTGCCGATGACGCGCGCGCTCGTCTCGTCGATGGTGCCGGTGATGAGCGCCCAGATCGCGACCGCTGCGATCACGCACAAGCCGCCGGCGAGCACCATGCCTGCTCGCCGGTTGTTTGACGAGCGACGTTGTGATGGCGGGTCGGGGTGCCTGGTCATGCTGCCTCCTGTTGTTGTTGACCGATGGTCGGCACGACCTTAGCGGTTTGTTGACCCGCGGTCAAGTGGATGCCTGGGGCCAAAGGTCACGACCCGCTGCCGGCGTAGAAGCGGGTCTCAGCGGTGTTCCAAACACCTTCGGCATCTGCGACGCGAACCTGCCTTCCGCGCGTTGGAGGGCGCTCGCGGGCGGCGACGAGGTGCGCGTGGTGCGAGCGATGCAGGAGCCAGCCGCGGCGCGGAGCACGCGTCTGCGCGGGCATCCGCTGTAACGTGGCCTGCTGCGCCGTGTTTGGGTGCGACCCACGCGGTCGGCGCTGCACCGATTCCTGCCGGGCGCTGTCCGCAGCGGGGTGTTGCCCCTGCGGGGTGAGGGGTCGCTCGTCGCGCTGCCTGTTGTCCCGTGCGGCATGATGCAGCGGTGGTCGATTGGGGATCGGGCAATTATGAGAGGACGGCGGCGGAGCTCGAGCCGGTGGCGGAGGAGGTCGTTCGGAAGGCTGCGATCTCGCCAGGTCAAGACGTGATCGACTTGGCGTGCGGGACTGGAAACGCCGCGCTGCTTGCCGCTGGCCGGGGAGCGCGGGTGGCCGGGATCGACGCTTCTGCACGGCTGCTTGAAGTCGCCCGCAGCCGTGCGCGTACGCAAGGCGTCGACGTCGACTTTCGCGAGGGTGACCTGCTCGAGCTGCCGCTGCCGGACGGCGCTGCCGATGTGGTGCTCTCTGTGTTCGGGGTGATCTTCGCCTCCGATCCAGCGAAAGCTCTGCGTGAGGTTGAGCGCGTCCTACGCCACGACGGCCGCGTGCTTCTCAGTGCTTGGATCCCCGCCGGGCCGATCGATGCGATGCTCGCCGCGATGGGGCGCATCCTCGGCCGCGTCAGCCAGGCACCCCCGGCGCAGCGGTTTCCCTGGTCTGATCCGGGCGCGCTCGGACCGCTTGCCGCACGGGAGGGACTCGCGCTTGAGGCGACGACCACCGCCGAGCTCACGATCCGTGACAGCTCGCCGGAGGCCTATGTGCTCGCGGGTCAGGAGCATCCAATGGCTCTAGCGGTGCGACCGGTGATCGAGCATGCCGGCGTCGGGGCTGAGGTACAAGAAGCAATGACCGCTGTTCTTCGCAAGGCCAACGAAGATCCCGAAGGCTTTCTCGTGCACAGCCCCTACGTGGTGCACGAACTTCACGCGCGCTGACCTCTCAGCCCGCCGCGCCGTCTTCGCTTGGATCGCGCCGAAGACAGGGAATACGGAGCGTGCCACCGAGCGAGCGGAGCCGCGTAGCTCAGCAGTAGACGCGCGCGCTCAGGGGTTCGGGAGAGCGTCGGGCGAGCAGTTTCAGTGCGGTGGAGTAGCGCCGCGCGCAGGAGCGAGAGTCGCCGCGGGCGGCAAAGAGGGTCTGTCGACGAAGAGGACAATCGACCCGCTCATCGCCACCAGCAGGGCGGCGCAAGAGTCCGACCTACTGTCCGTTCAGCCTTGCGCGAATGAGAAGGACCAAGGCATGCGAACGTTGAGACCTCCGCCCGGTCGAGCTCGACGTGGTCAGCGATCGCCGATCGGGATTGGGATGCGCTGTCTGCGCCGCGCTGCCATTCGACCGACGTTCTCCAGTCGGCGTGCATTCTTTGAGAGCCCGGTCGTGATGTCCTCCGTCCTCGTAACCAACGAGGGATCGCCGCCCGCGCCGGGCGGCGACCCCTCGAAAAGCACCTTCCGGAGTAATACGAACTACGGAGCGACCGTCGTCTGGAAGCTGACGCCGGGAGGCGGCGGGCCGAAGACGAACGACAGGCCACTGACCCTGTAGTGACCGACAGGAACTGGAGCGGCAGCCAGGAATCCACCTAGGTTGAGCTCGTAGTACGGCACGTCCGCGGGCGCTCCGTTCGAAACAGCAACGTCGAGTGGGAACGCTCCGTCGGCGAGCGCAGCGAACAGCGACGGCACGGTCGTCCAGGTACCGTCACCGGGACCGCCGCCCGCACCCGAGGTGTGAGGCGCCGTCTTGCCAACGCTGTGTCCGCACCCAGCGAACGTGTAGTCGGTCGTACCACTGGTTGGGCCACCGTGCAGCGCGGCCCATATCCACAAGCCGCCGGTTCCGCCGAATGCCGTGTTGCAATAGCTCGGGTTGTCGCAGTTGCCCGAGATCTCCACCTGCGCGACGGCAGTGCCAGCAGCACTGGCGCTACCGACAAACGCGAGTGATCCAAGCGCCGCTCCCACGACCATCAGCGGCAAGAAAAACTTCCGTGGTCCCTTCATGTAACCCCCTATGTCTGTAGAGCTGCTTGAGCCGCAGCCAGAACGAGTCAAGGACCCCCGTGACTCTGCGCGCAGCATATATCGAGGCGTCCAAGCCGGTCAAGGCGTCCAAGATCGAAGACCCTTCCCGTCTCCAGGCGCCCGCACCCGGCATCCCGGTAGACCTTCCGCATCGGACGCGAACGGGTCGCGCGTGTCAGATCGGCCGGAGTGCAAACGTCGCGTCGATCGCCGCGACGATCTCATGTTCTCCGGTCTCGATCGGCATGTCGTCGCCACCGCTCGCCGCCATTGCCTCAAACACCACGCCCGAATGTCGGATAGGTCGACCGCCCGCGGACGCCAACTCGGGATCGGAGAGCTTCATCAGCTGTCCGACCTCGGCAGCGACACCGGACGCGTAAGCCTCCGCCCTCTCTTTCGCGTTCGCCGCCGCCTGCATGGCTGCTTCGAGTCGCTTCGGATTGGTCTGTGAGACGTACCAGCGAGGACCGTTGATACGCGCTTGGAGGTCCTCACTCGCTCGCGAGATCAGCCGCCCGATCAGCTCGGAATCGCCAAATCGGACCTGAACGCTTGCCACGGCGCGATGGCCGAGCGAGCGTCGCCCGCGCGACGTGTGATCAAAGTCTTCAGCAACCTGACTCCCGTCGTCGACCGGTCGGCCTTCGGAATCGCCAACTCGTCGAGCAGCGCGACAAGCTGGCCGCTGTGAGCGGCAACATTGGCCAGCGCCGGGCCCGGAGAATCCTCCAAAGCGCTCAGCGTGATCCACAGCATCGCTTCATCAGGCTCCACGCGGACCGCCGCTAAGCCCCGAACGCTGACCGTCGGCACATCGCGGTCTGACCCTGACTGAGGTTGATCCGTCGGCACAAACGCATCCTTCCAGACGGCGCTTCGCCGCGCCGGTAGTGCGTTCGCTGAGGGTTGGTCGGTGAGACCGCAGACGAGCTCTTGGTCCATGCCGAGCTCGACGTCGTCAGGACCCCGACGCGGTCCGCTGCGCGATGGTGTGTGCGACGCCGATCCACCAGCCCGGCTACGTGGGCCGTAGGGGCCACCGCGGCCGGCCTCGGCGAGGACGCGACCAGACCACTCGGCGCGGCATGGCCGCAAGAGCGGCAAGGGAGCGACGCCGCAAGATAATCGCAGTTAGACCACCGTCTAGGGAGCGGTACCCGAAGGTCTAGTTGGCGGTCGAGGTCGAAGGTGAGATCTTGATAGCGCCCATAGATAGACGCGACACACCGTCGCCACGAGTCAAGGAAGACCACGGCATGAACACGCAACTTCGCAGGGGCCTGGAATCGAAGGTCAGGACGAGCCCGGCGACGTCGAAGAGGTCGGCGTCGGAGGCTACGTGGCGTGGGCGCATCCGCGTTCGCGTTCCCTTGCTCGCGGCGATCGCCGCCGGGCTATTGACATGCGCCGCGCCCGCCGCGCAGGCGAACGTCGGTGGCTTCGAGGGTGGCGACGGAGACCAGGCGGCAGCCAGCTGTGCGACGGCAGCTGACTGGCAATGCCTGTTGCCGTCGCAGTACGTCGCGACGATCGACGCGTCGGCTCCCACCGATGATGTCTTCGCGAGCGGCAACAAGGACAGCCAACCGGACAGCTGGCTCATCAGTCCGGGCACGGTGGGCGCGCCGAAGGCGGACCTAAAGGCGGTTTGGTCTTATTCGTCGTTCGATCCGACTACCAGCACGAACTTCCTCGATCTCGCTTTCAACCGTGCCAGTGGCGGCGGCGACTCGTACGCCGCGTTCGAGCTCAACCAATCGAACGCGAGGTACACGAACAGCGCGGGCACGTCGATCGTCTGCCGCACCAACGGCGACGTCGCGGTCTCGTTCGACATCTCGCCGAGCTCGGCCGTCTCGGTCAACATCTATAAGTGGACGTGGGACCCGAGCGTGACACCGTGCGCGACGGGTGCAACGGGGTCGTTCTCCGCGCCCGTGACGCTCGCCGGCAACGCTGAGCAAGCACTCAACGGCGCGCCGATCGTCAATTATCTCTCGACGGACGCGGTCGGTACGAGCTTCGCCACCGGCACATTCGGTGAGGCCGCAGTCAACCTCAGCGCGTTGGCCAACGCGATCTCCCCCAGCGCCACGTGCGAGTTCTTCAACCACATGCAGGTCTCGACCCGCAGCTCTGGGTCAATCACATCGTCGATGGAGGACTTCGTGGACGCCGGTAACCTTGCCGCACGCGCCTGCCAGACCGGCGGCGGCGGCGGCGGTGGCGGTGGCGGCGGTGGTGGCGGCGGCGGTGCCTGCACGACCGTGGCGCCGAACGTGCAGATCAGCTCGCCCGCCGATGACTCGACCGTCAGCTCGACGACCGTCGTACTGGCGGGCTCGAGCGATCAGAACGAAGTCGAGGTCCTCGACGGAACGACCGTCGTCGGCAACGCCCCCGTGATCGGCGGCAGGTGGACGCTCACCGCGAATGGCGTTGCCGATGGCTCGCACGCATACTCGGCCGTGGTCACGAACGTGGGAGGTTGCTCAACTACCTCGAACATTGTGCACACGACCGTTGCGGGCAGCAGTGGCGGCTCGACGGGCGGCGGCGGCTCGACCGGCGGCGGCGGCTCGACCGGCGGCGGCTCGACCGGCGGCAGCGGCTCGACCGGCGGCAGCGGCACGGTCGGGGGTGCGTCAGAGCTGGGAACCACCGCGCAGCTGGCGCTCGGATGCGGGAGCCGCAAACTGGTGCTCACCGATGTGCTGGTGCGCGGACGCCGCGTTGTGCTCTACGGCGCGGCAGTCGCGAGCCTGATTGGCCACAAGGTCAAGATCGTGTTCGACGACCGCAAGAACGTTGCGTTCGCGACCGTCCGCCGGAACGGTCTGTTCTCGACGACGGCGCCGCTACCGCCCAGGCGCATGCGTAACCGCGCTCGCTACCACGCCGCTTGGGGCAGGCTACGGTCGGTCGACCTGAAGCTCACACGGCGGCTCGTGCTCGCGCTGCCGACTCGCTCGGCTGGCAAGATCAAGCTCGTCGGTCAGGTGATGCCGCCGCTCGCCAAGCCGGCGAAGGTGATCCTCGTCCAGCTGCAGGTCTCATGCCACAAGATGATCACGATCGCGCGTGCCAAGCCGCGCAAGAGCGGCCGCTTCGCCATCACGCTCCGAGTGCCGAGAAACCAGCCCGCGGCGGTGTACCGGCTCGCGACCACAGTGCGCAAGACGTCGCGCAACGCCAAGCCGGTCGCGATCTTCAGCCTTCCTGAGGCAGTCACCCTACGCTGAGAGAAGCAGCCCCGCGACGCTCCAGGCAATCCACGTAACAGGGCCGTAACGCAAGCAGCGCCGCCGTGATGTCATGGACACCGAGCCGATTGGTAATCTCTTGGTATGAAGGTTGCCATGGACTCTGTGGGTCGTCTGGTCGTGCCCAAAGCGCTTCGCGCAGAACTGGGGATCACCGGACCAACCGAGCTGGAGGTAGTCGCTCGCGACGGGGTCATAGAGCTCGCGGTGGCCGATGCGCCGGCACGAATCGAGGATCGCGATGGGAACCCTGTGATCGTCACCGACGGGCCGATGAAGGCGCTCACCGTTGAAGACGTGCGAGCGGCGATCGACCGCGTCAGACGTTGATCGCTCCCGATTCGAGCGTTACGATCGCCGCGGCCGCGCCGTGGCACATCGGCCACGAAGCCGCGACTGCCGCCTTGGCCGCCCATCAGCCTGCGCTCATTGCCCATGTCGCGTTCGAGACCACGGCGGCTATGAGCCGAATGCCTGAAGGTCAGCGCCTCTCCCCGACGGTTGTTCTGGGGTGGCTCGAGCGCCGCTTCCCGACGACCTGGCTCGCTCTCCCCGCGGGAGCGACGCGGCGAGGTCTCCGCACCGCCGTCGATGCCGGAATCCGCGGCGGAGCCCTGTACGACGCCCTGATCGCCGCGACCGCGGCGCATCACAAGTACACATTGATCAGCGCCGATCGACGAGCTGCCCCGGCGTACGCCGCGGTTGGCGTCGACGTCGTCTATCTCGTCCCCGAATGATCAAGTCTGCTCGACCCTGCTCGCCGCGTCGCCTGGGGTGGGCGAGCTCCGTCAAAGCGTCGCTCTGAGCCTTGGGTCGATGAGACCGACTTCGACGAGCCTCTGGCCGGCGGGTTCGGGACACTCATGCAGTGGGCGAACTTCCTGACTACGTTATTCGCAACCGGGCGAGTTGGGATGCATCGGCGCGCGACTACGAGGAGCCTGGCCGGCTGAACTGGACCCAGGGCGAGCCGTCGTGGGGAATTTGGAGCGTGCCGGAGTCCGAGGTTCGTCTCCTTCCCGACGATCTGGACGGCCTTGACGTCATCGAGCTGGGGTGCGGAACCGCATACGTGTCGGCGTGGCTCGCGCGCCGCGGCGCGCGGCCGGTCGGGATCGACAACTCCCAAGCTCAGCTGAAGACAGCGCGTGCGTTTCAGCGAGAGTTCGAGCTCGAGTTCCCGCTGTTGCACGGTAACGCCGAGGACGTGCCGTTACCCGACGCCAGCTTTGACCTCGCGATCTCCGAGTACGGAGCGAGCATCTGGTGCGACCCGTACCGCTGGATTCCTGAGGCCGCGCGGCTACTACGCCCCGAAGGGCAGCTGATCTTTCTCACGAACGGGGTGCTGGCGATGCTCACCATCCCAGACGAGGAGAACGGGGCCGCTACCGACCGGCTGATCCGGCCGTATTTTGGGATGCACCGCTTTGAATGGTCCGATGACGACTCCGTTGAATTCCACCTCCCCCACGGAGAGATGCTCGCCCTCTTGAAACGGTCCGGCTTCGTCGTCGAGGAGTTGCTCGAGATCCGACCGCCTGAGGGATCCACGACCCGCTATCCGTTCATCACGCGTGAGTGGGCGCAGCGCTGGCCCTGCGAAGAAGTCTGGAAAGCCCGCAAGCTCTCATGAACGCCAACGCCGCCGAGCGAAGGCCGGGGGGCGACCCAGCTCGGCATCTATCGCCTCAGCGGAAGGTGAAAGTAACAGCTGCGTATGCAAGCTGGTAGCGATGTCGGAGAGCGCCGGTCGCGGTTCGGAGAGCGCCGGTCGCGGTTTAGAGCTCGATCCCGCCCCACGCCGGAGGCCGGACCTCGTCGGGGTCGGTATCGAGCCGGCGCGAGAAGTCGAGGGCGATGCGCTGGACCGCCACCGTGAGCGGGAAGACGGACAGCGCTTCGCCGAGCTCGGGGGCCGCGAAGCGGTGCACGCGCGCGCCCTGGGCCTCGACCGCGTCGGCGAGCTCTTTAAGACGCTCGGCGCCGTGCCCGCCGCCGTCGAGGCAGACGAGCGCGTCGCGCGGCCCGAGCGCCCACGCGGGGCCATGCATGAGCTGCTCGGCCGCCCACCCGGCGGCGAACACGTGCGCCGCCTCGCGCACCTTGAGGGCACCCTCGGCCGCGGTCCAGGCGTTGGGCCCGGCGCCGACGAAGTCGAGTCCGCGCTCGGGCACCTCGAGCGCCCGCGGGGAGGGGAGCCCGAGCGGGGCGGCGAGCGCGACCCCGACTGCCGCGGGCACGGCGTCGATCGCGTCGAGCTCGGCGCCCAGGCGGACCGCGAGCTGGGCGAGGCGGGCGAGCGCGCCTAGATGGCTTGCGGTGAAGGTCCCGGCCGTCTCCTGCGGCACGGTCTCGATATCGACTCCGGGCGCGTTCTCGCCCCCGATGACGAGGGTCGGCACGCCCTCAGCGCGGGCGCGCGCGAGCACCTCGCTCGTGTAGCGCTTGGTGCCGCGGTGGGTGAGGACCACGAGCGCATCGGCGGGGTTCGCGTGTGGGCCCCAGAGGGCGGCGTCGGCGGCCTGAACGGCCCACGCCTCGACGCCGGCCTGACGCAGGAAGTAGGCCCCCTGGTTGGCCGCGTGCCAGCTCGTACCCGTGCCGACGACGAAAACGCGCCGGCCCGCGATGCGCGCCGCGCCCGCGCGCACCGGGTCCCAGTCCGCAAGGATCCGCGTCAGGTCCGCGGGCATTCTCTCCATCGTCGTCGCCATGGCGCTCGGTGCTGGCATTGCACTTGGCGGCGCGGTCGTCGGCTCGTTTCCCTCCATGGCCGCTCCCCTACTCGACCGTGAGCACGGCCTTGCCTCTGACCCGCCGATCGAGGAGCGCCTCGATCGCGGTACCCGCCTCCGTCCACGAGACGGCGAGGTCGACCAGGGGGTCGAGCTTGCCGGCGGCCACGAGCTCGGCGAGGCGGCGCAGGTCGCTGCTGCCGCTTCCGCGCCGGGCGAGCTCGGAGAAGATGTAGAGACCGTAGAGGCGGGCGCCTGGGGCGCGGCCGAACAGCGCCCGCGCGGGATACGACACGGGCTCATCGGTGGTCGAGGCGAAACTGATGACCGTCCCGCCGGGGGCGATGCGCCCGATGGCCACCCCGAGCGTGGGACCACCGACAGCATCGACGATCACCTCGAACGGCCGGCCCTCGGTGTCCAGCTCGGCGATGACCTCGTCCGCGCCCAACTCGGCGAGGCCCTCTGTGCGCCGAGCGAGCGCCGTCACGTGCGCACCGGCGAGCTTGGCGAGCTGGACCGCGAAGTGCCCGACCCCTCCGCTGGCGCCGGTGACGAGCACGTGCTTGCCGAGCACGAAGCCGCCCACCTCGAGCGCGCGCACGGCCGTCGTCCCCGCGACGGGGAGCGTCGCGGCCTGCTCGAAGCCGACACGGTGCGGGAGCTCGGAGAGCACGTCGGTTGACACCGCCGCGAGCTCCGCCCACCCGCGGCCCGGGTAGGTGAGTCCAACGACGCGGGCGCCCGGGCTTGGCCCGCTGCCGTCGGCGGCCTGTGCCCGCACGAGCCCCGACACGTCCCAACCCGTGAGCGAGCCGCGCTCCATCGAGGCCAGCCGCCTGACCTCGCCGCGATTGAGGCTGAAGGCCTTGACCTCGACGAGGGCCTGGTGGCGTTCGGGCTCCGGATCGGGGACCTCGGAGAGCTCGACGTAGGGCGGTGAGGGGAGGGAGACGAGGGCGCGCATGGGGGTGAGCCTAGGCCAGCGCGGCGGGGGTGTGCTCGGTTTTCATCGTATGCGAGGCTCGCAAAACTCTTGAGAAATCCGAAATGTCGGCGAGCTCGTGGTCAATCGGCCCCGTTTTCCGGGCCCTCACGCCACCCCGACCCTGCCAAACCGAACCGTAACCGGACCCGCGGCCGCTTTGGGCCGGCCGGGCGCGCGGCCATAACGCCACCGTGCCCTCCGCACGGGCGGGGCGGGCTGCGTTTTCGTCAAATGTTGGGCAAAACGCAGCACGCCCTCCCGAGTTTCCCTCCAGCAGCCCCGGGGTCGCGCGCGACGGCCACGAAGCAGCGGCAATCAATG
The DNA here is from genome assembly GCA_034665165.1 of Solirubrobacteraceae bacterium. Classification (GTDB taxonomy): domain Bacteria; phylum Actinomycetota; class Thermoleophilia; order Solirubrobacterales; family Solirubrobacteraceae; genus Palsa-465. Next base: position 12,511 of record JAXDGF010000272.1, on the reverse strand, counting down.
ACCAGTCGCCGACGCGACAGAGCTCTGGGAGGATGCGTGACGCGCCCATGGAACCAGCGGGCTTTTCAAAGGACGCCGTCGCCGATCTCGCAATGGGGGCCGCTACGCTGGCTCTGAGTGCCTCTTTCCGCTTTCTCGCCTCGCGTCCGTGACTGGTTTACGGGCGCGTTCGCCGAGCCGACACCCGCTCAGGCTCAGGCCTGGCCGGCGATCGCCACCGGCGAGCACACTCTCATCTCTGCTCCCACGGGGTCGGGGAAGACGCTCGCCGCCTTCCTGTGGGCGATCGACCGGCTCGTGACCGAGCCCGAGGCCGGCGCGGGCCGGACGCGGCTGGTCTATGTGTCTCCGCTCAAGGCCCTCTCCTACGACATCGAACGGAACCTGCGTGCGCCCCTGCGCGGAATCGGCGCCGACCTGAAGGTCGCCCTGCGGACGGGCGACACGCCTCAGCGCGAGCGCCAGGCCATGCTCCGCGAGCCGCCCGACATCCTCATCACCACCCCGGAATCGCTGTACCTGATGCTCACGAGCCGCGCCCAGGAGATGCTCGCGGGCGCCGAGTGGTGCATCGTCGACGAGATCCACGCCGTCGCCTCGAGCAAGCGCGGCGCCCATCTTGCCCTGACCCTCGAGCGCCTCGCCGCGGGCGCCGGGCGTGACGTGCAGCGCATCGGCCTGAGCGCGACCCAGAACCCGCTCGAGGAGGTCGCGCGCTTCATGGTCGGCCCCCGGCGGACGTGCAGGATCGTCGACACCGGCGTCCGCAAGCAGCTCGACCTCCGCATCCACGTCCCCGTCGAGTCGATGGTCGAGCCTGAGGCCGGCTCGGCGCCGTCGGCGGAGCTCGACCCGCTGCTCGGCGGCACCGAGGCCACCCGCCGCTCGATCTGGCCCGCGATCTACCCCGAGCTCCTCGAGCTCATCCGCGCCCACCGCTCGACGATCCTCTTCGTCAACGCCCGCCGCGGCGCCGAGCGCCTCGCCCTGCGCCTGAACGAGCTGGCGGGCGAGGAGATCGCTCGCGCCCACCACGGGTCGCTCGCGCGCGAGGAGCGCCTCGTCGTCGAGGAGATGCTCAAGGCCGGCGAGCTCCCCTGCCTCGTCGCCACCTCGTCGCTCGAGCTCGGGATCGATATGGGCGCCGTCGATCTCGTCATTCAGGTCGAGTCGCCGAAGTCGGTCGCGCGGGGCCTGCAGCGGATCGGCCGCGCCGGTCACTCGGTGGGCGACGTCAGCGTCGGGCGCATCTTCCCCAAGTTCCGCGCCGATCTGCTCGAGTGCACCGTCATCGCCAAGCGCATGCGTGAGGGCGCGATCGAGTCGACGGTAGTACCGCGCAACCCGCTCGACGTGCTCGCCCAGCAGGTGGTGGCGATCGCGGCCGCGAGCGAGGATCCGATCGCGGTCGACGATCTCTACGCGCTCGTCACTGCCACTTACACGTTCGCCGATCTCCCGCGCACCCAGCTCGAGAACGTCCTCGACATGCTCGACGGGCGCTATCCGTCGAGCTCGTTCGCCGAGCTCCGTCCCCGGATCGTCTGGGACCGCGTCAAGGGGACGCTGCGGGCGCGACCCGGCGCCCGCCAGCTCGCGGTCACCAACGCGGGCACGATCCCCGACCGCGGTCTCTATTCGGTCACCCTGCCCGACGGCCGCCGCGTGGGCGAGCTCGACGAGGAGATGGTCTACGAGGCGCGCCCGGGGCAGACCTTCCTCCTCGGCGCGAGTACCTGGCGCATCGAGGAGATCGGTCGCGACCGGGTCATCGTCACCCCCGCCCCTGGCCTCCCGGGAGCGGTCCCCTTCTGGAAGGGCGACGGCGTTGGGCGCCCCCGCGAGCTCGGTGAGGCCATCGGCGCCTTCTCGCGCTGGGCCGTCGAGCAGCCCGCCGAGCGGCTCGAGGCCGAGTACGACCTCGACGCCCGCGCCGCCCGCAACCTCGTCGACTACCTGCGCGAGCAACAGGCGGCCACCCGGGTCGTGCCCTCCGACCGCGCCATCGTGGTCGAGCGCTTCCGCGACGAGATCGGCGACTGGCGCCTGTGCGTCCTCTCGCCCTTTGGCGGTCGCGTGCACGCCGCCTGGGGTCTCGCGCTCGGGGCCAAGATCCGCGACGAGCTGGGACTCGAGGCGGACGCGATCTGGTCAGACGACGGGATCATCATCCATCTCCCCGATGCCGACGAGCCGCCGGGCGCCGAGCTCGTGCTCATCGACCCCGACGAGGTCGAGGACCGGGTCGTGGCCGAGCTCTCCTCCTCGGCCCTGTTCGGCGCCCGCTTCCGCGAGCACGCGGCGCGCGCCCTGCTCATCCCGCGGGCGCGACCGGGCAAGCGCACGCCCCTGTGGCAGCAGCGGCTCAAGGCGCAGTCGCTGCTCGAGGTGGCGCGCGGCCACGGCGAGTTTCCCATCATCCTCGAGACCTTTCGCGAGTGCCTGCGCGACGTGCTCGACCTCCCCGGGCTCACCGATCTGCTCGTCAAGCTCCACCGCCGCGAGCTCACGATGGTCGAGATCGAGACGCCGACCGCGTCCCCGTTCGCCTCCTCGCTCCTGTTCGACTACGTCGCCACCTACATGTACGAGGGCGACACCCCCAACGCGGAACGGCGCGCGGCGGCCCTGTCGCTCGACCGCGATCTCCTGCGCGAGCTTCTTGGCCAGGAGGAGCTTCGCGACCTCATCGACGCCGATGCGCTCGCCCAGCTCGAGGACGACCTCCAGCACCTCTCAGATCGGGCCCGGGCCGCCAACCGGGACGGGCTCCACGACGTCCTGCGCCGCGTCGGCGACCTTTCTCTGGCTGAGGCCCGCGAGCGCGTGCTCGCCGGGATGGACGCGGCGCGGATGCTCGAGGATCTGGGGTCTGAGCGGCGGGCGATCCGGGTCAGGCTCGCCGGAGAGGAGCGGTGGATCGACGCCGCCGATGCCGGTCTCTACCGCGACGCCCTCGGCGTGGTTCCTCCCGGCGGACTGCCGGCGGCCTTCATCGAGGACGTGCCCGACGCCCTCGGGCGCCTGCTCACGCGCTACGCCGCCACCCACGGCCCCTTCACGACGTCCGAGGTGCGCGCCCGCTACGGGATCGACGCCTCGGCGGCGCTGCGCGCGCTCGAGCGCTCGGGCTCGGTCGTCCGGGGCGAGCTCCGTCCCGGCGGCTCCGAGCGTGAGTGGTGTGACGCCGAGGTCCTGCGCCGGATCCGCCGCGCCTCGCTCGCGGCGCTGCGGCGCGAGATCGAGCCGGCGGACCAGCGCGAGCTCGCGCGCTTCCTCCCCGCTTGGCAGGGCGTCGACCGCCATCCCGCGACCGGGGCGGGCATCGATCGCCTGCGCGAGGCGCTCGTGCCCCTCCAGGGTCTCGCCCTTCCCCCCGCGACGTGGGAGCGCGACGTATTGCCTCGGCGGCTCGGCGCCTACTCCCCGACGTGGATCGATCAGCTGTGCGCGGCCGGGGAGCTCGTGTGGATCGGGGCGGGCGCGCTCGGACGCGCCTCGGGCCGGGTCGCCCTCTACTTCCGCGACGACGTGGCGCTCATCGAGCCTCCGGGGCGGACGGCGCCGGCGCCAGACACACCCGCGCACGAAGCCGTTCGCGCTCGTCTCGCCGCCGGGGCGTGCTTCTTCACCGATCTCCTCGTCGACGTCGAACTCTCCCCTGAGGAGCTCCAGGAGGCGCTGTGGGATCTCGCGTGGGCGGGCGAGGCGACCAACGATGCGTTTGCGCCACTGCGCGCGCCGCGGCTCACGCTGGCACGCGCCCAGGCCCAGCACCGCTCGACGCGCGGAGGGCGGGCGGGGAGGTTCGCGACCCGACGCCGGGCCGGCGCCGCCGCCCAGGTCCAGGGACGCTGGTCGCTCACGGCGCCGTTGATTGGGACCCCATCTACCCCCGGGGCGGACCCGCCGAGCGTCAGCGCACGCCGCCGCGCCCTCGCCGAGCTCCTGCTCGAGCGCTACGGCATTCTCACCCGCGAGCAGGTGCGCGCCGAGGGCGTGCCCGGCGGCTTCTCGAGCATCTACCCCGAGCTCTCACAGCTCGAGACGCTGGGGATCGTGCGGCGCGGCTACTTCGTGGAAGGGCTGGGCGCCGCACAGTTCGCGTTGCCGGGCGCCGTCGAGCGCCTCCGCTCTCAGCCCCCCGCCGACGCGGAGGCACCACTCGTGTTGGCCGCGGTCGACCCGGCCCAGCCCTATGGCGCCGCGCTGGCGTGGCCCAAGCGCGAGGATGTTGCTCGCGGGCCCGCCCGCGTGGCGGGTGCGTACGTCGTGCTCGCGGCCGGCGAACCCGTTCTCTACCTCGAGCGGGGCGGCAAAGGCCTGCTCACCCTGGTGGCTATCGACGACGCGCGCATCGAGCCCGCCCTGAGCGCGCTCGCCGACGAGGTGCGGCGCGGCCGGATCAAGCGCATCGCGCTCGAGCACGTCGACCGCGAGCCGGCGCCGGCCTCGCCGCTTGGACCCGCCCTCATCGCGCTCGGCTTCCGCGAGGGGCCCAGGAAGCTGACCCTGAGCGCGTGATCGGACGTGCCCGAGGGCGACTCCATCCGCTGGGCCGCGAACCGGATCCGGCCGATCCTCGAAGGCCACGTGCCCGAGGAGATTCGAACGCCGCATCCCCGCCACGCGCTCGAGCGCTGGCCCGAGCGGCTTGCGGGCCGCACGATCACCCGCGTCGAGCCCTACGGCAAGCATCTCTTCCTGCGCTTCGAGGGCGGCCTCGCGCTCCACTCGCACCTGCGCATGACGGGCGCCTGGGGCGTGTACCCGGTGGGCCGGCGGTGGCGGCGCCCACGCCACCGCGCCTGGCTCGTGATGCGCTCGGAGCGGTGTGAGGTCGTGCAGTTCGACGGCCCCGTGCTCGAGCTCATGACCGAAGGGCGCACGCGCTTCGATCAGCGCCTCGCCGCCCTCGGTCCCGACGTCCTCGCCGAGGAGCTCGACACCGCGCGCTTCCTACGCCGGCTCCGGGCCGACGATCCGACCCGCGGCATCGGCGACGCGCTCCTCGACCAGACCACCGTCGCCGGCATCGGCAACATGTGGAAGGCGGAAGGGTGCTGGGAGGCCGGCATCGATCCCTGGCGCCCGGTAGCCGACGTCGCAGACGCCGAGGCGGTGGCAATTCTTGAGCTCGTGCGGCCGCGGATGCAGCGCTCGGCCGAGCTCGGGCCCCGCGCGATCGAGCACCGTATCTACAACCGCGCGGGCCGTCCCTGCCCGCGGTGCGGCACGCTGGTGCGGGCCCGGGGCCAGGGCGACGACAACCGCACGACGTTCTGGTGCCCGGGATGCCAGCGATGACCGCGCCCGAGCGCTTGCGGCGCGTCGGACACAAGGGCGCCGATCTCATCGCCCCCGGCAACACCTTCGCCAGCTTCGACGCCGCCGCCGCGGCCGGGGTAGACATGATCGAGTTCGACGTGCTCCCCGAGTTGGGCACGGGTCGGCTCGTGCTCGCCCACGACTACAACGATGCCGCCGGACGCGAGGCGCACACGTTGGAGGAGGGACTTGCCTATCTGGCCGCCGCTCGCTTCGCCGGGGTCGAGCTCGACGTCGACCTCAAGGGCCCGGGGTACGAGCTCGCCGTCCTCGACGCCCTGCGCTCCCACGGTCTCTTGGCGCGCTCGCTGATCTCCTCGCAGTACCGCTCGAGCCTGGCCCTGATCCGTGACCACGACCCGTCGGTGCGCCTCGGGTGGTCGGTGCCGAAGCTCAAGCGTGACCCCTTCCGCTCGCCCGCCTCCGCCGTCCTCGCGGGCGCCGGTCTGCCCTTGCTCCGCGCCGTGCTCCCGAGCCTGGCCGCGGCGGCGATCCGCGGCGGGCGCTGCGACGCCCTGATGGCGCAGTGGCGCCTGGTCACCCCGCGGCTCGTCCGCAGCGTGCGCGAGGCCGGTGGCGAGCTCTACGTGTGGACGGTCGACGAGCTGCCGCGCCTGCGCATGCTCGAGGAGCTCGGGGTGACCGGGGTGATCACCAACGACCCCCGCTTGTTCGCTGCGCTCGCTTAAGCGCTCGTGGTCAAATGACATATTGCGAGGCGCCGGCGGCCTGTAGGGTTCTGCTCAAGTTCAACGATCGCCCGGATGCGGAAGGGGCAAAAATGACGCTCAACATCAAGCAGCACGAGCACAGGGAGCCGGACCATCCGATGCATAACGAGGAGACCGAGGTCGAGGGGCCGGAGGTCGAGGGGCACGTCATGCACATGAGCCCGATCTCGCGGCCGATGGAGCCCGCGCAGAAGGCGGATCTCGACCGCTAGAGCCGGCCGGCAGTCTCGCGAGCGCGCCCAGGTTCTCCTCGGCGCGCTCTCGTCGTTAAAGGGACGGGGGCCGCGGGGCTCAGCCCGTTTCGTGCCGTTCGGGGCTTCCGGCGAAACGGCTCGTCACGCCCTAGAGTTCGTTGCGCCGCGCGCGCCGATCATGACCGTCCCCGCCCTGAACCAGCGCCCCGCCTTCAAGGCCCTCGCTCGCCACCACGAGGAGATCGCGCCCTGGCACCTGCGTGACCTCTTCGCCTCGGACCCGGGGCGGGGCGAGCGGATGGTGGCCGAGGCGGCCGGGCTCTTCCTCGACTACTCGAAGAACCGCATCACCGACGAGACCCTCGACCTGCTCGTTCATCTGGCCGAGGAGTCCGAGCTCGCCGAGCGGCGCGCGGCGATGTTCGCGGGCGAGCACATCAACGTCTCCGAGGACCGTGCCGTGCTCCACGTCGCCCTGCGGATGCCCCGCGAGGCATCGCTCGTGGTTGACGGAGTCGATGTTGTGGCCGAGGTTCATCGCGTCCTCGACAAGATGGCCGACTTCTCGGAGCGGGTCCGCTCCGGGGAGTGGAAGGGCCACACCGGCAAGCGCATCCGCAACGTCATCAACATCGGCATCGGCGGCTCCGATCTCGGGCCCGTGATGGCCTACGAGGCCCTGAAGCACTACTCGGACCGGGACATGAACTTCCGCTTCGTCTCCAACGTCGACTCGACCGACCTCGTCGAGGCGACACGCGACCTCGCGGCGGAGGAGACCCTGTTCATCGTCTCCTCGAAGACGTTTTCGACCCTCGAGACGATCACCAACGCCGGGTCCGCTCGCCAGTGGGTGCTCGACGCCCTCGGCGACGAGGCGGCCGTGGCCAAGCACTTCGTCGCCGTCTCGACCAACGCCGAGCGCGTGTCGGGCTTCGGCATCGACACGGCCAACATGTTTGAGTTCTGGGACTGGGTCGGCGGTCGCTACTCGATGGACTCGGCCATCGGCCTGTCGATCATGGTGGCGATCGGGCCCGAGCGCTTCCGCGAGATGCTGGCCGGCTTCCGCGCCATGGACGAGCACTTCCTTGGTGCTCCGCTGCGCGAGAACCTGCCGGTGCTGATGGGCCTGCTCGCCGTCTGGTATGGGGACTTCTTCGGCGCCCAGACTGCGGGCGTGATGCCTTACGACCAGTATCTGAAGCGCTTCCCGGCCTACCTTCAGCAGCTTACGATGGAGTCCAATGGCAAGCACGTCACGCTCTCCGGCGAGCCGGCTGAGGGCGAGACCGGCGCCGTCTACTGGGGCGAGCCGGGGACGAACGGGCAGCACAGCTTCTACCAGCTCATCCACCAGGGGACAAAGCTCATCCCCGTCGACCTGATCGGCTTCGGCAAGTCCCTGAACCCCCTCGGCGACCACCACGACGTGCTCACCTCCAACGTCTTCGCCCAAGCGCAGGCGCTGGCTTTCGGCCGGACGGCGGAGGAGGTGCGCGCGGAGGGCACGCCGGAGAAGGTCGTGCCCCACAAGGTGATGGAGGGAAACCGACCGTCGAACGTCTTGCTGGCCGAGGTGCTGACGCCGCGGCTGCTCGGCTCGCTCGTCGCCCTCTACGAGCACAGCGTCTTCACCCAGGGCGTGATCTGGGGCATCGACTCGTTCGACCAGTGGGGCGTCGAGCTCGGCAAGGTCCTGGCGGCGGCGATCATCCCCGAGCTCGAGGGCACCGCGGAGCCGCCCCTCGCTCACGATTCTTCGACCAACAACCTGATCCGCCGGTACCGGCAACTGAAAACCAAGGGAGGCTGAGATGGCAACTGAGAAGCCGATGCAGCTCGGCATGATCGGGCTGGGGCGGATGGGGGCGAATCTCGTCCGTCGCCTGATGGCCGACGGGCATCGCTGCGTGGCCTACGACCGGAACCCGTCCGTGGTCGAAGCGCTGGTTTCTGAAGGCGCGACCGGGGCGAGCAGCCTCGAGGACTTCGTGTCCAAGCTCGAGCGGCCGCGGACGGCGTGGATCATGGTCCCGGCCGGCGTCGTGCAGTCGACGCTGGACTCGCTCGTACCGCTCCTGGCTCAGGACGACGTCGTCATTGACGGCGGCAACTCCTACTACCGCGACGACATCGAGCGCGCCAAGGCGCTGCTCGTGCACGGCATCCATTACGTCGACGTCGGGACCAGCGGCGGCGTGTTCGGGCTCGAGCGAGGCTTCTGCCTGATGATCGGGGGCGAGCAGGTGGTCGTCGAGCGCCTCGATCCGATTTTTAAGACCCTCGCGCCGGGGCAGGGCACCGCCGAGCCGACTCCCGGGCGGACGCGGACCGACGGCACCGCCCCCGACGGCTATCTCCACTGCGGGCCCAGCGGGGCCGGGCACTACGTGAAGATGGTCCACAACGGGATCGAGTACGGGATGATGGCCGCCCTCGCCGAGGGCCTGAGCATCATCAAGCACGCCGACGCCGGCAAGCACACGGGCGAGATCGACGCCGAGACCACTCCGCTGCGCGACCCCGAGGCCTACCAGTACGAGATCGACGTGGCCGAGGTGGCCGAGGTCTGGCGCCGAGGCTCGGTCGTCGCCTCGTGGCTGCTCGACCTCACCGCCGACTCCCTCGCACGCTCGCCCGGTCTCGACGACTTCTCCGGACGGGTGTCGGATTCCGGCGAGGGACGGTGGACGGTGATCGCCGGGGTCGATCTCGGCGTGCCCGCGGCTGTCATTACCGCCGCCCTGCTCGAGCGCTTCGAGTCCCGCGGCAACGGCGAGTTCACGAACAAGATCCTCTCCGCCATGCGCTCGGAGTTCGGCGGGCACGCCGAGCAGAAGGCGTGAGGCGTGAGCATTCGCCTCGTTCTCGCTGACGTCGACGGCACCCTGGTCAGCCCGGAGAAGGTGCTAACCGAGCGTGCGATTGCCGCCGTGGCCCGGCTCAAGGAGGCGGGGATCCAGTTCGCCGTCACGAGCGGGCGCCCGCCCCGGGGCATGGCCATGCTGGTTGACCCGCTCGATCTGAGCACGCCAATCGCCGCCTTCAATGGTGGGGTGATCGCCGACCGCTCGTTGCAGGTCATCGAACAGCGGGTGATCCCTGCCGAGCACGTAGGGCCGATCATCGAGGAGCTCTCTCGCCACGATCTGGACGTGTGGCTGTACCAGGGCGCCGCCTGGTTTGTGCTCGATCCGGCCGCCCCGCACGTCGACCGCGAGGCGCGGACGGTCCAGTTCCAGCCCACCGTGGTCAAGAGCTACGACGGCCTTCACTCCGACGTAGCGAAGCTCGTGGGGGTAAGCGACGACCACGACGCGGTGTCCGCGGGCGTGACCGGCGTCCACGATCGATTCGGGGACGACGTCTCGGTCTCCGCCTCCCAGCCCTACTACGTCGACGTCACCCACCCGGACGCCAACAAGGGCTTCGTGGCCCGGTGGCTCGCGGCTCGCTACGAGCTCTCAGAAGACGAGATCGCCACCATCGGCGACATGCCCAACGACGTGCTCATGTTCGCCCACTCGGGCCTCAGCATCGCCATGGGCAACGCCAGCCCCGAGGTGCAGAAGGCCGCCCGCCGCGTCAGCACCTCCAACGCGGATGAGGGGTTTGCGGAAGCGGTCGAGCGCTTCATCCTCCCGGCGGGACCGTGAGCGTGCACGTGCCGGCGCTGTAACCGGCGGGCACCGAGAAACCGACGCCGGCGTAGCCGTGGCCGGTGTTACGCGTGACCTTGCCTACCACCTTCCCGGCGATCGTCCACTCGAAGGTGACGGTGCCGCGCACCACGAACGGGGGAGCGTCCGACGCTGGTGGCGAGAAGTGGAAATCGACGCCGCCCTGGTGCACGCCGCGCGTCCCCATGCCCAGCGAGACGTTCTGGCTCGAGTTCGCGGGCTCGAACATGTTGTCGGTGCGGTTCCAGTACGAGACGGAGAACATCATCGACAAGGTGGCGGGGTAGCCGAGGCCTGGCATCTGGGCTCGGATGCCCACCAGGTCGGCGGTGGGGTCGTCGAGGCTCGGGGACTCGCACTTATTGGCCGTCGCCCACAGGTCAGGCGAACGCTCGGCCGCTGCCACCGCAGCCTTGATCTTCTGGGCTTTGGTCGGGCCCTTCTTCTTGTGGTGATGGGTCGTCTCCGGGGGGTTCGTCGCCGCTTGGACACCGGGGACTGAGATCGCAGCGACGGCGGCGAGAAGAGCGATGTACACGAGACGTGAACGCACGGCGAGGAACATATCTCAAGACGATGTCCGAACACACCAGTGACGGATCGGCGTGAGCGCCGTAGTGCCTTCGTGAGCGAGACCCTGACAGCGCCCGACACGGACCAGGTCGGGGACGCGTGGGCGCGGTTCGAGGCGCTGTACCGCTCGAGCCGGGACGACGTCTACGCCTACGTGTCAACGCTCTTGCATGACCGGGTTGCGGCCGAGGACGTGACCGCGCTCGCCTTCGAGCGCGCGTACCGGCGGCGGCGAACCTTCGACCGCCGGCGGGGGGAGGAGCGAGCCTGGCTGTTCGGGATCGCGCGCAACGCCGCACTCGACGAGCTCCGCCGCCGCCGCCGCCTCGCCGCCCTCGTCACCGACCCCGAGGACGTCGACGCGGCCGGGCCCGAAGACGGCGCCGACATCGCGCTGCGCCGCACCACCGTGCGCACCGCCCTCGCCGCGCTCCCGGCGCGCGACCGGGAGCTGATCGCGCTCAAGTTTCATGGCGGGCTCTCGAACACCGAGCTCGCGCGCGTGCTCGGCGTCAGCGAGTCGAACGCGGGGACGATGCTGCACCGAACGATTGAGAAGCTGAGAAAGGCCTGCGATGCGACCCCGTGAAGAAGAGCTGATCGACCCCGAGATCACCGAGCAGCTGGACGCGATCGACGCGACCCTGGCCGGCGAGCCGGTCGCGCCGCGGTTCGCCGAGCTGGCGGAGCTGGCGCTGATGTTGTCGTCCTGCCGGCCGGATGGCCCGCGGCCGGAGTTCGCGCGGGAGCTCGATCGGCGGGTGGAGGGGCGGTTTCGGACCGGCGGGGCGGGTGCTCTGTCTGGCGGCGGCGGCGGCTCTGGCTCGTCGTCGCGGCGGGGCGCGCGCTGGTGGGGCCGGTGGGGAGGCGGACCGATGCTCGGCGCGGGGGCGACCGCGTTCGCGGCGGTGCTGATTGCGGTGGCGGTCTACACCTCGGGTGGCGGGTCGTCGACGTCTACGACTGCGTATTCCGGGAATGGCGTGACGAAGACGCCGGCGACGACGACCGCGACGACGAACGGGCCCTCGCGCTCGATCAATGGGCCACTGCTCAAAGGGTTCAGCGGGAAGTTCTCGGGGGCAGGGCCCGCCACACCGGCGGCACCGGGTGCCGCGTCGAGCTCCGCCACGACCGCCCCGGCCCAGGCGCCGGCGGCGGCCGCTCAGTCCACCGTCGGCATCCCCTCGCCCGCGCCACTCCCCAACGGTCGCAGGATCGTCCAGTCCTCGACTCTCGAGCTCGGCACCCCGGCGAGACGGATCGACGCCGTGGCCCAGGAGGTCTTCAACGAGGTCCGCTTCGTCAACGGCATCGTCCAGACCTCGAACGTGTCGAGCACGGGCGGGCCGGGCGCGAGCGCGCAGTTCCAGCTCCGCATCCCGAGCCAGTTCCTCACTGACGCGCTCACGGCCCTGTCCAAGCTGCGCTACGCGAACGTGATCTCGAGAACCGACAGCACCCAGGACGTCAACTCTCCCTACCTGTCCCTCCAGCGGCAGATCGCCACGGCCAAGGCCGTCCTCGTCCGGCTTCGCGCCAAGCTCGCGGCCACGACGGACCCGACCCAGATCGCCAGCCTGCGCCAGCAGATCGCCGGCGAGAACGCAATCCTCGCCCGCGCGGAGGCGTCGCTTCACGGCCTGAGCCGGCAGATCACCTACAGCAACGTCTACGTGACCCTCCAGGCCACCACCGGCGGCGGCGGTGTCACGCCCCTCGGCGGCGGAGGCTTCGGCCTGCACCAGGCCGGGCACGACGCCCTGCGCGTGCTCGAGGTCACGGCCGGTATCGCCCTGATCGTGCTCGCGGCGCTCGTGCCCGTCGGCCTGCTCGTCGCTCTCGCCTGGTGGATCGCGGCGACCCTGCAGCGGCGGCGGCGCGAGCGGGCGCTCGATCTGGCCTGACGGGCGGGGCGGGCTCAGCCGCCCGCGTCCCCGCCCGCCGCCCCGTGTGTGGTATTCCTGGCGCTATGGCTACGACGAGCGAAGACACCGTAAAG
>JAXDGF010000271.1:0-2830 GCA_034665165.1 Solirubrobacteraceae bacterium | reverse complement strand
TACTTCCGTGGACCAACGTCCCGCAAAGTGCCTGCAAACGAATCGAGCTTTCGCCCAGCTCCTTTGCGGCTCTGACGGGGGAATACCCAGCAAATCACGCCAATTCGCCCGTCCTGACGGGCTTCTTTGCAAGCAGGAGGTCGCCGGTTCGATCCCGGCTGGCTCCACTTCGCGGAATCCCTGCAAATCTGATGGTTTTACGCGCCGTTGTCGACAGGAAATCGGCACGAGTTCACGGAGGAGGGGCCATGGCGGGGGCATTAGGTCGACACCCCGGACCGTACGACCCGATTCGTCTAAGAGAACGCAGGGCTACTGGGGCGCGGCGGAGAGACCCGGCTTCGTGATCGCCCGGGACTGAGTGCCGTCGTGCTCGGCGGCGGTTGCGCCGGCCCGGCGGGGCTCGCATTCCGCGCATTGCAGGGAAGTCCTCGGTGCCGGTTGTGACGCCCGCGCCGGTGCGAATGCAGGAGAGCAGCGCCGGCGACGGAAGGCGCCTGCTTTTGCTGACGCGCGGCTTCAGCCGTGCGCCTGGGCGGACCGGAGCACCGGACCGCCGTCAGCTGTTTGGCGACCTCTCGACGTTCCTTTTGAGGGTTGCGACGTTCTCGTTTACTCCCTGCTTGACGGCGGTGCGTGCGATCGGCCCGGTGAGGTCGCCGACTCGCCCTAGCTCCGCTCGCGCATTGACCCTGATGACAGTCCCGCGGTTTGAGATGGCGGGCGTGAACTTGAGGTCGTACGCGAATGGCGTTGGCCCTGAGGTCGTGTGGTCGTGCAATCGGTTGGCCGGTGGCGCTTTACGACCCGGAGGACGTTCGCGGCGCTGCTCGTGGGGAGGTTGCGTTGCATTGTGTAGGTCGCTCCCGCGCCGTCCTCGGTTAGGAGGTCTGGAGCACGGGTCGGACGGCCGAGTTCCAGCGCGGGAAGTTGCGGGGTCCGACGTGGAGTCGAAGACCCTCCTCGATCGGCCGTTCGATCCGCATGCGGGTGTGGATTTCGATCATGCCGCCACCGCCTTGAGTGGCGCGGCGGCGCCGGTGGTCCGCCGCTCGGCGAGCCGGGCCGGCGTCTCGGGATCGTGCGCGACCAGGTGCACGGTGGGTGTCTGGGCCGCGAACGCGCGGATGCGCTGGTGCGTGAGCTGGGCCGCGGCCTCGTCGGGCGAGACCCCGTCGACGATCCCGTCAAGCATCAGCTGCTCGGTGTAGGAGCTGTCGCCGGCGATCATCACGGCGTGGTCGCCGTCCTCGACGACAACGCCGATCTGCCCCGGGGTGTGTCCGTGCAAGGGAACGATCGTGACGTCGCCCGATCTGGTCAGCGGCAGGCTCTGGGGAAACGGTCCCAGCGGCTCTGCGCCCAGGTCGGCGATCGTGGGGTCAAACCAGCGCGGGAAGCGATTGCTCGGGTAACCGCGCAGCCGGCCGCGCAACCCAGACGCGATCTGTAGGTCCGCGCGGGAGACGAGAATCTCGTTGTGGGGGAAGTGATGCAGACCGCCCGCATGATCGGTGTGCAGATGCGTCATCACGACCTTCCGAACGTCGTTGGGGCGGATCCCGAGCTGTTGGAGCTGTGTGCCGATCTCTTCCTCGGGTGCCACCCACTCGCGCAGTCCGTAGCGGTAGTACGGATGCCAGCTCGGGAAGTAGCCGGGATCTGCGGTGCGCGACGTCTCGCCGGTGTCGATCACGATCACGCCGTCGGGGTGCTCGATCGCGAACGCGTAGATCGGCAGCGGCGCCGTCCACTCGCGGTCGATCAGCGTGTTGAGCTGGCGGCGGGCACCATGGCCGACGCCTTCGGTCTGGCGCGATTTGATCGCGACGGTTCCGGTCTGGATTGCATGAATCTTCATTGCTATGTGTCCTTTGTGTTTGCGTGTTCGGGGCTGCGTTTACGGCTTGGCGCGAAGCCGCGGAGGATCAGCTCGACGACGCCTTGTGCGAGCGGCTCGTCGATCGGTCCGCCGGTGATCAGCAGCCGGTAGAAGACGGCGCCGCCGAGCACGTCAAGCGCCAGCTCGAGATCGACGCCGCGGCGTAGATCGCCACGGCGCACGCCGCGTTCGAGCACGGCACGCAACGCGGCTCGTCGTCCGGCCAGAAACTCGTCCCGAACGACGCTCGCGAGCTCGGGGTTGCGGCGCGTCTCATCCACAAGAGTCGGCATCAGCTTGGCTGCCAGCGACCCGCTGTAGAGCGCGACCGCCTGGCGCATCAGCGAAAGCAAGTCGGCACGAGTCGACCCGGTATCGGGGATCTCGATCTCGCCCACGAGCGTTGGGAGCGCATCCGTGACGAGCTCGTCCTTCGAGCGGTAGCGGCGATAGATCGTCGCCTTACCGACACCCGCGCGAGCAGCCACGTCGTCCATGCGAACTTCGTGCACGCCGCGCTCGGCCATCAACTCGAGCGCCGCCGCGACGATCGCGCGATCCGCCCTGACCTCTCTCGGCCTGCCCGCAACTCGCTCACGTGAACGATCAGTCGACATTGCTCGCCCGCCCCCCGGTGCCCTCCGGGCGCAAGTGCCCGAAGTCGTCCGCCCAGCGGCCGGGCTCAAACTCGATCACCTCGCTCGTCGCGACCCCTTCGGTGATTAAGGGGTCAGTTGAGACCACGGCCTCAATCTCCTCGATCGTCGACCCGTGGGCGAGGATCACGCCTCCCGTCCGCGGCACGCGACGACCCGACACGAGGAAATGACCGGCCGCGTAGTTGCGCTCGAGATACGCGCTGTGTTGGGCGAGGAGCCGGTCGACCTCATCGAGCGGCTTTACGTAACTGAGCAAGATGATGAACACGCGGACCTCCATGGGATCGAA
>JAXDGF010000270.1:0-3209 GCA_034665165.1 Solirubrobacteraceae bacterium | reverse complement strand
TGAGCACCTCGTCGCCCTTGACGTCGGACGAGAGGTACCCGAGGACGAAATCGGCGGCGGCAACGGTCCGCTGGCCGTCACGGCTCCGCACGATCATTTCGGCGCCGACCGCCAAGGCGACGGCAGGGAGCTCGGCGGCCGGGTCGGCGTGGACGATGCTGCCACAGGCGGTGCCGCGGTTGCGGATGGCCCGATGGCCGATGTGGGGCATGGCCGCGGCAACGAGGGGCTGTGCCCGACGCACGACGGGCGAGTCCTCTACGTCCGTGTGACGCGCGAGCGCGCCCATGAGCAGACCGCCCTCGTCTTCGGTGATCGCAGCCAGTGGGGCGATGCGGCCGATGTCGACGATGTGCTCGGGCCGAGCCAGACGAAGGGCGAGCAGCGGGACGAGGCTCTGGCCGCCGGCCAACACCGTGCCCTCGTCCCCGAACTCCGCCAGCTGATCGACGGCCTCATCGATCGTCGCGGGCCGGTGGTAGGCGAATTCGGACGGCTTCATTCGGTGAGCGCCTGGTAGGTCACCGAAGGCTCCGGTTTGGTTAGCAGCATCCCGATCAGCTCCCCCGGGCCGGTCCAGAACAAGATCAAGCCGCGCCGCCCCAGGCCAGCCCATCACGTGGGCGCGCGACGGTCAAGAGGTCATCGGGCAAGTACGCGCCGCCCCTCAGCCCTCGACCGGGTTGCCGTCCTCGTCCCAGTGCGCAGCGACTTTTTTGCTGGGTTGAACGCGAGGCGGTTCGCCGGGCATCTTGGGATAGTCCGGCGGATAGTTGAGCTCCACCGGGTGTGCGTCCCAGAGATCCAACAGCGGCTGGATCGAGTAGGCCGTGTCGTCGATGTCGCGCCACGGATCTCCCTTGTCCGCAAGACGTTCGGGCACCGTGAACAGGTTCAGCTCGTGCGAATCCTTGACCTCCGCGAGTTCCGGCCACGTCAGCGGAGTCGACACCGTGGCGCCCTGGACCGCCCGAAGGGACCATGCCGACGCGATCGAACGGTCCCGGCAATTCTGGTTGTAGTCGACGAAGATGCGCTTGCCACGCTCCTCCTTCCACCATGCCGTCGTCACCCCGCCGTCGCGCTTCTCGAGTTCCCTGCCGAGCGCGATCGCCGCGTGACGGACGTCGGTGAAGTCCCACCGGGGCTCGATGCGCACGAACACGTGGACGCCGCGGTTACCCGATGTCTTGCAGAAGCCGGCCATACCGAGATCGAGGAGGGTTTCGCGCGTGACGTCGGCGACCCGGAGCACGTCGGAGAACGTCGTGCCCGGTTGCGGATCGAGGTCGATGCGCAATTCGTCGGGTTGGTCGAGGCAGTCGGGTGAGGACGAAACGCGCACGGCCCATGGATGAAAGGTGATGGTGCCCATCTGTGCACACCACACCGGCACCGCGATCTCCGACGGGCACAGCTCGTCGGCCGTTCGCCCCGACGGGAAGGTCACCTTCGCGGTCTCGACGTAGTCCGGCGCGCCCTTCATGACGCGTTTCTGATAGAAGCCGTCGGCGTCCTTGTCGTTGCCGCCCACGGCCAGTCGCATCCCAGGATGCACCCCACCCGGCCAACGCTCCAGCGCCGTCGGCCTGCCGCGCAACACGCCCAACAGTGGGACACCAACGGCCGCAACGTATTCGGCGACCATCTTCTTCGTCACCGATGGCGTGCGATCCGTCGGCGGATAGATCTCGCGATCGGGACTGGACACCCGGACCGCCCGCGATCCGCCGTCCGGCGTGGGCACCTCGATCTCGATTGCTGTCGCCTTGGCCATCTCAGGAGTCCAGCACGTCGTAGAGGTCGTAGTTCACCGGCACGTCGAGCTGCGCGAAGGTGCAGCTGGCCGGCTCCCGGTCAGGGCGCCAGCGCACGAACTTCACGGCGTGACGGAACCGCTGGCCGTGGCCCGATGTCGCCGGCAGCCCGGCTCCGTCCTCGCCGTTCCCCTCCATCTGGTCATAGGCCACTTCGGCAACCTTCTCCGGCCGGATCGGGATCCACTGCTTGTCGGCCGCGGAGTTCCATCGGCTCGCCTCGCCGTCGTTGACCTGATCGCCCTCGCGTAGCGGTTCGAGCTCGGCCAACAGCTTGCTCCTGTCCTTTACGGTGAAAGATGCTGCGCCGCCGACCATCTGGAGCTCGCCGTCGTCGCGGTAGAGGCCGAGGAGAATCGATCCGATGCCTTCGCCGCTCTTGTGAATCCGGTAGCCGATCGCCACGCAGTCGGCGTCGCGCTTGTGTTTGACCTTGATCATCTCCCGCTTGCCCGGCAGGTAGCGGCCGTCGAGCCGCTTGGCGATCACGCCGTCGAGGCCGGCGCCCTCGAACGAGGTCAACCAGTGCGCACCGAGTTCGGGGTCTTCGGTCGTTCCCGTGACGTGGCACCACTGCTTGTCGCCGACGAGATCGCCCAGCGCGGCCCTACGGGCCGTGAACGGCTCGTCGAGCAGCGAACGGTCGCCGGTGGCGAGGGCGTCGAAGGAGATGAAGTGCGCGGGTGTCTGTTCGGCGAGCATCTTGACCCGGCTCGCGGCGGGGTGGATCCGCTGACTCAGCGACTCCCAGTCCAGGCGGACCCGGCCGTCGATCTCGCGGGGGACGACGACCTCGCCGTCGAGCACACAACGGGGTGCGACCTCGTCGCGAAGAGCGTCGATCAATTCGGGGAAGTACCGGCCGAGATCCTTGCCGTTGCGCGATTGCAGAACCACGTCGTCGCCGTCCCGGAACACGAGGGCACGGAAGCCGTCCCACTTGGGCTCATACGACCACACGCCTGGGTCGTCGGGCACCTTGGTCGCCGCCTTGGCGAGCATCGGGTCGACGGGCGGCTGCACGGGGAGGTCCACGAAGTCCATAGTCGTGCAGACCCGTCGAGGAGGGCAATGTCATCGCCGGGGTCAGGCGCGCTCCACGCGGAAGACCGGGCACAGCCCCGCGACCGCGGCGAGCGCGTCGGGCGTGATGTCGGAGACGATGCCGGCGTCGCGCATGATCGCCACTCCGTCGGGGGTGACCGTCGGCCACGCCCGCAACACCTTCTCGGCGGAAGCGACGTCGAGTTCGACCAGGCGGACGCGTTCGCCGTGTCCGCCGACGGCCAGTTCCGCGTGGTCGGCGGCGCGGACGTTGCGGACCCAGTCCGCCCCGGGGAACCCGCCGACGAGGTAGCGGGCGCCGTCGCCCTCGGAGAGGGTGACCGGGGG
>JAXDGF010000269.1:0-7931 GCA_034665165.1 Solirubrobacteraceae bacterium | reverse complement strand
GCGTGTAGACGGCCCCGACCGCATAGCCGGCTCGTCGCGCTACGCCGAGCACGAGGACGAGCGCGAGGCCGGTTTCCGTGACCGCGGTGAGCACGGCGAACAGCGTCGGCGCGTGCGACTGGAGTCGGATCCAGAAGTGAAACCATCCGTGAAGCCATGACGGCTGACCCTGCGCGACCGATTTCAGGTTGCTGATGTAGTCGTGACGATAACCGGGCAGCCACTTCAGGACGGCGTCGATCGCCCAGATCAAACCGAACAACACACGCACTGTCATACCCGTCCAGCCTTGGGAAGGCGTCGGCAGATTGCTGGCGGCGGTGCGGGCGGTCACAACTTTCTCAGACGCCTCATCCGGTCAAACCTTCCTGCCCGATCGGCATCGATCCACCGTCGAGGGAGCTTGCGCTCCCTTCTGCGGAGCGATCACGCCGCTGGTCGTCGCCTCCGGTTGAGGTTGGTACCTGTGCGGGCTACTGTGGTTGGCACCGCAACGATGAGGAGGGCTCGCAATGAACCGGTTCGTGGCCCGCCGGCCCTCGCCGGCGATGCTGGTGGCACTGGTCGCGCTGTTCGTCGCTTTGGGCAGTGGTGCGTATGCGGCGATCAGCGTGCCGCGTAACAGCGTTGGCACGCCGCAGCTCAAGCACGGCGCCGTGACCGGGGTCGCGCTGCACGACAACGCGGTCACGTCGAGCAAGGTGAAGGATGGCGCGCTGCTCACTGCAGACTTCAGGGCCGGGCAGCTCCCCGCTGGCGCGCCTGGGCCGCAGGGACCCAAGGGCGACAGTGGCGCGCAGGGAGCCCAGGGGCCGGTGGGTCCCGCGACCGGCGCGGCGGGCGGTGATCTGATTGGCAGCTTCCCCAACCCGGCGATCGCCGCGGGCAAGGTCACGACGGCCGACTTTGCGTCCGGTGCGACCGCGCCGAACGCGGCGGAGCTCGGCGGCTTTCCCGCCTCGTCGTTCCTAACTGGCGGCGATGGTATCGCCGGTGGCGACTTAGCGGGGACCTATGGCGCTCCGACGATCAAGAACGGCGCGGTCGGAACAGCTAAGTTCGGAACGATCCCTGCCGCAAACGTCGACAGTTCCGATCCATCATCCGTATCGCTGCCAACGAACACTCCGACGGCTCTTCCCTGGAACATTGTCGAGCTCGACACGGACGGGATCTTCAGCGCGACCCATCCGACTCGGCTCACCGCTCCCGTCGCTGGCACCTATCTCGTCACCGGGGTAGCGGACGTCGCGGTCACCTCGGGAGGCGCGTCCGCCCAGGGCTTTGTCGAGCTCAAAGCGACGGTGAACGGCGGGGTCAACTACTTCGCCCTTGAGACGTTCGTCTTCCCGGCGAACGGTGATTTCGGCCACACCGTCACCGGCATCGTCCACCTCGGCGCCGGCGACTACGTCGAGGAGATCGTGAGCCAGGGGGCGACCACGGCCACGATGGCAGCCTTCTCCTCTCTCTCGGCAAGCTGGGTCGGGCCCTGACCCCACGACCCGTAACACCGCGGGAGCGGTAACGAAGCAAGACCACCCTCCCGCGAGCTCGGACACAACGACCGCGGGCCGCCCTCTCGGACGGCCCGCGCCTACCTTCCTACCGGTCTCTGTCAGCGGCCGGCAGTTATGCGGCGGCGCCGGAGCTCCGCGCCCGTGAGGCCTCCGACGAGGCCGATGAGGCCGATAGCGAGCACCGCGATGCCGATCGTCAGCGCCGGGCTGGTCCCGCCGCCCATGCCCCCGCCTGCACCGCTCGTGAGCGAGGCGGTGTGGCCGGGCGCGAACCCGCTCCACAGATCGCTGGTGGCCGCGAGCTGCGAGGTGGACGGGGCGGCGCTCTTCGGCGCCGCGTGCGTGTGGCCTGCGCTCCCCGTATGTGTCGCCGCGACGACCGGGGTGGAGGAGACAACCGGGGTCGCGGCGACAACAGAGGACGGCACGGCTGCAGCGGGCGCCGGGGTAGCCGCAACGACTGGGGCGGCCGCCGGCGCGGACGCGGCAGGTGCGGTGTGATGCACCGCGGTGCGCGTGCTACTCCGGTGGACGGTCGGGGCGGCGAACGAGGGCGCTCCCGAGGACGAGGCCGCGGACGTCGAGGAGGAGGGTACGGACTGACTCGGGACAGCAGGTCCCGATGTCGATGAGCTCGTAGCTGCCGCGACCGAGAACGATGCGGGCGCGGTACCTCCGGTCGGCTTGGTAGCGCTGACCACGTAGCTGCCGGGCGTGCTCGGCGCGGTCATCGTGGTCGTGAACGCGCCGCCGCCGCTCGTCGTGACGGTTGTGCTCCCTGTAGGCCCGGAAACGGTCACGGGCTTGTTCCCCGTGAAGTACGACCCGTAGATCGTCATCGTCGCGCCGGGAGTAAAGGTCGTCTGGCTAAGGTTGATGTGCGCCTGGGGGTTGCATGCCCAGGCGATGGCTGTCGGTACCAGCATCAAGCCGGCAACGGTGAGGCCCACCAGCCAGCGCCGTCGCGCAATGTGCCCTACTCGATTTGTGCGCATGCGCACCCCTCTCCCGGTCGCGTTTTGATTGGACGAGAGTCTACACCGACTAAGTGTGTGTTGGTAAGTGCGAAATACATCTACACACCAGTCGCGGCGGTCGCTGCGATGAGGACGACGGTCGAACCCTCGACGCCTAGGTCCTGGAGGCGCTCGCCGAGCTCCTCGAGCGAGCAGCGATCGAGCACTTCGCCAGGCCAGGAAACACGATTGCCGATCGCGCACGCGGTGCCAGGGGGGTAGCCGCCTTCAAGCAGCGCCTGCTGCAGCTCCGCGCCTGAGCTTCGCAGCATGTACACCGCCAGGGCGTGACCGCCCGAGGCGCCACGCTGGAGCATGTCGGCGACACCGCCGTCCGGGGCCTGAGCGCTGGCCATCACGAGCGGACGTCGATCGGCCTCGCTCGTAAGTTCCCAGCCGAGAGCCGCGGCAGCGGCGCACGCGGCCGTCACACCAGGGATGACCTCGACCTCGAGTCCTCTACTTGCGACCCGCTCGATCTCCTCGGCCAGGCGCGCGTACACGGCCGGGTCGCCGCCATGTAGGCGCGCGATCGTCAGCCGCTCTTGCGCGGCGCGGTCGTATGCCGCTTCGAGGTCGGCCATCGTCGCCGGAGGCCAGGCGATGATCTCGGCGTCGGGACGGCTGTGCTCCCGTACGAGTTCCTCGGTCACGAGGGGCCGGCCCCAGATCACGATGTCGCTCCTGGCGATCGCTCGGGCCCCGCGCAGGGTCACCAGGTCTGCCGCCCCCGGGCCGCCGCCGATGAGGAAGACCTTCCCGCCGCCGCTGCCTCGGTCCTGGAGCATCGGCCGACTGTACCGGCCTATGCTGCCGCCCCAATGCGCCTGCCGTCGATCGCCCGCGGCCCTCGGGCAACGCTCGCGGTCCTGGCACTGCTGGTGGTGCTGCCCGCCTCGAGCCCGGCCGCGACCGGAGCAGCGGTGGCCCGGCTCCGCATCCCCTTCCCCCAGGCCGACGGCACGCTGACGCCCTACACGTTCGAGCTCGGCTATCCGCTCGTGATGCTTGTCTACGACTCGCTCATGTGGCGGGACGCGCGCGGCATCCCGCGCCCGTGGCTGGCGCAATCCGTCAGTCGGACGCGTGGCACCGTCAGTGTGCGGATACGTCGCGGGGTGCACTGGCAAGACGGTGTCGCCCTTACTGCGGCCGATGTCGCCTTCACCTACCGCTACATGGCGACCCACCCCAACCCTCGCTTTACGCCCGAGCTAGGCGATCTCGTCGATGTCGAGCAGACTGGTCCGGACACGGTCGTGTTCAGGCTCCGCTCGCCGTCGCTGGGGTTCGAGGATCAGCCGCTGGCCGACGTTCCGATCATCCCGCAGCACCTGTGGCAAGGTCTCGAGAGCGACCGCCTGGCACCGCCCGGCCTGCCCGTGGGCAGCGGTCCCTACCGCCTCGTGTCCTACAACCAGAAGGCCGGCTACCGGTTCGTTGCCAATCCTCGGTACTTCCGCGGGGCTCCAGCCGTGCGGGAGATCGACGTGCCCATTATCCACGACGCGCACGCGACCTTCGACGCCCTGGCGAACGGGACGGTGGACGCCGTTCCCGTCCCGCTCACGCCTGAGGAGCTCAATCAGGTCAGTGCCGACCTCGGGGTCCGGATCGCGACCGGAGAAAACTACACCGGCACGGTGCTGCTGCTCAATACCGCCGCCTCACCCTTCAACGATCGCCGTACCCGCCGGGCCGTCGCCGAGGCTCTCAACCAGGACGGGATCGCCGCGGCGCTCGGCAGCACACAGGGCGGTCAGCTCGTGATCCCCGCCGATCGGGGTCTGCTCGATCCCGTGTCGCCCTGGGCACCGCGTCACGTCCTCCAAACCTACGCGCCCGACGCGGCGCGGGTGAAGTTCGCCGAGCAGGGCGAGCCTCCCTTCGTCATCCTCGCCCCCAACAACGACCCTCTCCGCCTGGCCGCCGGGCAGCAGGTCGTCCGGGCGCTGCTCGCGGTGGGAGCGCGCGCGACGCTGGATCAGGTAGCACCCGCCGTTCTCGACAGGGCCGTTGGCGTCAACGGCTATGCCCCGAGCTATCAGGCTGCGATCTGGACCACTCCGGACCTGGTCTCGGAGGATCCCTCGTTCCTCGGCGCCATCTTCGGGCCGCCGCTGCGCACGCCGCTCAACTACTCGGGCTACTCGAGCTCCGCCTTCGACTCGCTCGCCGCCGCGGTCAACGCCGCGCCGACGGTTGCCTCTCGGCGTCGCGCCGTCGACGACGAGCTGTCGCTGCTCGCGGGCGACGCGCCGGCCGTGCCGCTCTTCTTCACGCGTGGCGCCTTCGCCTACCGCCCGGAGAGGTACCAAGGCTGGGTGTACGTCGATGGCACCGGGATCCTGGACAAGCAGTCGTTTCTCCCAGCCCGCGGCCGGACCCTGGCCGCTCCGGTGTCATCCGGCTCGACGCGGGGTGTCGCGGGTCAGGACAGTGGCGCCAGCGTCCTGCTCGTGTTCGGGATCGGGATAGCGTGTCTCCTAGCGGTTGCCGGTGCTTGGCGCCTCTACGTTCGACGCACGTAGATCCACTGGTTTTCGACGCCGCCGTTAGCCTGTGACTCGTGAGTGAGCGAAACCCCAGGCGACGGCGGCAGCGCAAGCCCGGCGTGGGGGGCGCGTCCTTCTGGTCGGCGATCGCCATCCTCGTCCTCGTCGTCGCTTACGTGGGCCTGCTCGTCGCTTCGATTCCGCACGTGAGCGGCGATCGTCTCAGCATGACCGGTTTGCTCAATCTCGCCGGCCGGGGCAGGGTGCAAAACGCTCTGTTTCTCGATCACGACGCCTACATCGTCGGCAAGTATCGCCGGGCCGACGGCACCACCGCCAGCTACAACGCGTCATACCCCGACAACAGCGTGGTCCAAGACCGGCTCGTTGGCGTGCTCCTGGGCGACGGCGTGAACACCGATACCAATCACCAGGCTCTGAAGGGGTTCACAACCCCGGCTACGGCCCTGTTCCCCGTCCTCATCCTCATCGTTGTGTTCGTGTACTTCATCCGGTCCTACCAGAAGGGAACCGGCATGTTCGCGGTGGGGACGGGGGCGCGCCGCCGGCGTGAGGACGACATCCGCGTGAGCTTCGACGATGTGGCGGGACAGGAGGCGGCCGTGGCCGAACTGCGAGAGGTCGCCGATTTCCTCGCCGACACCGATCGCTTCACCGCTCTCGGGGCAACGATTCCGCGCGGGATCCTCCTCTATGGGCCGCCCGGTTGCGGCAAGACTCTTCTCGCCCGAGCCCTCGCCGGCCAGGCCGGCGCCGCCTTCTACTCGATCTCGGGCTCCGACTTCGTCGAGCTGTACGTCGGCGTCGGCGCCGCTCGCGTGCGCAAACTATTCCAAGAAGCGCGCCTTGACGCCCCCGCCATCATCTTCATTGACGAGCTCGATGCCATCGGCCGGCGGCGGGCGGCGGCAGGCCCGGCCAGCACCGCGTCCGCGGACGAGCAAGGGCAGGCGCTGAATCAGCTCCTGGCCGAGATCGATGGGTTCACCCCGTCCGACGGCGTCATGCTCGTCGGGGCCACGAACCGGCCCGACGTCATCGACCCGGCACTGCTCCGCCCGGGACGCTTCGACCGGGCGGTCGGCCTCGAGCTCCCCGACGAGCGCGGCCGCCGGGAGATCCTCGAGGTCCACGCTCGGACGAGGCCGATGAGTGCCGACGTCGACCTCGACCCGATCGCGCACCAGGCCGTGGGTATGACGGGCGCCGACCTCGCCGGCCTCATGAACGAGGCCGCTCTGCTCGCCGCGCGCCGGAACAGCTCCACGATCTCCGCCGACGACCTTGAGCACGCGATGCGCCGGATCAGCGAGGCTCCCGAGCGCCAGCGCCGCCTCGCCGTGCGCGACCGGCGCATCGGGCAGAGCTTCCTCGCCGCCGAGCGGGTCACCTTCGCCGACGTGGCCGGCCTGGGCGACGCAGTGGGCGAGCTCTCCGAGGTTCGCGAGTACCTCGGGGACCCGGCGCGCTTCGAGCGGATGGGAGCGCGGATCCCGACTGGCTACCTTCTCTCAGGTCTGCCGGGCTCGGGCAAGACGCTCCTCGCGCGCGCGCTCGCGGGCGAAACGAATGCGACCTTCATCGCCGCCGCGGGCACCGAGTTCGTCGAGACCTTCTCGGGCGAGGGCGCGGCGCGTGTTCGTGATCTTTTCGCCCAGGCCCGGTCCGTCGCGCCGGCCATCATCTTCATCGACGAGCTCGACGCGATCGGCGGTCACCGAGTTGCCTCGGGACATAACGCCGAGCAGGCTCACACCCTCAATCAGCTCCTCATCGAGCTCGACGGCTTCAGAGGTCGCACAGGTGTCGTCGTCATGGCGGCGACCAATCGACCCGACATGCTCGACTCGGCGCTCACCCGGCCGGGACGGTTCGATCGGTCGATCACGCTCGAGATGCCAGACCTCGTCGCGCGCGGCCAGATCCTCGCCCTCCACGCGAAGGGTAAGCCGCTGGCGGCGAACGTCGATCTCGAGGCGCTCGCGCGGGTCACCCGCGGGCTGTCGGGCGCGGACCTGGCAAACCTGCTCAACGAGGGGGCGCTGATCGCCACTCGCAAGCACCGGACCGAGATCGACCAGGATCTCCTCGAGGAGGCGCTCGACCGCACCGGCGTCGGCATCGCCGGCACGCATGCGTTGTCCGACGAGGACCGCAGGACGATCGCCTACCACGAGGCCGGCCACGGTATCGTCGCCCTGGCCTTACCCGGAGGTCGTCTGCTCCACAAGATCAGCATCGTGCCCCGGGGCTCCGTGGTGGGTGTCACGTGGATGCCCGAGGCCGACGACCAGCTCCTGCATCGCCGCGCGGTGCTCATCGAGCGGATGGCAACCCTCCTCGGCGGCCGTGTCGCCGAGGAGCTCGTGTTCGGCGAGCCATCTGACGGCGCAGGGAACGATCTCGCCGAGGTAGCGGGGCTCGCTCGCAGCATGATCATGAACTTCGGGATGAGCCGAGCCCTCGGCGCTTTGGCCTACCCGGCGGAGAACGGAAGCTCCCCGTACTCGCTCGAAACCGCCCGGCTCATCGACTCCGAGGCGCGCCGGCTCGTGGACGAAGCCGAGCGACTGGCGGGCGAGGTTCTCACCCGCTCGCGCGGCGAGCTCGATCTCGTCGCCGCGGCGCTCCTCGAGCGCGAGACGCTCTCGCTCGCCGAGGTGGAGGCGCTGATCGGCTCGGCGCCGGTGTTGACAGATGGCCGCGGCCTGTGACGACGCCGTTGCTGGCCCCCGTCAAGGCGGCCTGCCCCGTCAAAGCGCCGCGCCGCCGGCGCTGAGCCGCGCCGCGACGTCGCGGACCGCGCCGGCGGGGTCGTCTTTCAGCTCGTCGTCGGTGACGCGCAGCACCGTGTGACCGGTCTTTTCGAGGACGCGCTG
>JAXDGF010000268.1:0-5595 GCA_034665165.1 Solirubrobacteraceae bacterium | reverse complement strand
CAACCTTCCCGGGATCGGCGGCGGCGCCTCGACGACGACGCCGACCACGTCGGCGCCGGGGACGACGATCTCCCCGCCCGCGCCCCCGCCCAAGCCCAGCAACCCCTTGAACGGCAGGGCGATGTGGATCTGGGAGATGCCGGCGTCCTCACGCGGGAACCTGGCCGTGATCATCGCGCAGGCCAAGCAGTACGGCGTGAGAACGCTGATCATCAAGAGCTCGGATGGCACGAACGCGTGGGCACAGTTCTCGCGGCCGATGATCGCCGCTGTCAATGCGGCGGGCCTGCGCGTGTGCGCCTGGCAGTACGTCTACGGGCGGCACCCGGCGGATGAGGCACGGCTCGGAGCGGGCGCGGTGAAGGAGGGAGCGGCGTGCCTCGTCATCGACGCCGAGAGCGAGTACGAGGGTCGGTACTACGCGGCTCAGCGCTACCTGTCCCTGCTGCGCCAGCAGGTCGGCGCCAACTTCCCCGTCGGCCTTGCCGGCTTCCCCTATATCGACTACCACCCCGCATTCCCCTACTCGGTCTTCCTCGGCCCCGGCGGCGCCCAATACAACATCCCGCAGATGTACTGGAAGGACATCGGCACCACCGTCGATGCCGTCTACGCGCACACCTACCTGTACAACCGGCTCTACCTGCGGCCCATCTATCCCCTCGGGCAGGTGTTCAGCAACCCACCCCAGCGCCAGCTCGTCCGCTTCCGCCAGCTCTCCTCGGCCTACGGCGCGCCGGGTGTGAGCTGGTGGGACTACCAGGAGGCAACCAACTCCAACTGGCGCGGCATCGCCATTCCCGCCGCCAGGTTGGCCGGATTCGTCCCCGACACGCAGGTCGCCGCGCTGGCGAGGAAGTCGAAGGGCGACCTCGTCGTCTGGGCCCAGGAGCACTTGATCACCGCCGGCTATCCGGTGGCCGTCGACGGCGACTATGGCCTCCAGACGCAGGCGGCCGTCGAGCAGTTCCAAGCCGCGCAGGGACTCCCGCCGACGGGCGTGCTCGACGTCGGCACCTGGGGGACCCTGCTCAAGTACAAGCCCGCCACCGTGCACTGGGCGGCGCACTCGAACAAGCACGGGATCGCGCGGATAGCGACTGCTTCGGCCGGCACCCCGCCGCCGCAGTCCGCCACGCTGCCCGGGCGGAACGAACTGCGCGGGCACCCCGGGCGCGGGTGGTAAACGCGCCGCGCCGGAAAACCGCTACTGCGGGAGGGGCACACGAGCGGCGGGGTCGTCGACGGCCGGCTCGTCTTTGACCAAGCGCGGCTGCGCGCCACGTCTTCGCGCGCCGGCGGCGACCTCAGCCGGCAGCTGGAGCCCTGCCGCGAGGGCGACGAAGATGAGCACGTCGACAACCCGATTGGCCGAGGTGGTCAGGTACCAGCTGAGATTGTCCGGACTGACCCAGTAGACCAAGACGTACAGGAGGAAAATAAGTGCCGCGGTCCCGAGATAGAAGAGCGCCAGCCGGCGAGCCACCCGCCAGAACAAGCAGCTGACTGCGATCCCTGCCCCGATCGGCACGACATAGGACCAGCTGCCCTCGTCGGAGAGCACGCCCTCGAGCGCGCTCATCGACGGCCAGATGCGTCCCGTCCTTCCGAACATGTAGCTCAGATCGGCGACCTTGGAGATCGGGGCGTCGTGGTCCGCGGGGATCCCGTGGATCGAGGTCCACGCGTGCCAGGGCAGGACGATGATCACTAGCGCGCCGGCGGCCAGGGCGAGATTTCTTGCCGTGCCAGGACGCGACCGGCCCACCGCGAGCCCGGCCGCGAGCAGCGCGATCACGGCGATGGGCAGCCCCTCGTTCTTGGTGTTGGCGGCGGCGGCGAGAAAGAGCACGGCGAGCGCCAGCTGAGCCCGCCGACCTTCGGTGATCCACAGTCCCAGGAGGAGGAACCCGAGCCCTGCGAACAGCGCCATGGGCACGTCGGCATAGCCGGACAGGAGCTGGGTATACAGGCCGGACGCGAGGGCGGCGGCGAGGAGAAGCGGACCCCAGAGCAGGATCCGCGCCCCTCGCCGGTGCATGAGGTACGCGGCCGACCACACGAAGCCGACGAGCAACAGCCAGAGCTCGACGTGCACGGCCTGCGTATCGACGGTTCCCGCGGAGCGAAACCAGATCGACTCGAGGAGTGGAACGAGAAGCGGATAGTCCTGGTGCGGCAGCAGGTAGGACGGGCCGGTGAAGAATCCGACGGGCAGATGCTGGAAGTTGGTGAGCACGAGCGCTTTGGGCGTCCAGATCGCCCACGCGTCCCACTGGGTGAGCGGCGTCACCGCCGCCGTGACGAGACCAACGACCGCGTAGATCGCAAACGCGAGGGCGAACACGACGAGAAAGCGGTTCGCGGAGAGATAGCCCTGAACAGACCGGGGCGAGAATCGCCGCCGCACGCCACCGAGATCGAGTCGCCACGATCGCCCCCGCAGCCTGACGAGAGCAGAGCGCCGGCGCACGAGACCAACTCCCCACCCGAGCGCCGCCACGCCGAGCGACGCCACAACGATGGTGCCGAGGTTGTAGGGAATGCCGACAACGAGCGCCGTGACCAGCAGGGCTCCGACGCTCGCTACCCCGGTGAGGAACGCCAGGCCGAAAGCGCCGACGAGTCCACGGGGAGAAAACTCGACGAACGCCACCGCCCACAGCACTCCCATGCCGGCCCCCGCGAGCAGGAGGTTGGCGATGACGGGTCCGAGCGCTGCCCGCATCAGCCTCTCGGGGCGATCCCGAAGTTCGGCGCGTAGGCGATCTCGTTACCGAAGAACCGCCCCGCCGGTCCAGCGGCCGAGCGTCCTACTCCGTAGAGCACGAGCCACTGGGCATCGCGTGGGGACGCGACAGCTCGGCGCGGCATGAGCTGGAACGTCGTCCAGAAGCCAACGTCCGGGTGGTCGACCAGGTAGTAGGTGGCGCGCGCAGGGATCAAGCTTCCGGCCCATGTGAGGAAGAGCGCATTGGCACCGGCGGCTCCGGACCCGGCGATCACCGCGTCGTACGGCGTGTATGCGCGATCGGCGTGCGCCTGCTGGTCAAGGGTGGTGACCGCGGACGAGAACTGGCTGGCCGCAATGATCGTCCCCACGACAGCGGCGACGGCGATCACCGCCACGCGGAAGGACTCGAGCCCGGGCACGTAGGAGCGGATCAGGCTCGTGAGGATCCAGACCCCCGCCACTACCCCGGCGACCTCGAGGAGCAGAGTCACGGCGCCACCGTAGCGCAGTCGCCTCCCCCGCCACAGGGCCTGACGTCCAATATCCCGCATCCCAGCGACCCCGCCAAACCTTGCCACGCTCGTGTCAAGGTTGGGCTTGAGCGCTGCTAGGATGCCGGTGATGCGCGACTATCTTGCCGCCATCCGAGACGGGGTCATCGTATTCGACGGCGGCATGGGGGCGACGCTCGAGCAGTTCGACCTCAGCCTCGAGGACGATTACCGGCTTCCGGGCCGCTGCCACGAGGCGCTCGTGCTCAACCGCCCTGACGTGATCGAGGGCGTTCACGCCTCGATGCTCGAGGCGGGCGCCCAGGTCGTCGAGACCGACACCTTCCAGGCCTCGCGTCTGAAGCTCTCGGAATGGGGCCTCGAGGATCACACCGTCGAGATCAACCGCAAGGCGGCCGAGATCGCCCGCCGCGCGGCGGGCAACCATCGCTTCGTCGCCGGCTCGATCGGCCCGACCGGCTTCCTGCCCGCGAGCGACGATCCCACCCTGGGGGCCATCACCTTCGACGAGCTCGTCACGGTGTTCACCGAGCAGGCGCACGCGCTCGTCACCGGGGGGGTCGACCTCATCATCATCGAGACGACCCAGGACATGCTCGAGCTCAAGGCGGCGATCTTCGGCGCCCGCGAGGCGTTCACGGAGGTAGGCAGGGCGGTGCCGATCCAGTGCAGCGTTTCCCTGCTCCCCCAGAGCGGGACCATGCTCCTCGGCACCGACATAAGCTCCGTGCTCGCCACCCTCGAGGCGCTCAGCGTCGACGTGATCGGGCTCAACTGCTCGACCGGCCCCGAGGACATGCGCGACGCGATCCGCTTCCTCGGCGAGTTCAGCTCGGTGCCCGTCCACTGCATCCCCAACGCGGGCCTGCCGCTCCAGGGGCCGAACGGCGAGACGATCTTTCCCGAGAAGCCCGGGCCCCTCGCCGAGGTCCTCGGATCCTTCGTCGAGCGCTACGGGGTCTCGATCGTGGGTGGCTGCTGCGGCACCACGCCCGAGCACATCGCGGCCATCACCGAGCGCGTCAAGGACCCAAAAACCCCCGCCCAAAGACCGGGGCGCCGCGCCCCCCACGTGTCGAGCATGATCACCGCCACCCCGCTCGTCCAGGACCCGCGCCCCACCCTCGTGGGCGAGCGCGTCAACTCGCAGGGCTCGCGCAAGGCCAAGGAGATGCTGCTGGCCGACGACTACGACGGCCTCCTCACGATCGCCGAGGACCAAGTCGAAGGCGGGGCCCACGTGCTCGACCTGTGCGTGGCCCTGACCGAGCGCCAGGACGAGGGCGAGCAGATGCGCCGGCTCGTCAAGCGCATCTCGCTCACCCAGCCCGCCCCGATCCAGATCGACTCGACCGAGCCCGAGGTGATCGAGACGGCGCTCAAGCAGATCCCGGGCCGGGCCATCGTCAACTCGATCAACCTCGAGGCCGGCCGCGCCAAGCTCGATCGCGTCGTCCCCATCGCCAAGGCCCACGGCGCCGCCCTCATCGCCCTCACCATCGACGAGGTCGGGATGGCCAAGACGGCGGAGCGCAAGGTAGAAATCGCCCAGCGGCTGATCGAGCTGTGCTGCGACGAGCACGGCCTCGACCGCGAGGCCCTCATCTTCGACTGCCTGACCTTCACGCTCACGACCGGCGACGACGAATGGAAGCCCTCCGCCGTCGAGACGATCGCGGGGATCCGCCGGATCAAGGCCGAGCTCCCCGGGGTCAAGACCTCGCTCGGCGTCTCCAACGTCAGCTTCGGCGTCGGCGTCCCCGCCCGTTCGGTGATCAACAGCGTCTTCCTCCACCACTGCGTCGAGGCGGGACTCGACCTGGCCATGGTCAACCCGAATCACATCACGCCCTACCCCGAGATCCCCGAACTCGAGCGCGAGCTCGCCGACGACCTCGTGCTCAACCGCCGCGAGGACGCCCTCGAGCGCCTGATCGCCCATTTTGAGTCCAAAGGGGCGGCCGACGAGCCCGACCAGAAGGCGAACCCGACCGAGGGCATGGAGCCCGAGGAGGCCCTCCACTTCCACATCCTGCGGCGCCGGAAGGAAGGCGTCGAGGACTGGATCGACGCCAGCGTCGAGAAGATCGGCGCCGTCCCGACGCTGAACGACGTCCTCCTCCCCGCCATGAAGGAGGTGGGCGACAAGTTCGGCGCCGGCGAGCTCATCCTCCCCTTCGTCCTCCAGTCGGCCGAGGTCATGAAGCGCGCCGTCGCCCGGCTCGAGAACTACCTCGACAAGCTCGAGGGGTACACCAAGGGGACCGTCGTCATCGCCACCGTGTTCGGCGACGTCCACGACATCGGCAAGTCGCTCGTCAACACGATCCTCACCAACAACGGCTACAC
>JAXDGF010000267.1:0-4419 GCA_034665165.1 Solirubrobacteraceae bacterium | reverse complement strand
CGCTGAGTCGTCCGCCGCTCCTCGTATCTTTTTCGTTCGTGCCGCCGCTGATCACCCGCGAGGAGGCGCTGCGCCTTGGCGAGCTAGAGGACCACGTCGAGATCGGTGCCCTCGTCGAGCGCGCCTGGGAGGTCCGCCGCGAGCGCTTCGCGGACTCCACCGACATGTGCTCGCTCGTGAATGCCAAGTCCGGCGGATGCGCCGAGGACTGCGGGTTCTGCGCGCAATCGCGCTATGCCGAGGCCGACACGCCGATGCACGCGATGATGGAGCCCGACCAGATCCTCGAACACGCACGGGCTGCCGAGGCGGCTGGGGCGCACCGCTTCTGCATGGTGACTCAGGGACAGGGCCTCTCCAAGCGGGACTTCGAGAAGGTGCTGGCCGGCGCCCGGCTGGTCGCGGAGCACACCAACCTCAAGCGCTGTGCCTCAATCGGCCACATCTCCGCCGACCGTGCCAGGTCGCTCAGGGAAGCTGGCATCCAGCGCGTGCATCACAACGTCGAGACGGCCGAGTCCTACTACCCCGAGGTGTCGTCCACGGTCCGCTACGAGGGCCGGCTGCGCACGATCGACGCGGTCAAGGAGGCCGGGCTCGAGACCTGCGTCGGCGGCATCCTCAACCTCGGCGAGACGCGTGAGCAGCGCGTCGAGATGGCCTTCCAGCTCGCGAAGATCGACCCCACCAGCGTCCCGATCAACCTCCTGAACCCACGCCCCGGCACGAAGTTCGGCGACCGCGAGACGATGGACCCGTGGGAGGCCGTCAAGTGGATCGCGATCTTCCGCCTGATCATGCCGGCCGCCCTGTTCCGGCTGTGCGGCGGCCGGGTCGAGAACCTCGGCGAGCTCCAGCAAACCGCGGTCAAGGCCGGGCTCAATGGCGTGATGATGGGCAACTTCCTGACCACTCTCGGCAACACGCCCGAGGACGACCGGGCGATGTTCGAGGAGCTGGGCCTCAACGTGGCGCGCCAGCCCGACAACGGCGCGGAGCCCAGGCCCGACAACCGCTCGGGCTGGCTCGAGGGTGAGACCCCCGAGTCGACTCCCGACCTCGTCGCCTTGGCGCTCGCCGAGCCACCGCTGAACGTCAGGCTGTGGGATCCGTCCACGCAGCTGCGGTTCAAGCCCAAGCCAAGGCGCAAGGCCGCATGATCGAGATCGAGGCGCGGCTGAGCGAGCTCGAGGCCGTCGGCCTGCACCGCCACACGCGCCTCGTCTCAGGCCCGCAGGGACCACATGTCCTACTGGACGGCAAGCCGGTCCTGATGCTGTCCTCCAACAACTATCTCGGGCTCGCCGACCACCCGCGCGTCCGCGAGGCCGCCGCGGAAGCCTCGATGCGATGGGGCGTGGGCGCCGGCGCCTCGCGCCTCGTGTCAGGGACGATGACCATCCATCGCCGGCTCGAGGAGCGCCTGGCCGAGTTCAAGCGGCGTGAGACGGCACTGCTGTTCGGATCCGGCTTCCTCGCCAACGCAGGGGTGATCGCGGCGCTCGCACGGCCCGGGGACGTCGTCTTCTCCGACGAGCTCAACCATGCCTCGATCATCGACGGGTGCAGGTTGTCCCGCGCGGAGATCTTCGTATACGACCACCTCGACGTCGAGCACCTGGCCTGGGGCATCCGGCAGGCCGAGGGCCGCGGCGCCCTGATCGCCACCGACAGCGTGTTCTCCATGGACGGCGACGTCGCGCCGCTCGAGGACATCGTCGGCCTCGCTCGACGCAGCCGGATCCGGGTACTCGTCGACGAGGCCCACGCGACCGGAACGCTCGGGCCGGGCGGTCGCGGAGCGCTGGCTGAGGCGGGACTTGAGCGGGAGGTCGACGTGATCGTTGGCACGCTCGGAAAGGCGCTCGGCTCCTACGGGGCGTTCGTGGCCTGCGACCGGGAAATGGCCGACTACTTGCTCAACACCGCCCGTACGTTCATCTTCTCGACCGCGCTGCCGCCGCCGGCCGTCGCCGGAGGGCTGGCGGCGCTCGAACTGCTGGAGGGCCGCCCCGAGCTCGTGACGAGACTGCGGGCCAACTCGGCTGCGTTCCGGAGCGCCCTCGCCGAGGAGGGCTTCGACGTCGGCGCGTCTCGTACCCAGATCATGCCGCTTGTGCTGGGCGATCCCGAAGCCACCGTCGAGGCCTGCGAGCTCGCGCTCGAGCGCGGCGTGTTCGCCCAGGCGATCCGGCCGCCCACGGTCCCGCCAATGACCTCGCGGCTACGACTCGCGGTAATGGCCTCGCACCGTGCCGGGGAGCTTCGCGCGGCCGCGCGAGTGCTCGGCGACGCGGTCAGGGCCGCCGGGTTCGACACGGACGCCCCCCTGATCGCCGATCCGGGGAACCAACCCGAGGCTCCTCCCCTGGCGCCGCAGGCACACCCCGGCGTGTTCGACGTCGAGATGTCCGACCGCCTCGCCGCGTAGTGGCCTCGCGCTGAGCGGTGGCCGAGCCCGTGCGCGGCGTGTTCGTCACCGGGACCGACACGGGCGTCGGCAAGACGGTCGTGGCCGCAGCGCTCGTGACGGCGCTGCGCGCGCGCGGTGAAGCCGTGCGGGCCCTGAAGCCCCTGATCACGGGGCTCGACGATCCGCCCGATCCGGTGTGGGCCCCCGACCACGAGCTGCTCGCGCGCGCGGCCGGACACGACCCCGATGAGGTCAAGCTGCTCGGCTATGGGCCCGCCGTCTCGCCGCACCTCGCGGCCGAGCTCGCCGGCGCGCCGGTCCGCCCCGAGGCGCTCGAGAGGGGCATCCTCGCCGCAGTCCGTAACGGCGAGGTGCTCGTGGTGGAGGGCGTCGGCGGCCTGCTCGTCCCGATCGGGCCCGGATACGACGTCCGCGCGCTGGCGTCCGCGCTCGGCCTGCCACTGGTGATCGTCGCGCGCCCCGGGCTGGGGACGATCAACCACACCCTGTTGACGCTCGAGGCAGCCCGGCGAGCGGGGCTCACCGTCGCCGGGGTCGTCCTGAACCCGTGGCCTCAGGAACCGGACGAGATCCTGTTCTCCAACCGGGCGACGATCGAGCGGCTCGGCCGCGTGGTGGTGTCGACCGTTCCCGAGGTGGCGGCCCCCGAGCCGGAGGCGCTGGCCGCGGCGGGCGCGGGGCTCCCGCTCGAGGCGTGGCTTCCCTGAGCTTCGCGCGGGCGCGGTACCTTCAGCCCGTGCGCAGACCCATCGTCGCCACGGTGCTCGCACTGGCGCTCCTCCCCGCCGGGGCCGCGGGCGCGAGCGTCTACACCGACGTCCTGCACACCTATCAGGCCAGTGGGTCGATCCCGCCGTGCCGGTTCTCGAGCGCGCAGCTGTCGACGGCGCTGAAGGGGATCGACACCTACGGCCAGCAGTACTTCGCTGACTTCAGCGATGCGGTCCAGAACGCGCTGGCAGCGCGTGCCAGCGGCGCGTGCGCGCCGGCGACGCTCCGGGCGGCGATCGCGGCCCGGCGGTCGCACCGCACCGGTCCGGCTCCGGCGCTGCCCTCGACGCTGACCGCCCCCACGAACGCCGACCTCCCCGCGCCGATCCTGCTGATGGCGGCCGTGGCGATCGCCGCAGCCGCGGTGCTGGCGCTGCGCGCGCTCGTGCTGGCCGGCGGCTGGCAGCCCGAATGGGCGCTGCGCTGGCGACACGCATGGGGCGAGGCCGCGTACCGAGCCGGCGGCGGCTGGGCCGACTTGCGCGACCGGTTGCGCCGCGGGCGCTAGCGGTTCGGGCTCACGCGCCGCGGGCGCGGACCCCGACGCGCCGGCTGTACACGAGCCGGCCCGACGGCGAGGTCCACGCGACCCTCACGACGCCGGCCCCGGGAAGCTGCAGCCTGGCCGTCAGCACCCCGTTGGGGTTGTCCGTGGTGACGGTCGAGAGTGTCCGAAATGCGCCGCCGCTCGAAGGCTGCCACTGGACCCGGGCCTGCTGGGAGCTGCCGTGCGGCGCCGGCCTGAGCATCGCCCAGACGAGCGTCGGGCGTCCCCTCGACACGACCGGATCCGGCAGGTACAGCGGGAGCCGGTAGGACCCGAGCGACGGCTTCGCCACCCCGTTCTGGTAGCGCAGGCCCGTCTGGAAGGTGGACCAGTAGCGCTGCGAGCCCGGCGGGAACCGAGTGTCAGGCGCCGAGTCGTACAGGAGGAACTGGGCCAGCGCGCGGACCCTCGGATCCCTCCAGGCCATGTAGCCGGCCTCGTCCAGGTACAGCGACTGGGCGCGCGGGGCAACCCCCCGGAACGGGTTCGGGGGGTTGGTCTCGTACCCGTATTCGGTCAGGTAGAGCGACAGGCGGCGGTTGACGCCGTAGGCGCCGAACACCGCGTCGAGCGCACGCTCGAGCCGCGACAGATCGGACAGCGGCACGAAGTTGGGGTCGGACACCGAGACCGCCGGTGCGAGGAAGAACGAGTACGGGTGGTGGGC
>JAXDGF010000266.1:0-20082 GCA_034665165.1 Solirubrobacteraceae bacterium | reverse complement strand
AGGGTCCGCGACTGAGTAAGTGGCGGAATCCGGCGAGTGGCTGGGCGTGGCTGGCGCCGCCCGCTCGGCACGATAGTACTGGTGGTACTTGAGGTCTGAGCTCGTTGGCGCCAGACGCGTCCAGACGCCGTCGGAGCCGTCAATTACGAAGTCGCGGGCCCTCAGCGCCCGAGCCCGGCGCTACGATCGTCGGCCCGTGGAATACCCAGTAGAGAGCTTCACCGCCGAGGAGCGCGCCCGCCTGAGCGCTCACTTCACGAATCTCGACCGGCCCGTGTTCGCGCTCGTGAACCTCCCCGAGACGGTCAAGGGCGCGCTCTTCGCCCGCTACTCGCGGTATCAGGGAACGCTCCGGCGCCTGTTCCTCGACGAGTTCGCCGACGGGCTCCCCGACCCTCGGGACCACGCCGCCCACGCCGCTGGGCGCGACGCCGAGGGACGCCGCGCCGCCGAGCTCTACGAGCGCATCTTCGTGGGCTACGGCGACGACTCCGTGGCGCAGCTCGGGGGCGCGCATGTCGCCTGTGAATGGGTCTCGAACGTGCTCACCAAGGTCCTCCAGCGCCCGCGCCTCGGCGCCTACCTCGAGCAGTCGACGCGCTACATCGCCTACGACGCCCCCATGCCCGACCCCCCCGGGGGCTATCGCTACTACCGCGACCCCGAGCTCGGCCCCGAGTACACCGCGGCCATGGACGAGCTCTTCTCGACCTACTCGGCCCTGATCGGGCGGGTAAGCGCCTGGGCCGAGCACGAGTTCCCCCGCGCCGAGGGCGAGGCCCCGGCCGCTCACGCGCGCGCGGTCAAGGCCAAGGCGCTCGACCTCCTGCGCGGCCTGCTGCCCGCGAGCTCGCTCTCCCACATGGGCATGTTCGCCACCGGCCAGACCTACGAGCAGCTCGTGCTCCATCTGCTCGCCCATCCGCTTCCCGAGGCTCAGGCCTACGGCGGCATGATCCTCGACGAGCTCGAGCGCGTGATCCCGAGCTTCGTCTCGCGCGTCAGGCGCCCCGAGCGCGGCGGCGAGTGGGTCCGCTACCTCGAGCAGCGCGAGCGCGCGGGTCGGCGCTGGGCCGAGCGCCTCGATCTGCGCGAAGCGGCCGACGGACCCTCGGTCACGCTTCTGCGGGCCGAGGGCGAGGAGAGCGATCTCCTCGCCGCCCTCCTGTTCGAGGCCGCCGACTGCTCCGAGGTGAGCATCGCCCGCGCCGTGGCCGGACTCGACACCGGCGAGCAAACCGAGCTCCTCGCCGAGCTCATCGGCGAGCGCGCCAACCGCCGCCACCGTCCCGGCCGCGGGTTCGAGGCGCTCCGCTACCGCTTCGAGATCGTCGCCGACTACGGCGCCTTCCGCGATCTCCAGCGCCACCGGATGCTCACCGTTCAGTGGCAGACCCTCACCCCCGACCTCGGCGCGGGCGTGCCCACCCAAGTCGAGGACGCGGGCTGCGGCGACGAGTACCAGCGCGCCCTCGAGGTCTCCCGGCGCGAGTACGAGCGGCTTGTCGACGGCGGCCTCGCGCGCGCGGCTCCGTACGCGCTCTGCCTCGGCTACCGCATCCGCTTCGTCCTCGACCTCAACGCCCGCGAGGCGATGCAGCTCATCGAGCTGCGGTCAGGGCGCGAGGGCCACCCGAGCTACCGCGCCGTCGCGCACGAGATGCACGCGCAGATCGCCGCCGTCCACCCGGCCGTCGCCGCGGCCATGACCCACGTCGACCGCGTCACCGAGCCGAGGCTCGAGCGGATCCTCTCCGAGATGCGCACCCACGCACGCGCTGGGACCGCGGGCTAGGCTAGCCCACCGCTTGGCCGGAGCGCAGCCCGGAGCCGGGAGCCCGGCAAAAGCCACCACGCCCCTCGCACGCGCGGGCCCTGTGCTGCGTTTTGATCGTATTTCAAGGGTTTCGCAACACACCCCTGCCGCGGCAAGCCCCACCGGCCCAAAGCGGAACGACGGGTCCGACTAGGGTCGGGTTTGGCGCAGGCGCAGCGCGGGGGCCCCGTCGGCGCAAAGCCCAGGCGGCGGGCGCGCCTACCGTTTCTGCCCGAGCTCGCGCTGGCGCAGCTCGATCCGCCTGATCTTCCCGGTCAGCGTCTTCGGCAGGTCGGACACAAACTCGATCAGCCGCGGGTAGGCGTAGGCCGAGTGGTGCTCGCGGACGTGGCGCTTGATGTCGTCCGCGAGCTCGTCGCTTGGCTCGTGCCCGGCGGCGAGGACGACGAACGCCTTGACCACGTTCCCGCGCCGCTCGTCGGGGGAGGCGACGGCCGCCGCCTCGGCGACGGCCGGGTGCTCGAGGCAGGCCGACTCCACCTCGAAGGGCCCGATCCGGTAGCCGGCGGCGATGATGACGTCGTCGGCGCGGCCCTCGTACCAGTAGTAGCCGTCCTCGTCGAAGCTGGCGGCGTCCTTGGTGTGGAACCACTCACCACCGAACACCTCCTCCGAGTCCTCGGGGCGGTTCCAGTACCCGATCGGGTAGTGCGGGTTGGTCCTCGCCTTCAGGCAGATCTCCCCGCGCTCGCCCGCTGCCACCGCGCTCCCGTCCTCGTCGAGGATCGAGACCTCCCAGCCCGGGAGGGGCTTGCCCATCGACCCGTCGCGGACCTCCATGAAGGGGAAGTTGCCGCACAACGGATAGGACTCGGTGAGGCCGTAGTAGTCGAGCACGGTGACGCCGTACTGCTCGCGGAACCAGCGGATCGCCTCGGGGTTGAGGGGCTCGCCCGCGGAGCACACGATCCGGAACTTCTGCGGGTAGCGCGTGCCCGCGTCGGTGATCGACATCATCGAGCGGATCGCCGTCGGGGTGGCGAAGACGTTGCTGACGGAGTGGCGCGACAGGAAGTCGAGCTGCTTGGCGGGCTCGAAGCCGGCCTCGCGCTGGTAGACGGCCTGGACGGCGCCGTAGCGCCAGGGCCCGAGCAGCGGGCAGATCCCCGCCGCCCACGCCCACTCCCCCATGCCGTGGAAGAGCTCGCCGTCGCGGACGTCGTGGCAGTAGATGAACTCCTCGTGGGCGAGGATGTAGCGGTGGGCGTGGAGGATGCCCTTGGCCAGGCCCGTGGTGCCCGAGGAGTAATAGAGCTGGGCGGGATCGTCGGCGGCGGTATCGACGCACGAGAACGACATCGACCCGTGACTGAGGAGGTCGTCGTCGAGGATGAGGATCTGCTCGACGAGCTGGCGCTCGATCCGGTCGGCGTTGGCCTCGTTCGTCACCAGCACCTTGGCCTGCGAGTCGGTGATCCGGTGGCGGATCCCGTCGTCGCCGTAGAGGACCGACATCGAGAGCAGGATCGCCCCCACCTTCCACGTGCCGAGGAAGGCCGCCGCGGTCTCGGGCGTGGGCGGCAGCAGCATCGCGAC
The DNA here is from genome assembly GCA_034665165.1 of Solirubrobacteraceae bacterium. Lineage (GTDB taxonomy): Bacteria > Actinomycetota > Thermoleophilia > Solirubrobacterales > Solirubrobacteraceae > Palsa-465. The sequence goes on along the minus strand of JAXDGF010000266.1, from coordinate 16,709 downwards.
CCGGTCGCCGCGCTCGACGCCACGGCTGACGAGCACGTTGGCGAACTGATTGGAGAGGTCCTGGAGCTCGCCCCATTTCACCTCGCGCACGTTGCCCAGGAAGTCCTCGTGGATCATGGCCGGCTTATCGCGCGGGTGCTTGTCGCACACGTCGGCCGCGATGTTGTAGCGCTCGGGGACCTCCCAGCGGTGCTGCGCCCACGCTTCCTCGTACGACCTGACCAAGGTCTCCGTATTCGAGCTCATGATCCTTCCTCTCCTTGTTCGCTCGGGCGAACCGCCATCATCGCTCCCGCCCCCGCACTTATGCAACCGTGTTCGCCAACGGATGCCGCCGATCTCCACCCGCCGCGCCACCGTCGCCGACCTCGATGCGCTCATCGCCGATGTGCAAGCGGGGTTCGATTCCTATGTCGAGTTCGCGCCCCTGGGCTGGGTCCCGCCCGACGTCGAGGCCGACGGCGAGCTCATGGCCGAGCTCCTGAGTGACGAGGAGACGTGGGCGCTGCTGGCGCTGGCGGGGCGCGATCCCGTCGGCCACATCGCCTTCACCCCCGCCCGCCGCCGGGCCCCGGGCCAGCCGTGGGCAACCAGTCCGGCCACCCCTGGGCTGGCCCACCTGTGGCAGCTCTTCGTCCTCCCGAACTGGTGGGGCCGCGGCGTCGCCCCGCTCCTTCACGACGCCGCCGTCGCGGAGATGCGAGCGCGCGACTACGAATCGGGGCGGCTCTACACGCCTGCGCTGCACGCCCGCGCGCGTCGCTTCTACGAACGCCGCGGGTGGGCGCCGACCGGCGAGCAATGGAACGAACACCTCACCCTGATGCTGACCGAGTACCGGCTCCCGCTCGGCTGAGCTTAGGGCTCAGCTCTCGACGCTTGGGCGCTGACGAGCCTTGAGCAGCTTCTTGAAGGCGTCGGCGATGATCATCAGCCGCAGCTTGCGGGGGCCGCCCATGAGCTTGAACACGAGCCGCAGGTGCGGGCGGTCGATGACCACCACCGTGTTCGAGCCCCGCGCCGCCGCCTCGATATCCCGCGCCACCCGGGCGGGATCCATGGCCTTGTCGGGCGTCACCCCGCCGGTTGGGCCCCACGCGTGCTCCTCCTCGAGCTGAGCCGTGCGCACGTCCCCGGGGCAGACCGCGACCGCCCGCACGCCGCTCCCGCGGAGCTCCTGGTGCAGGACCTCGGCGAGACCGACGAGCGCGAACTTGGTCGTGCAGTAGGAGGCGTAGGTGGGGCCGCCGAGGAGCCCGAGCTCGGAGGAGACGAGCACGATCCGCCCAAAGCCACGCTCGCGCATGCCCGGCAGCACCTGCTGGGTGAGCCATAGGGCGCCGCCCACGCCGAGCCGGTAGCTCTCCTCGAAGTCCTCGACCGCCACGTCTTCGACCCAATCCCGGTGCAGGACGCCGGCGCAGCTGACGAGGACGTCGACGGGCCCGAGCGCCTCCTCGATCTCGGCCACAGCGCGGATCGCTTCGTCGGGATCACTAAGGTCGGCGGGCACGGCATGGGCCTGGTCGCCCAGCCGCGCGGCGAGCGCCTCGAGCGGCTCGGCGCTCCGCGCCACCAATCCCACGCGCGCCCCGAGCGAGGCGAAATGCTCAGCCGTCGCCAGACCGATCCCCCGCGAGGCACCGGTAACGAGCACGGTCCGTCCGTCCCACTGCGCCATAACCAAGGCTACGCTAGCTTAACCCCCGCAACCCCGGCCCCTTGCGTGGAAAGGGACCGGGGAAGTCTCGGCCGGGGCGTCTGAGTCATGGTTGCGGTAGTTCCGGGCCCCTCGGAACAGGTCCGACGGCACACGGCGGCAACAACGACTCAACGGTTGAGAAGACCCGAGACGCGAGAGCCCTACCTTGGGAACCGCGCTCCGTGGCCCCATCATCGGCGCCTCCGAGGCCGGCGCTGAGAAACGTGGACGGATATGCGACGAATGTTGAGCCTTGAGCTCGTGCTCAGGGCTCAGGGCTCAGGGCTCAGGGCTCGCGAACCCTCGAACCCTCGAACCCTCGAACGCTTAGTGACGCCGCTTGCGCTTGCGCTTGGGCGTCGTGGCCCGCGTCGAGCCTGACACCGGGGCGGCGACTGGCTCGGGCGCCGGCGCCGGCCGCGGCTTTCCGCGCGCGCCCCGTGCCGGCGCGGGCGCTTGCCCGCGCGTCCTCTGGGCCGAAGGCCAAGGCATCGGCTCGCCGCTCGCCCACGCCGGCGGATAGGCGTTGGGCCAGCGTCCGTAGAACAAGTAGGCGAGGGCGAGGATCCAGCCCGCCTGGATAACCGGCACCGGCGATCCGATCGGGAAGAGGAAGAGGACGCCGACGAAGATGCCGAGATAGCCCATGAGCTTCGGGAGCAGGCCGACCCGCATGGCGTTCAGGGAGATCGTCACGATGGCGATGGCCATGAGGAGATCGCCGAAGAAGGCGATGGAGGGCAGCGCGAGCACGGTGGGCGTGCTCGTCAGGCTGTGCGCCTGACTGTAGGTCTGCTGACCGGTGGTGATGAAGTCGTGGGCGGCCACGGCAATGACCGCCTCGTAGGCGATGGCCGCAAGCCCGGCGATCGCGGCTCCGGCGAGGGCCATGTAGCGGAAGGCGGGCGAGAGCTCGGGCCGCCGCGACTTGGTGGCGTTCCACAGGAAGTTGAGGACGAAGGCGAGCGCGGCGAGCCCGCCCGCGTTGATGACGGCTCCGATCAGGTCGAGCGGGAACCGCTTGTGGACGACGATGAGGGCCAGCGTCTCCTCGTCGACCTTCGTGTGCGGCCCCGCCAGCCCGGTGATGGCGGCGACCACGAGGAGGAGTGCGGCCCCAATCGCCACGGGCACCGTTCGCACGCGCATCTCTCGCTCGCGCTGGAGCTGATCGGAGTTCATCGGGGGCGTATGCTAGCCGCGCGCCGGGGACCGGACGGCCCTGATGGCGGTCGCGCTGCGCATTTGCCGCCAGTGTACGGAATGACCGAGCAAGTCCGTCCGCAAGGCTGGCTTTAGGACATCGGAATAGGACTACTTGGCTTCTGCGCGGCGGCTTCAGCCGGCCGTGTGGTGTTTCGTCTGGTGCTGTCGATAGCGTGACGGCTAGTCGAATGAAGTATGCGCGTGATGAGTACAGGGTGCGTCTTGTGGACTCTCAGTTGCGGCACCGGGTGCTGGTGTGGATGCGGTCGTTGTGGGCGTGCTGCGATTTTTTGCTCGGCAGTCGGGGGCATCTCCGGGTCGGCGGCTGGTTCGGCTGCGTCGGGACGCGGGTGGGGTGGTGATCGGTGCGGCGTACGTTCGTTTATAAGCTCAAGCCGACCGTCACGCAGGCGGCGGGTCTGGACAGGTATTTGGAAGTCACGCGCCATTTGTATAACGCGGCGTTGGAGCAGCGCCTCGCGGTTTACCGCGGTTGCGGGGAGGCGCGGGGGTGGCGGGCGCGGTCGCGGGAGATCCGGGATCTGCGGGCGGGGGGGATGCTCGAAGGCTGCCACGTTCATGCGGCGCAGACGGCGTTGAAGCGTCTCGATCTCGCGTACGCGGCGTTCTTCCGCCGCTGTCGCGCTGGCGTGCGGCGGAAGGGTTTTCCGCGGTTCAAGGCCGCCAGGCATTGGCGCTCCGTGCAGTTCAAGGAGTGGGGCAACGGCGTCAGCCTCGACGCGGACGCGCGAAGGTTGAAGATCACGGGCGTCGGCGCGGTCCGCGTTCGTTTGCACCGGCCGCTGCAGGGCGTCGCAAAGACGTGTGCGCTCGTGAAAAAGGCGGATGGCTGGTACGCCCACATCGTCTGCGACCTCGGCGCCGCGCCGGTCGTCGCGGATCCGCAGCTTGTGCCCGAGGCGCAGCGGGCGGCGTTTGATCTCGGTGTCGAGAGCTTCGCGATTCTGCACGACGGGACGCCGATCGAGAATCCGAGGCATCTGCGTCACGCTGCGTGGAAGCTTCGGCATGAGCAGAAGGCGCTCGCGCGTTGCCAGCACGGCTCGCACCGGCGGGCAAAGCAGCGCGAGCGGGTCGCGAAAGCGCACTTGAAGCTCGCGCGTGCGAGACGGGACTTTCATCACAAGCAGGCGCTCGCGCTGGCGGAGCGTTACGTGGCTGTCGCTGTCGAGGACCTCACGGTCACGGCGATGGTCGCCTCCGCGAGAGGCACGATCGATAAGCCGGGTCGCAGGGTCAGACAGAACGCCGGGTTGAACCGGTCGATCCTCGACGCTGGCTGGAGCCAGTTCCTCACCGTGCTCTCAGAGAAACTCGAGGCTCGCGGCGGGGTCCTCGTCCGCGTCGACCCGCGCGGCACGAGCCAGCGATGCTCGCGGTGCGGTGCTCGAGTTCCGAAGGCGCTGTCTGAGCGCTGGCATCAATGCTCCGCGTGCGGGCTCAGCCTCCATCGCGATCACAACGCCGCTCTCAACATCTACCACCGGGCATGGGCAGTGCCCGTTGCCGAGGCAGCATAAGACTCATGCGCGAGCACGAGCAGCCGCCGACGAAGCGAGAAGCCGCCGGGAATCATCCCCAGCGGAGTGTCACCGCCTAGACTCGCGCCCGTGCAGAACGGCGACGCCTGCCCGGCGTGCGGCGGGCCGCTCGTCGCCTGGCGCTCGGTGCCGAGCGCCGAGCCCACCCTCGGGCCCGCCCGCTACGAGCTTCGCCGCTGCCGGCGCTGCGGCAGCGCGGTCACGGCCGGCCACCCGCCGCCCGAGCTCCACGAGACCGGCGCGTACGCGCCCGGTGACCCCCGGCTCGCCCGCGCCGCCGCGCCCGTGCTGCGGGCCTTCGACCGCCAGCGCCTGCGCATCCTCGCCGAGCTGGCGCCCCCGCCCGCCCGCCTGCTCGACGCCGGGGCGGGGCGCGGACGCTTCGTCGCGGGCGCGCTCGCGGCCGGGTATGACGCGCGCGGGGTAGAGCCCTCGCGGCGCGGCGCCGCAGCGGCGGCCGCCATCGGCGCTCCCGTCGAGCGCGCCACCATCGCGGGAGCGACGGTCGCGCCCGGGTCGCTCGATGCCGTCACCCTCTGGCACGTGCTCGAGCACCTCGACGACCCCGGCGCCGCCCTGGCCCAGATCGCCACTTGGCTCGCGCCCGGCGGCGCGCTCCTCGTGGGCGTGCCCAACCTCGCGAGCCTCCAGGCGCGGCTGGGCGGCGAGCGCTGGTTCCACCTCGACGTGCCCCGCCACCGCGTCCACTTCACCCCCGCCGGGATCGAGGCCCTGCTGCGTGCCCAAGGGTTCACGCCGGCCAGGACCCACCACCTGCTCGCCGAACACAATCCCTTCGGAATGTGGCAGTCCCTCGTCAGCCGCCTCACAACCCACCCGTCCTACCTCTACAACCTGCTCAAGCGAAACGCGCCCGCGCACTCCCCCGACCTCGCCATCACCGGGCTCGCGCTGCCGCTCGCCCCGATCGCGGCGCTCGCCGAGCTCGCGGCCGGGCTCGCTCGTCGCGGCGGGACGATCGCCGTTCTCGCCCGGCGGGCCCCGTAGGCTCGCTTTATCGGACCGGCTACCATTGGCGGTATGGAAGGAAGCGGTTTCGGAGACCTGTTCGGAGACCCCGAGGAGCTACAGCGCCGGCTCGGCGAGTTTGCCGAGCAGATGCAGGGCGCGCAGCGCCTGGCCTGGGCCGACAACGCGATCAAGCTCGCGGTCGACCTGACCGTGGCCGCCATCAACCGCGTCAACATCCAGGGATCGACCGAGCAGCAGGCCGAGCAGCTCCGCGGTGTGATCGCGCTCGTCTTCCCCGAAGCCGTCACCCTCGTGCGCGAGGCGCGCGAGGGGCTTCAGTAGCCCGCCGCGCTCCCGCGCTACGGGCCGCCCAGCGCCCCGAGCACGAGCTCGTCGTGCTGGGCCGGCTTGACGCGGCGGAAGACGTCGGTGACGACGCCGTCGGGCCCGATCACGAACGTGGTGCGCTCCATGCCCATGTAGGTGCGGCCGTACATCGACTTCTGCACCCACACGCCGTACGCCTCCGCGACCGAGTGATCCTCGTCGGAGAGCAGCGGGAAGCCGAGGGTGAATTTGTCGTCGAACTTGGCGATCTTCTTCACGGGATCGGGCGAGACGCCGAGCACGACGGCGCCGGCGAACTCGTACTCAGGGGCGTGGTCGCGCACCCCGCACGCCTGGGTTGTACACCCGGGAGTGTCCGCCTTGGGATAAAAGTAGAGGACCACGGGCTTGCCCCGCAGGTCCGAGAGGGTGACCGGCTCCCCGTGCTGGTCGGGCATGGTGAAGTCGGGGGCCTGGTCGCCGGGCTCGATCATCGCGCCGGGATTATCTCAGCAGGCGCGAGAGACGGCGGTCCTTGAGCAGCTTGCCCTCTGTCTGGCACGTCGGGCAGTACGACATCACGTAGTCCTCGTAGAAGACGGCCTCGAGCTGGTCGCCGCAGCGCGGGCACGGCTCGCCCTGGTGGCGGTGGACGGTGAGCGGCATCGGCAGCTTGTCGGGGATCGGGAGGCCGATGACCTCCTCGTAGTGGGCGATGGCCCGGCCGAGCTCGGCGATCGTCGCCGTCCGCAGCCGGTCGGCCTCCTCAGCGTCGAGGTCGGCGCCGCGCTTGAAGGGCGAGAGCTTGGCGGCGTGGAGGATCTCGTCGACCCACGAGCGCCCGATGCCGGCGATCACGTGCTGGTCGCGCAGGAGCGAGTGGAGCGGGCGCGGGGCGTCGAGCAGGGGAAGCAGAGGCGGCGGGTCGGGCCACGCCTCGGGGCCGAGGGCCGCGAGCACCTCGTCCTCCTCGACCTCGCCCGAGCGCAGGAGCTTGACCCACGCCCGCTGCTTGGTCCCGAACTCGCGCAGCCGCAGCTCTTTCCCGTCTTCGAGACGGACGAGGAAGCGCGAGGTCCGGTCGCGGAGCGAGGCGCGCTGGTCGAAGAGCTGAAGGCGCCCGGCGGACATCAGGTGGATGAGGAGGGTGAGGTCGTCCTCGACGTCGAGGAGAAACACCTTGCCGCGCCGTCGCACTCCCTCGATCTGGCGCCCCTCGAGCATGGCGATCGGAGGGTCGTAGGTCTTCAGCGCGTTGATCCCCGGGGCGAGCGTCGACTCGACCGTGGCGCCGGCGGTGGCGGCGCCGATCCGCCGGGCGGTGATCTCGACCTCGGGTAGCTCGGGCATGGTCTCTTCAGCGTAGTGCGCGGCCGAACCTTGGGCGGTTCGTGACCAATTGTTCGGGGCAGTTGAACGATTCTTTACTCACCGAAAGGAGACTCCATCTCATGTCAGAACTACTAGCAATCACACACGCGAGCGCGTCGGACCTCGACGACGATCTCGTCGCAGCGGTAATACGTCACCGGCCGACGAGGGTGACAATCCTCATCGAGGGAACGGATGCAAGCTGGGCCACCGACGAGACCGAGACCGGGCACGAGCTTCGCGACCGGCTCGCCTTCCTCCTCGCCGCCATCGAGCGGAACACGCGGGCGACCGTCGTGGGGTTTGCGTGCGACGAACACCAGCTCGACGGCTGGCGCTTTGATCGCACCGTTCGCGTTGACGTGCCCGTCGCGGCTTAGCCGCGACGCGGTGTGGTCGGGGGTTGGGGTGCTTAGGCCGCGGCCGGCAGGCTGAAGCGCACTCGCGTCCCGGCAGGTGACTCCGGGAGCCAGATCTTTCCGCCGTGCGCCTCCACGATCGCGCGCGAGACCGCGAGGCCGAGCCCGGCCCCTCCGGCCGTGCGCGAGGCGTCGGTCCCGCCCCGGTAGAAGGCCTCGAAGACCTGCTCGCGGTCGGGAGCGGCGATCCCGTCCCCGGTGTCGGCGACCTCGATCTCGATCCGGTCCGCGACCGGCTCGGCGCGGACGACGACGCTGCCGTCGGCGGGCGTGTGGCGGATGGCGTTCTGGATCAGGTTGAAGAGGACGCGTTGGAGCTTCTCGGGGTTGGCGTGCGCAGGACCGAGCTCGAGCGGTACCTCGGCGTGGACCGCCACCCCCTTGAGGTCGGCCTGCACGCGCATCGCCGCCACCGTCTCCCCCACGAGCTCGCGTAGCGGCACGCGCTCGAGCGACCAGCGGATGTCCCCGGCCTCGAGGCGGGAGAGCTCGAAGAGGTCGTCGATGAGCGCGCCCAGCGCGTCGATGTGGGTGCGCATGCGGTCGAGGTAGGAGCGCCTCGTGTCCTCGTCGACGATGTCGTCGCCGACGGCGTCGGCGAGGAGGCTGAGCGAAGTGATGGGCGTGCGCAGGTCGTGGGAGACGGCGGCGACAAGCCCGCGCCGGGCCGCATCCGACTGGTCGCGCGCGGCCTCCTCGCGGTGGAGCTGCTCGATCATCGCGTTGGCCGCGTCGGCGAGCTCGCCGAGCTCGTCGCGACCGGTGGTGGAGATCCGCAGCTCGCGCTCGCCCCGCCCGACGGCCACGAGCCCGTCTCTGACCGCCTCGACGTCGCGCATGATCGCCGCCCCCAGCCGCTGGCTCGCGACGACGGCGATGACGCCGACGAACACAACGATGAACCCCACGAGCTCGACGTCGTGCGAGGAGGCAAACATGAGCAGTCCGATCACCACCAGGGCGAGGATCAGAGGACCGATGACGATCGCGACGGCGAAGATGAACTGACGCGAGAGGGGGCCCGCGCGACCATGCGAGCGTGCGAGCACGACGGCTTGCGCGGCCGCCACCGAGGCGGCGCCGATGACGGCCAGCACGGCGACCGTCTCGATCGTGCCGTGACCCCCGATGGTCGCCACCGCCACCGCCGCCGCGGCCGCCAGGATCACCGCCGACACCCCGTACAGGCGTCGCGTCGGCATCACAGCTGGAAGCGGTAACCCACGCCCCACACCGTCTGGATGTGCATGGGCTCGGCCGGGTCGAGCTCGATCTTCGACCGCAGCCGGCGGATATGCACGGTGACCGTCGAGGTATCGGTGTAGAACGCGTACTGCCACACCGAGTCCATGAGCTGATTACGCGAGAACACTTGGCCCGGGTGACGGGCCATGAAGAGCAGGAGATCGAACTCGCGCTGGGTGAGCAGGGCCTCTTCCCCGCGCACGAACACGCGGCGGGCGGCGGGGTCGATCCTCAGGTCCCCGAGCTCGATCGCCGCCTCCTGCTCGGGTGAGGTGTCGATCCGGCGCAGGACCGCGTCGACGCGCGCAACGAGCTCGGCGGGCGAGAAGGGCTTGACCACGTAGTCGTCGGCGCCGAGACGCAGGCCGATCACGCGATCGGCCTCCTCGCTCTTGGCCGTGAGGAGAATGACGGCGATCCGCTCGCGATCCTGCTCGCGCAGGCGGCGCATGACCTCGAGGCCATCGATGCGTGGCAGCATGAGGTCGAGGACGACGAGATCCGGGCGCTGAAGCGCCGCCGCCTCGATCGCGGCCGCGCCGTCGGCGGCGACGCGCGTGCGGTAGCCGGCGCGCTCGAGGTAGCGCGCCACCACCTCGGCGATCGTGGGTTCGTCATCGACGACGAGCACCGACCCGCGGGAGTGATCTTCCATGCCATCGAGTCTGGCAGGAAATCGGACCGTTACCAGGGGCATCGCCCTGCTGTTCACCCCCTGTTCAGGCTTGCCGAAGCGGTCGATCCCCCGAGTTCGGTAAACGCCGGCGGTACGCTGCCAGGGCCCATGACCCAGGCGCTGGCTCCGGACGACATCATCCGCCGCCCCGGCGACATCGCCGCGGGGGCGCGCGAGCCCCTCATCGTCGTCGAGCCCCTCGCAGGGCTGCTCGCCGCCCGCGGATTGTTTAACGGCGATCCCTCCGAGCTCTCGGTCGCCCCGATCGGCGATGGCCACTCGAACGTGACCGTGGTCGTGGCAGGTCCGGGGTTTGAAGCGATTCTGCGCCGCCCGCCGCGGGGGCCCCTGCCTCCGAGCGCCCATGACGTCGCGCGCGAATCGAGGCTCCTGCGCGCACTCGAGGGCACGCCGGCGCGGGCGCCGCGGGTGGTCCTCACCTGCGAGGACCCAGCGATCATCGGCGCTCCCTTCTATCTCATGGACCGGGTCGAGGGCGAGGTGATCACGGCGACGATGCCGCCGGCATTGGACAACGTCGCCGAGCGCGCGCGCGTGGCTGAGGAGCTCATCGATGCGCTTGTAGAGGTGCACCGGGTCGACTGGATGGCGGCCGGTCTCGAGGGCTTCGGCAAGCCGACCGGTTACCTCGAGCGGCAGCTGCGGCGCTTCACCGGGCTGTGGGAGCACAACCGCACCCGCGAGCTGCCCGCCGTCGAGCAGGTGGCGGCGTGGCTGGCCGCGAATCTCCCCGACTCGCCCCCGGCCACCATCGTCCACGGCGACTACCGGCTCGGCAACACCATCTTCGCCGCCGAGGCTCCCGCGCACCTCGCCGCCATCCTCGACTGGGAGATGGCGACCATCGGCGACCCGTTCGCCGACCTCGGCTACCTGTTGATGTTCTGGGCCCAGGCCGACGACCCGCCGGTCGGGCGCTTCGATCTCCAGTCCGTGACCCGGCTCCCCGGGTTCCCGACCCGAGCCGAGGTCATCGCCCGCTACGAGGAATGCTCGGGGCGCTCGATGACGTCGATGACGTGGTACATGACGCTGGCGCTATGGAAGTCGGTGGTGTTCATGGAAGGTAATTACAAGCGCGCCCTGGCCGGCACCACCGACGATCCCTACCTGAAGTCGTTCGGGACGGGCGTCGTCCAGCTCGCCGAGCGGGCTCTGGAGGTCTCCCAGGGTGCGGCGTGACGGGCTGCTGGTCGGCTATGTCGTGGCGGGCGCGCTGGTCGCGGTCTTGCTCGCCGGGTGCGGCAGTAGCACTCTGTCGGCACGCGAGCTACGCAGGCGCGCCACGCTCGTATGCACGACTGCGGTCCGGCGCAGCGACCGCATCTCACTGCCCCCTTCAAACGCGGCCGGAGCGGTGTTCCTCGCCCGCGGCATCACCATCTTCAGACCCGAGCTCACCGCGCTGCGGAAGCTGGCGCCGCCGCGGAGCCTGGCCAACGCCTACCGGGTCGCGTTGGCGGACTCGGCGCAGCAGCTCGACGCGCTCATCGCCACGGATCACAATCTCCGTAATGGAGGCGATCCCGTCGTCGCCATCAGACAGCTCGACGTCGAGCTCGGCCCCATCAACGACCGCGACCGCGCCTCGTGGCGCACGGTCGGGGCGCCGGCGTGCGCGAACCTGACCCTCAGCGGTCGGTGAAGCGGGACGCGACCCCGACCGGAGTCTTACGTGCGGACGCGGGCGGCGCGGGAGGCGCGGTGGGCGTCTGACAGGCGCCAGGACGCGGCGGCGGTCGCCGCGGCCGCGACCAGGACCGCGGGCCACGCGCCGATCACGAGTCCGAGAACGTGTGAGAGCGCGAACGCGACCAGTCCAACGCCACTCAGCCAGAGCGCGACGCGCGGACCGTCCCGGCGCAGCCAGATCGCGATGCACCACAGCCCGAAGGCCGCGAGCACCGCGCCGCCGAGCGGGCGAGATCCGCTCGCGGCCGCGACGGCGAACCCGGCAACGAGCCCGGCGGCAGCGATCGGCGCGGTCGCGAGATCAGTCCGCATGGGCGGCATTATCCGCGACCGCGCCTGTACGCGCGCGGCACGCCGTCGCGCGACCGCGCCCCCTGGCTCGTTTAGCTCGTGCGGGTGGCTTGGCCCTGGCGCCGGCGACCGCCGAGAGCGAGGGTGCCCGCGCCCATGAGCGCGACCGCGGCGGCGGCGCCGATCCCGGCATCCCCCCACGCGAAGTCGCTCGAGGAGGCCGGGCCTGCCTGCGCCTGGTGGATCACCGCCGCGCTCGGGGCGGGAGCCGAGATGGGGTCGTTGTTGATGAAGCGCGCCGAGGCGGTCGACGGTGCCGCGACCGCGGTCACGGCGAGCACGGCGATGAGACTGCGTTTGGTAAGCATGTTGGTCCCTCCCGGGTTGTTGCTTGGCTTTGGGTCCGCGACTTCGTAATTGACGGCTCCGACGGCGTCTGGACGCGTCTGACGCCAACGAGCTCAGCCCTCAAGTACCACCAGTACTATCGTGGCGAGCGGGCGGCGCCAGCCGCGCCCAGCCACTCGCCGGATTCCGCCACTTACTCACTCGCGGACCCCTAGGCGTAGAAGTAGGGGTCGAGCACCCGTACCTGCGTGATCTGGTCGACCGGGAGCTCGTTGCGGGTGGCGGTCTTGCGGATCGCCTCCGGCGTGGGCGCGTCGTAGACGCAGAAGGTCGTGCGCTTGTCCTCGCTCACGTATGAGTGAACCCAGGTGACGCCCTCTTCGGCGTTGCGTTCCACGACGGCCGCGCACACGTCGGCGCCACCGTTACTAAGTGAAATCTCCAGTCCCTCGGGGAACGTGCGCTGGACGATGTATCTCGGCATCTGCTGCTCCTTGGTTGATTGCTTCAACGGGAGAGCAAGGTATGCCCGCGGACCAGGATCCGCATCGGGAGACCTACCTATGTTGGCCCGGGCGGCTACCTATCTTGGGCCGTCGGACTGGAGCTGCTCGAGAGCGTCGGCGAAGGTGTCGTACGCCGCCTGGTCAAAGAGCCAGAAGCGAGCCTCGGTGACCTCGGGACGCGCGTCCAGGGCCGCGCGCGTCGCTGTAAGTGAGGTGCGCGCCGCCTGCGCGAGCGGGTAGCCGTAGATGCCGGTGGAGATGGCGGGCAGCGCGACGCGGGCACAACCGTTGTCTGCGGCGAGCTCGATCGCTCGCTCGTAGCACGAGGCCAGCAGCTCGGGTTCACGGTTGCCGCCGCCGCGCCACACGGGACCGACGCAGTGGATGATGTGCTCGACCGGGAGCCTCCCCGCGCTCGTTACCTTGGCGTCGCCGGTCTCGCACCCACCATGCGCGCGGCACTCGTCGAGGATGCCCGGTCCCGCGGCCCGGTGGATGGCGCCGTCGACACCGCCACCGCCGAGCAGGCTCGAGTTGGCGGCGTTGACGATCGCGTCGGCGTCGGTGTCCTTGGTGATGTCCCCGCGGTGGAGGGTGATGACGCCTGGCATGGGTTCAAAGGGTACGTCGCGCGGGCGTAGCCGGGCTGCGCCCAAGTCCGCGAGCGGGCTCAAGATATTTCGCGAAAATCCGATGAAGAGCCTAAGGCCACGATCCAGGATCGGCCGCACCTGATTCGCCAGCCAGTCGAACACGACATCCCTGCCGCTCGGCCAGTGAGGCTGAACCCCAATACCAAGACAGAACTACCTGCTGAATGGAGCTAGCCGGGCTCGAACCGGCGACCTCCTGGGTGCGATCCAGGCGCTCTCCCAACTGAGCTATAGCCCCGTGCGGCGGCACGGGCCGCGCGGCGAACGACAGTTTAGCCGTGCCGCTCCGGCCTCCGAGGTCCCCCGCCAGAACACCGCGGCCATCGCTCGCCCGCAAGGGTGACCGCTACGCTCACCACGAAGCCTGTAATCCGATGAGCTTTAGAACCCGCCTCACCAGCTTCTTCGTCGTCATCGTCATCGCGCCGATGCTGGCGATCGGAGTCCTCGCCTTCCGCCTGATCGGGGACAGCCAGCGGGGCAAGGCCGACGCCCGCGCCGCCGGCTTGAGTGCGGCCGCGTCGAGCGTGTACGACGCCGCCCAGGCTCGCGCCCAGGCGGTGGCCACCGCGTTGGCCCACCAGGTCGAGCTCTCCAAGGCGGCGGCGACCGGTCACAACACGGGAGCACAGGCCCGCCTTACGCACCTCGCCACTCAGGCCGGGTTGGTCAGGGTGGTCCTCACCATCGGGTCTGGGACGCCACCACTCGTCGACGTCGGTAACGGGCAGCCCGGCGCGATCGCGCCTGGTGCGGCGATGGTCGCGGCCGCGAACGGGCGTCCCGCGGCCACGATCGAGGTGTCCGAGCTCACCGCCGGCGACTACATCCAGGCGCTGACGACGAACAACCCAAGCGTTGCCGTCGTGGTGCGGCAGGGCAACGTGACGCTCGCGTCCACGATCCCGGCCGCGGCCGGGCACCGCTTACCGGGACCGGGAACGGTCCGCCTGAACGGAAGCGACTACCGGGCCATCACCACGCTGCACCGCGGGGTCGGCAACAAGCCGGTCCACGTGACCATGCTGCTGAATCTGACCAAGACCGAGGCCTCGGTGCAGTCGGACCAGCTCCTGGCGGCGATCTTCATCGCCGGCTTCGTCCTGCTCGCCTTCGCCTTCTCGATCGTCGCCTCGCGGGCGTTGCAGGGCCAGCTCGGGAGATTCCTCGAGGCCGCCCGCCGACTCGGAAGTGGCGATTTCTCCTCGCCCGTGCCGATCGAGGGCCGCGACGAGTTCGCCGCGCTCGGCAACGAGTTCAACAGCATGTCCGCCGAGCTCGAGCACCGGCTCGATGAGCTGAGCCGAGAGCGGGTCCGGCTGAGAGAGTCGATCCGCCGCATCGGACAGACCTTCGCCTCGAACCTGGATCGCCCCGCGCTGCTCGATCTCGCCTTGAAGACCGCAGTGGATGCGGTCCAAGCCGGCTGCGGTCGCGCGACCGTGCGCTCCGTCGCCGGCGAGCCGCTCAAGGAGATGGCGCGGGTCGGTCAGCTGGTCGGATTCGACGCGCGGATCGAGGAAGCCGAGCGCGAGGCGCTGTCGAGCTCCGCGCTCCGGGAAGCGAGCCACGGCGACCAGTTCGTCGTCTCGGTGCCGCTGGGCCCCGCCGAGGGCGAACACACGCCCCGAGGGATCATCACCGTCGCGCGCCGGGGACGCGCGTTCGACGAGGACGACCGCGAGGTGCTGCGTTCCCTTGCCGCCCAGGCGACCTTGGCCCTCGAGAACGTCGACCTGCACTTCCTCGTACAGCGCCAGGCCGTCACCGACGAGCTGACGGGACTGGCCAATCATCGCCGCTTCCAGGAACTCCTGGCCACCGAGATGGACCGGGTTCGCCGCTACCACGATTCGGTGAGCGTGATCATGCTCGACGTCGACGACTTCAAGCGCGTCAACGACACCTACGGGCACCCGCAGGGCGACGTCGTGCTCGCCGAGGTCGCGCGCATCGTCCGCGAATCTTCCCGCGAGACGGATTACCCCGCTCGCTACGGCGGCGAGGAGATGGCCGTGATCCTGCCCCGTACGGACCTCCAAGGGGCGTACGTGATCGCCGAGCGCGTCCGCACGGCCATTGCCGCGCTCGAAATCCCCCTCCTCGAAGGCCGGGGATCGCTGCGCACGACGGCCAGCCTCGGCGTCGCCGCCACGTCCACCGGGAGCAAGGACGCCCTGATCCAAGCCGCCGACGCCAACCTCTACGTCGCCAAGCACCAAGGCAAGAATCGCACCATCTGCGACGCCACGGCCGCTGCGGGTGCGGACATCGTGACCGCCGAGTAGGCTTAACGGCCATGGGTCTGCTGGACGATGCGATCCGCGAGCACCTCGACCTGAAGCGACGGCGCGGCGCCGACCCCACCGAAGTAGAGCGCGAAGAGCGCGAAGTTCTGGGTCCTGTGCGCCGGCGCGGCGAGCCCCTGGCCGACGATCCGCTGGCGCACGACGAAGACCTCGAGCACGAGCCGCTGCCGCTGGACGATGCGCCGTGGGAGGACGAGCCACGGCGGCCCGCGGCGGCTTTCGATCACGAGGAGCTCGAGGACGACGAGCCGGCCAACGGCAGCGGGGCGGGGCGAGCGTATGCGGCGCCCCCGCGCTCGGATCCGTATGAGCCGCCCGAGCCGCCGTATTCCGCTGGCGCTCCGGATGAGCCGGATCCTTACGTGCCCCCCGTGCCGCCCGTGCCACGCCCCTACCCGGCAGATCGCGACGAGCCGGACCCGCATCCGGGCCGCTTCCCGGCGGACGGCGGCGGGCATCACGACACGGACGAGCAGACCGCCGAGTTCAGCGTCGAAGACCTCCACGCCGCCGAGGGCGAGGAGCCGGAGGGCGCGGAGGAGGACGTCCTCGAAGAGACGCCGGACTTCCTCCAGGACACGCCCGACCACGACCGCCTCTGGTTCGAGCAGCGTCCCCCCCGCGACTTCGACTTCGACGGCTGAGCGCCGCTACACCGTCCTCGACGTCTTCACCGACGTCGCGTTAGCGGGCAACGCGCTCGCCGTCGTGCACGACGCTGACGGCGTCGACGACGAGACCATGCTCGCGTTCGCTCGAGCCCCCCGCACCAGGGCTGAACTAGACTCAAGCCCTCCGTTGGTGGGTCGATACGGATGTCAGACAACTAGATTGGGGAGCAGCGCATGCTTGGTAGATTCGGATTCGTCGTAGCGATCCTGTGTGCGACCGCCGTCCTGACCGGAGTCGCGCAAGCCAAGGTTTCGCCATCGTCTGGTAAGCGTCATCCACCGGCGCCGGTGAACACGTCCGTGCCGACGATTTCCGGGACGGCGGCGGTGGGCAACGTGCTCACCGCGAGCACCGGCACATGGTCGAACAGCCCCACAAGCTACGGGTACCAGTGGAGCGACTGCAACAGCGGCGGCACTGCGTGCACAAACATCAGCGGCGCGACCTCGAGCAGTCACACCGTCGGGTCGTCTGAGGTCGGAGACACCATCCGGGTTGCCGTGACGGCCAAGAACGCCGGCGGGTCGGCGACCGCGACCTCGGCCCCGACCAGCGTCGTGCCCGCCTCGGGAGGAAGCGGACCGGGCGGTCTGCTTGTCTCGGGCAACCATCTCGTCAACACAAGCGGTGCGACCGTGCATCTCCACGGTGTGAACCGTTCTGGCCCGGAGTACGCGTGCATCCAGGGCTGGGGAATCTTCGACGGTCCCAACACGGCCGCTTCCGTTGCGGCCATG
>JAXDGF010000265.1:0-2556 GCA_034665165.1 Solirubrobacteraceae bacterium | reverse complement strand
GCCTTCAGCGAGACCAAGGGCAAGCGCAAACCGGTGTCCCACATGGCGAAGGCGGTGCGCGGCGAAGTCGCCCGCGTCCTGCTCGAGGCGAAGAAGCCACCCGCGGACCCCGAGGCCGCCGCGCAGCTTGTCACCGCCGCGGGCTTCACTGTCGAGCTCACCCCAGGCAACCTGGACGTCATCGTCCCCACCTGAGATCCCGCGCGACCCTCGTCACGCTTCCACCGCACCGCTGGGTTGACGGGCCGAAAACTCAACTATGGCTTGAGTTTTCGGCCCGTAAACATCGAGGTGTCACGGGATGCGGAGCGCCGGCCAGGTGGAGAGGTCGGTGAGGTCGAGGCGGGGGAGGGTGAGGACCGGGGCGCCGCTCATCGCGGCGATCGTCTCGCGGTTGTCGGACTCGATCGTGGTCGGCTCGGCCGGCCAGGGGTTGAGGACGATCGCGGCGACTTTGAGGCCGACCTGGCGGGCCGATTCGACGGTCAGCAGGGTGTGGTTGATCGTCCCCAGGCCGGGCGGCGCGACGATGACCAGCGGGTAGCCGAGCTCGACCGCGAGCGAGCGCACCGTCCAGCTCGGGGTGAGTGGGACGAGCAGGCCGCCGACTCCCTCGCAGACGATCGCCTCGGCGCCGGCCGCCGCGGCGCGTGCCGCCGCCATCACCCGCTCCGGGTCGATCTCCTCGCCGGCAAGCCCGGCAGCCAGGTGCGGTGACATCGGTGGGTCGTAGCGGTAGGGGGCGATCTCGGCGTCGGTCTGGGACGAGCCCGAGGCCAAGCGGAGCAGTGCATGGTCGGGGAGCCCCTCGCCGGAGGGCGTGCTGCCGCCCGTCCCAGGCCCCGGGCGGGCGGGCGCTGCGCCTTGCGCCGCCGCGGCCGCTTCGATCGCCGCCGCCTCGTCGTAGCCGGGGAACTCGTCCATCCCGGTCACGCAGGGCTTGAAGACCGCGACCCGCTGTCCATCGCTCGCCAGCGTCCGCGCCAGCGCCGCGGCGACCACGGTCTTGCCGATCTCGGTGCTGGTCGCGGTGACGAAGATGCCGCGCGCCTTCGACTCGCGCGTCTGTTCCTCACCGCCCAGCGGCGCCAGCTGCCATCCGCCTCGCGCGATTCCCCCCATCTAGTGTCGGGACACTAGGCCACCGACGCGGTGCCGATCAGGCCGATCTCGCGCGCCGCCTCGCCGACCTGGTGGGCGGCCCGGCGCAGCTCCTCGGGCTCGTGCGTCGCCATCACCGTGAAGCGCAAGCGCGAGGAGCCCTCCGGCACAGTCGGCGGGCGGATCCCCTGGGCGAAGACGCCGCGCTCCAGCGCCCGCTCGCAGAGCGCCATCGTCGGCTCCGCCTCGCCGATCTCGATCGGCACGATCTGGGTGGTCGAGGCGGTCGTGACGAGGCCCTCGGCGGCGAGCGCCTCGCGCAGCACCCGCCCGTTCGCGATCAGCCGCTCGACCCGCTCCGGCTCGGCCTCGAGCACCGCGAGCGCCGCCCGTGCCGCTCCCACCACCGGCGGCGGCGGCGCGGTCGAGAAGATGAACGGCCGCGCCCGGTTGATCAGGTAGTCGACGGTCTCGGCGTTGGCGCAGACGTAGGCGCCGTAGGAGCCGAGCGCCTTGCCGAGCGTCCCCATCACGATGTCGACCTCGCCGCTCAGCCCCGCCGCGGCGACAGCGCCACGGCCGCCCGGGCCGAGCGCCCCGGTCGCGTGCGCCTCGTCGACCATCAGCCGCGCCCCAAAGCGCCGCGCCAGCTCCAGCAGCTGCGGCAGCGGCGCGACGTCGCCGTCCATCGAGAAGACCCCGTCGGTGACGATCAGCGCCGGCGTCCCCGCGGCGGCCTCCAGCAGCGACTCGAGGTGGGCCACGTCGTTGTGCCGGTAGACGACGGTCTCGGCCCGCGACAGCCGGCAGCCGTCGATGATCGAGGCGTGGTTCAGCTCGTCGGAGAAGACAACCTCGCCGGGCCCGGCCAGCGCCGCGATCGTCCCGGTGTTCGCCAGGTACCCCGAGCCGAAGAGGAGCGCCCGCTCGTAACCCTCGAAGGCCGCCAGCCGCGCCTCCAGCTCACGGTGCGGCTGCATGTTGCCGCTGATCAGCCGCGAGGCGCCCGACCCGGCGCCCCAGCGCAGCGCCGCCTCGGCGGCGGCCTCGCGCACCCGCGGGTCGGCGGCCAGCCCGAGGTAATCGTTCGAGCAGAGCAGCAGCACCTCGCGCCCCGAGAGCAGGACGCGCGGGCCCTGCGGCCCCTCGATCAGCCGCAGCCGCCGGTAGAGGCCGCGCTCGCGCAGCTCCTCGAGGCGGGCCGTGACGTCGGTCACCGGGCGGCCGCCCCCGGACGCGGGAGCGCGGGCGGGAGATCACCGGTGGTCATTAGCCCCCCCGCGCGGGAGCAGAGGAGGCGGCGGGATATCTCGGCGTCCGCTCGCCCTTCTTGACCACCCGCAGCTGGGTCGAGGGATCCCACATCGGCGCCTCGTCCTGGTGGTCGATCAGGGTCTCCATCGGGGTCGCCGGGGACTCGCCCTCGAGCCATCCCGAGCGGTTGTCGGGACGCGG
>JAXDGF010000264.1:0-7725 GCA_034665165.1 Solirubrobacteraceae bacterium | reverse complement strand
CCCGCCGGCGGCCAGTCGCTTCCTTGGCGTTGGGGGTGGGTGCGGGGCGGGGGTGGCGGGTTCGGAAGCAACTGGCCGGCGGCGGACATCCCGCCCTCGCGCCAAGGGCTCGCGCGCGGTGGGCCTGGGCGAAGCGGTTGCCGGCGTGTCCGGCGCCTCGGGACCCGTGCTGCGAAACCCTTGCATTTCAAGGGGTTTGCAGCACGCCCCCCTCGCGGGCCGGCCCGCGCCAGCTCGCCGCCCGCACCCACGCGGCGCCCCCACCCACGCCGCGCCCCCACCCGCCGCGCCCCCGCCGCGCGGCGCCCACTACCCTCGCCCCACGAATGCGCGTCCTCGTCGTCGACAACTACGACAGCTTCACCTACAACCTCGTTCAGTACCTCGGTGAGCTTGGCGCCGATGTCGAGGTCGTGCGCAATGACCAGGCCTCCGTCGACGACTT
This sequence comes from Solirubrobacteraceae bacterium, assembly GCA_034665165.1. Classification (GTDB taxonomy): domain Bacteria; phylum Actinomycetota; class Thermoleophilia; order Solirubrobacterales; family Solirubrobacteraceae; genus Palsa-465. The sequence goes on along the minus strand of JAXDGF010000264.1, from coordinate 7,280 downwards.
GCTCATCCGCGGCTACGACCGCGTGATCGTCTCGCCGGGTCCTTGCACTCCGAACGAGGCGGGCATCTCGCTCGAGACGGTGCGGCGGTTCCCGCTGGCTCGGATACCGACCCTGGGCGTGTGCCTGGGGCATCAGGCGCTGGTTCAGGCGTGGGGGGGCAGGGTGATCCAGCATGAGCCGGTCCATGGGAAGACGTCGGACATCGAGCACGACGGGCGGACGATCTTCCGGGGTCTTCAGACTCCGCTCACGGTTGGGCGCTATCACTCGCTGGTGGCCGACCCGGAGCTGCCCGACGTGCTCGAGCGGAGCGCGTTCGGGGGTGAGGTGGTGATGGCGGTGCGCCACCGGGAGCTTCCGGCCGAGGGGGTTCAGTTCCATCCCGAGTCGGTCCTCACCGAGCAGGGCCGCGAGCTGCTGGGGAACTTCCTCGCGCCGCGGACGGAGCGCGAGCAGTGACCGAGCAGCTGCTGACCGGCGCCATCGATGCGCTCGCGTCGGGGCGAGACCTGAGCCTCGACGACGCGGCGGCCGTGCTCTCGGAGATCATGTCGGGGGATGCAAGCGAGGTTCAGATCGCGGGCTTTCTCATTGCCCTGCGGACGAAGGGGGAGACGGTCGACGAGCTCGCGGGGCTGGCGCGCACGATGCGGGGGTTTGCCGCTCATGTCACCGTCGATCGCGACAACCTGGTCGACACGGCGGGGACGGGCGGAGGACGGCAAACGTTCAACGTCTCGACGACCGCGGCGCTGATCGCGGCGGGGGCCGGGTGCACGGTGGCCAAGCACGGCAACCGCTCGGCCACCGGCCTGTCGGGCTCGGCGGACGTGCTCGAGGCCCTCGGTGCGCGCATCGACCTCGGGCCTGACGCCGTCGCGCGGTGCATCGAGGACGTTGGGTTCGGATTCATGTTCGCGCCGACCCATCATCAGGCCACGCGCTACGTGATCCCGGTGCGCCGGCAGCTGGCGGTGCGCACGATCTTCAATTTCCTCGGTCCCCTGACCAATCCCGCCGGTGCCACGCGCCAGCTCATCGGCGTCTCCGACCCCGCCTACCTGGAGACCCTCGCCGGCGCGCTCGCGCGCCTTGGGGCCGAGCGCGCGCTCGTCGTCTCCAGCGACGACGGCCTCGACGAGCTCTCGATCTCGGCCCCGACCGCCGTTGTCGAGGTCACCGAGACGGAGACGCGCCGCTACTCCGTCTCACCCGAGGACTTCGGGCTCGACCGCGCGCCCCTCGAGGCCGTCGCAGGCGGGACGCCCGCGAGAAACGCGGAGACGGCGCGCCGCATCCTGGCCGGTGAGCGGGGCCCGACGCGCGACATCGCGGTTCTCAACGCCGGCGCGGCCATCTACGCCGGCGGCGCGGCGGATACGCTGGCAAACGGCGTACGGGCGGCCGAGGCCGCCATCGACACGGGCGCCGCAGCCGAGGCCCTCGACCGCTTCGTCGCGCGCACGCAGGAGCTCGCTCCGGCATGAATACCCTCGAGCGGATCGTGGCCGCCACGCGCGAAGAGGTCGAGCGCAGGCGCCGGGACACGCCCCTCGCAACGCTCGAACCCATCGCGGCACAGAGGAGCCGCGAACTGCGGCCCTTCGCCGCCGCCCTCGCGCCCCCCGGGCTCTCCGTCATCGCCGAGCACAAGCGCGGGTCGCCCTCGGCCGGAGTGATCAGGGAAGACCTGGCGCTCCACCAAGTCGTCGGCGCCTACGAGCGCGGGGGCGCGGCCGCCGTCTCGATCCTGACCGAGGGCCCGAGCTTTCTCGGGTCGCTGAGCGACCTCAGCTCGGCGCGTGAGGCCAGCGCCCTTCCGCTCCTGCGTAAGGATTTCATCGTCGACCCCTACCAGATCACCGAGTCGCTGGCCGCCGGCGCTGATGCGATCCTCCTCATCGTCGCCGCCCTCACCGACGAGGAGCTCTCGACGCTGTATGACTCGGCGCGCGCCCTCGGCCTGGCGGTCCTCGTCGAGGTCCACGACGAGTACGAGCTCCAGCGTGCGCGGGCCATCCGCGCCGAGATCATCGGCATCAACAACCGCGATCTCACCACCCTCGCCGTTGACACGGCGCGCACGTACGAGCTCCTGGCCGGCGTACCGGACGGGGCCATCGTGGTGGCCGAGTCGGGCTTCAGGACGCGGGCCGAGCTCGACGAGCTCGAGCGCGCCGGAGTCCACGCCGTGCTCGTGGGCGAGGCGCTGATGCGCTCCGCGGAGATCGAGCCGGCGTGCCGGGCGCTGGCGGGCGGAAGGCCGCTCCTCAGATCGCCCCTTTAAGTGCAGTTGAGCGCCTCGTCGCACACTCACACGGGATGAAGGCGATTTTGCGCTCACCGCTGACGGCCGCGGCCGTAGGCGGCTTGACGGTGGCCGGCGCGCTCCTCGCGCTTGGCGTAACCGGTCGCCGGGAGACCAGGACGGTCATCGTGGAGGCGCCCCTGGCCGGCCAGCGGACGTCGGATGCCGGCAGCGGGCTGACGCCGTACGAGATCTACGAGCACAGCTCCCGGGGGGTTGTCTTCGTGCGCGCCAACGTGGTGCCGAACCCGCAGAATCCGTTCACGGTCCCGAGCACGCAGCCGTCTGGCCTGTCGACGGGATCGGGGTTCGTCGTCGATCGTCTGGGCGACATCTTCACCAACTACCACGTCATCGACGGGGCCGGCCCGGGCGGGATCTCGATCCAGATCCAGCCTGGCGTCACGATGACGGCGCGGGTCATGGGCGTTCTGCCGAGCCAGGACATCGCGATCGTGCGCGTCGATCCGCATCGGGTCCGCCTGCGGCCGCTCGAGCTCGGCGATTCCGTCACCGCCCGGGTCGGTGACCCCACCCTTGCCATCGGCGACCCGTTCGGCTTCGACCGCACCCTGAGCACTGGGATCGTCTCGGCGCTGCAACGCCAGATCCCGGCCGCCAACGGCTTCGCCATCGACCACGTGATCCAGACCGACGCCCCCGCCAACCGCGGCACCTCTGGCGGTCCGCTCATCGATGCCGCGGGTCGAGTGATCGGGATCAATTCGCAGATCCAGAGCAGCGGACACGCCGACGGCCCGGCGATCGGGTTCGCCGTTCCCATCAATACCGCCACGGCGCTCCTGCGGCGGGTGGGCGTACGCGAGGCGACGGCGTATCTGGGTCTGGGCGGAATGACCATCGACCGCTCCCTCTCGGGCGCCGGCGTGCGTGCCCGGCACGGCGTTCTCGTCGAATCGGTCGATCCCGCCGGGCCCGCCGCCAAGGTCGGGCTGCGCCCGGGCAGCGTCAAGCGCGTCGTCGATGGGCAGGCCGTGTGGGTGGGCGGCGATGTGATCGAGCGCGTCAACGGCGCCGCCGCCAGCTCGGTGGGTGCGCTGAGCCAGGCCGTCGCCTCGAAGCGGCCCGGCGAGGCCATCAGCCTCACCGTCCTCCGCGGTAGCAAGGTTCAGACGATCTCGGTCACGCTCGCCTCCGGTCCGTCACCGGGCTGAGGACCCCCCCGTCCGTCGCCTCCGGTCCGTCACCGGACTGAGGACCCCACCCGTCCGTCGCCTCCGGTCCGTCACCGGGCTGAGGACCCACCTACGATGTGGGGATGCCCGCCTTCACCGTCCCCAGGATCAAGCTCTGCGGCGTCACCACGCTCGCGGACGCCGAGCACGCCGTCGCCGCGGGTGTCTGGGCGATCGGCCTGAACTTCTGGCCCCGGTCGCCCCGCCGGGCCGATCCCGCGATGGCGGCGGCGATAGCGGCGGCGGTGAAGCGGCGGGCGGAGGTCGTCGGCGTGTTCGTCAACCCGACGCTCGCGTACGTCGCCGCCACCGCTGAGGCGGTGGGGCTGACCATGATCCAGTTCCACGGAGATGAAGGGCCGGCCTTCTGCGCCGAGACGGCGCGGCGCACCGGCGCCAAGGTGATCAAGGCCGCGCGCGTCCACAGCGGCGCCGACATCCAGGCCCTGTCTACCTTCCACGTCGACTACCACCTTCTCGACAGTCACGTGCCGGGCCAGATGGGGGGCACGGGGGAGACGTTCGCGTGGGAGCTCGCGAGTCTGCACCGCGGACGGGTGCCCATGATCCTCAGCGGGGGGCTGACGCCCGAGAACGTCGGCGACGCGATCGCCGCGGTACGGCCGTTTGCCGTCGACGTGGCGAGCGGCGTCGAGTCGAGCCCGGGCCATAAGGACCCGGCGCGCGTCAAGGCCTTCGTGGAAGCGGCGGTGAACGCGACAGGGGCCACTGTGAAACCGGGGGTCGCCACTTCCACCCCGGAGGTGGCGGCGTGACCATCGTCGAGCATCGCTTCGGCCCCTACGGCGGCCAGTATGTCCCCGAGACGCTCATGCCCGCCCTCGACGAGCTCGAGCGCGCGTGGATCGCCGCCCGCGAGGACCCGTCATTCCAGGCGGAGCTCGACGCGCTCCTGCACGACTACGTCGGGCGGCCGAGTCCCGTCTATCACGCGCGCCGCTTGAGCGAGTTCGCGGGCCATCGCATCTACCTCAAGCGCGAGGACCTCAACCACACCGGCGCGCACAAGATCAACAACGCGCTCGGGCAGGCCCTCCTCGCCGTGCGCATGGGCAAGCGGCGGATCATCGCCGAGACCGGAGCCGGCCAGCACGGCGTTGCGAGCGCGACCGCGTGTGCGCTCCTCGGGCTGGAGTGCGTCGTCTACATGGGCACCGAGGACATGCGCCGCCAGAAGCCGAACGTCGAGCGTATGGAGCTGCTCGGCGCCCGCGTCGAGCCCGTCGAGGCCGGCGCGCGTACGCTGAAGGAGGCGGTGTCGGCGGCGATCCGCGACTGGGTGACCAACGTCGCCACCACCCACTACATCATCGGCTCGTGCGTGGGCCCGGCGCCGTACCCGGCGCTCGTGCGCGACCTGCAGCGGGTCATCGGCGACGAGGCCCGGGCCCAGATGCTCGAGCGCTGTGGGCGCCTGCCCCAGCGCGTCATCGCCTGCGTGGGCGGCGGCTCGAACTCGATCGGCATCTTCACCCCCTTCGCCGCCGACGCCGGCGTCGAGCTCATCGGCGTCGAGGCGGCGGGAGAAGGGCTCGAGAGCGGCCGTCACGGGGCGCCGCTGACGGCGGCCGGACTCCCCGGGGTGCTCCACGGCGCCTTCTCGGCCTTGATGCAAGACGAGGAGGGCCAGATCTTGGAGGCACATTCGATCTCCGCCGGGCTCGATTACCCCGGAAGCGGTCCCGAGCATGCCTGGCTGCGCGACTCGGGCCGGGCCCGCTACGTCGCGGTGACCGACGCGGAGGCGCTCGACGCCTTCACGCGCACCGCGCGCCTGGAGGGGATCATCCCCGCGCTCGAGTCCTCCCACGCGCTCGCATGGGCGGTGGCGAACGGGCCGAGCGACCTCGATCTCGTCTGCCTCTCGGGCCGCGGCGACAAGGATCTCGCCGAAGTGATCGCCAACCTCGACACGGCTGCGGACTGATGCTCGCCCCCGAGCATCCCGAGGCGCCGACGGCGCGGACGGCGCCGACGGCGCGGACGGCGCGGACGGCGCCGACGGGAATCGAACGGATCGCCGAGGCGTTCGAGGCCGCTCGCGCCAACGGCCGCCGTGCCGCGCTCATGCCGTACATGATGGGTGGGTTCCCCGACCTCGAGCGCTCGCGTGAGATCGCGCTCGCCTACGCCGACGCCGGTGCCGATCTCGTCGAGCTCGGGGTGCCGTTCTCAGACCCCTTGGCCGACGGTCCCGTGATCCACGCGGCGGGCACAGTCGCGCTGCGGGCCGGGGTCCGCGTCCACGACGTGCTCGAGCTCGCGGGCACGATCGCCGGCCGCGTCCCGGTCGTGGTCATGTGCTACGCCAACCTCATCTACGCGCGCGGCCTCGATCGGTTCGCCGACTCCCTCGCCGCCAGCGGCGCGAGCGGGCTGATCGTCCCCGACCTACCGTACGAGGAGGCGCCCGACGTGCTCGGAGCGTGTGAGCGCCGCGGCATCGCGCTCGTGCCCCTCGTGGCCCCGACGACGCCGGAAGCACGGCTCGCCCGGATCGGCGAGCGCGCCCGGGGCTTTCTCTACACCGTGTCCCTGACGGGCACGACGGGGGAGCGGACCGGGGTCGCCGAGGGCCTGGCCGAAGTCATCGCGCGCGCCAAGGCGCTCACCGCGGTCCCGGTGGCGGTGGGTTTCGGGATCGCCACTCCCAAGCAGGCGGCCGCGGCCGCCGGCGCCGGCGCCGACGGAGTGATCGTCGGGTCGCGGCTCGTGCGCGCCGCGGGCGAGGCCGCCGATCCGGCCACCGCGGTGCGAGACCTGGTTCTCGCCCTCGGTCACGCGCTCCGTTAGGATCCTGGCTTCCGCATGGTCATCTTCGTCAGCACCGTCGGCGCCCTGTGCGCGTGGATCATCCTCTGGGCCTTCGGGATCAAGGGAGTTCAGGGCATCGCGATCGTTCTGACTGTGGTCGGGATCGCCGTCGGCCTCCAGCACATGCTTGCGAGCCTTCCCGGCCGTCGCGAGTAGCGCGGGCCGGCGCTGCCATGGGGATGCACAACCGGGTACTGACCGGGGCTGTTTGTGTCGCGCTGATAGCCGGCGTGTCGGCCTGCGGGACGACGTCGGCCACGACGACGACGATCACGGGCACGACGCTGACGATCTACGCCAGCCTGCCGCTGAACGGGCCGCTGGTCGCGAGCGCCGCGGCGCACGACGTGCTGGACGCAGAGCAGCTGGCGCTCCAGCAGGCCGCCGGCAAGGCGGGGCGCTTCACGATCGAGCTCAAAGCCCTCAATGACGCGACGAGCGTGGGGTGGAGCCCCAAGCTCATCGCCGTCAACGCGCGCACGGTCATCCAGCACGCCAACGCCATCGCCTACATCGGGGAGATCGACCCGAACGCCTCGGCCCAGTCGATCCCGATCACCAACGCGGACGACCTGCTCGAGGTCAGCCCCTACGACACGGCGATCGGATTGACGCAGGCGACGCTCGCTGCTTCGGGTTCGCCCGACAAGTACTACGAGTCGCTCAGCACCTACGGCCGCACCTTCGGGCGCGTCGTGCCGAGCGACAACTCTCAGGCTAAGGCTCAGCTCCAGGTCATGCAGGGGCTGCGGGTGAAGAAGGTGTTCATCGTCGAGGACGGGGAGCCATACGGCGACGCGATCGCCCTCGCCGTTCAGGAGAACGCCTCCAAATACGGGATCAAGGCCACAGCGCCGGCGCGCTCGAGCGCCGGCCTCGCGCAGTCCGGGGCGGACGCGCTCTTCTACGGGGGCGTCGCCGGCCCGGCGGCGGTCCAGGC
>JAXDGF010000263.1:0-3383 GCA_034665165.1 Solirubrobacteraceae bacterium | reverse complement strand
TGGTCGCGATCTTCCTGATCGAATACGCGGGGCCGCGCTCCGGACGCTTGGTGAGGATGGCGCTCGACCTCATGAACGGCCTGCCCACCGTCGTCGTGGCCCTGATGGTCTATGGCCTGATCGTCCTCGGGACCCACACGGAGTCCGGCTACGCCGCGTCCATCGCGCTCGCCATCATCATGCTCCCGCTGATCGCGCGCTCGAGCCACCAGGTGCTCCTGCTCGTGCCTAGCACATTGCGCGAGGCCGCCGACTCGCTCGGCGTGAGCCGCTGGCGTTCAGTGGTCGGCGTCGTCCTCCCCTCGGCCCTGGGCGGGATCGTCACCGCGACGATCCTGGCGGCGGCGCGGGCGGCGGGCGAGTCGGCGCCGCTCATCATCCTCGACAGCCTCGTCATCGGAAACACCGTGCACATCAACCCGCTGCACGCGATGTCGGCCATGCCCTTCACGATCTTCCAGGACCTCGACCAGGGCGGCCCGTTCGTCGCCCAGGCCTGGGGCACGGCCCTCGTCCTCATGACGCTCATCCTCGCCGCGAATATCTTCGCGCGCGTGTTCCTGGCCCGCAACCGCTCTAAACTGGGCCTATGAGGACCGGCGAGCCTGAGGTGATCCCGCCCACGGACACGGTTAGCCGCCGGGTGAGGATCCGGACGGCGACTGACCCCGAGCCGCTGCCCGCGCCCGAGCGCAACGGCGCGTCAGCCACGGTTGACCGCGCGGCCGTCTTCGACGTCCGCGACGTCTCGGTCTTCTACGGGTCCAAGCAGGCCCTCGCCCCTTTCACCATGAAGATCTATCGCAACCTGATCACGGCGCTGATCGGGCCCTCGGGGTGTGGCAAGACCACCTTCCTGCGCAGCCTCAACCGCATGAACGACTCTGTGTCCGGATTCCGCCTCGAAGGTGACGTCCTCTACCACGGTCACGACGTGTACGGGGAAGGCGTCAACCGGGTCGAGGTCCGCCGGCGGATCGGCATGGTCTTCCAGCGGCCCAACCCCTTCCCGAAATCGATCTACGACAACATCGCATGGGCCCCGCGCAACCTCGGGATGAAGGACAACCTCGACGAACGCGTCGAGCGCGCGCTGCGCGACGCCGCCCTGTGGGACGAGGTCAAGGATCGCCTGCGCGACCCGGCCCTCGGGCTGTCGGGCGGGCAACAGCAGCGGCTCTGCATCGCCCGGGCCATCGCCGTCGAGCCTGACGTGCTCCTGCTCGACGAGCCCGCCTCGGCGCTCGATCCGATTTCCACGCTCTCGATCGAGGAGCTGATGCACGAGCTCAAGCCCCGGTACACGCTCGTGATCGTCACGCACAACATGCAGCAGGCCGCCCGCGTCGCCGACCGCACCGCCTTCTTCAGCCTCGACGAGCAGCGCGTGGGCACGCTGATCGAGTACGACGACACCGAGACTATGTTCATGCGTCCGGCCGACCCGAGGACACGCGACTACGTAACCGGCCGCTTCGGCTGAGACGAGCGCCGGGCCGACGGCGGCGCCCGGCCTATCGCGGCGCGGGGCCTACGGCGCGAAGATCGACTCGCTCGGGACCTGCTCGAGGATGGGCTGGCCGCACTGCCAGCAGTAGGCGGCTCCGCTCGAGTGCGGGGCGCCGCAAGAGGCGCAGGTGCCCGCCGTGCCCGTCTGCTCCGTGCGCAGGATGCGCTCGACCTCGCCCAGCTCGGCGTCGATGTCCTGGAGAGCCGCGGCGCGCTGGACGATGGTGTCGACGCGGATCCGGTTGCGGATCGCCATCTCGTAGACGAGCCCGCCGAGATCCCATTGAAGCTCGACGAAGCGGGCGGTGAGCTTGTCGCGCCGGCGCTCGAGGTCGACCCCCCCTTCTCGGGTCATGGGCGTCGCGGCGGCCGCCTGGCCGCTGCGCGCGCGCCGAGGGGCATCGGCGCGAACGACGCTCGCGAATCTGTCGCGCATCGTTCCTCGCGCGCGTTGGATGATCGAGGCCCTGCTCACTTGGTGCACCCGTTACTGGTGCCGCCCGACCCGAAGAAGGTGCCCGTGAACTTGCCCCCGCCGGCGCATTTGCTCCCCAGCGTCGCGACCTTGGACTGGAGGTTTTTGGGGATCTTCTTGGCCGCGGGCGGAAGCTTTGACGCGGCGGTCACGGACGGGGCCTTGGATTTCGAGGACGATGTCGATTTCGACTTCGACGATCCGGTGCCGGCCGCGGTCGAGGGGGTTGTGGTCGCGGTGGTGGGCGCCGCGGCTGCGGCCGCGCCGCCGGTGGAGCCCTGGATGACGATCCTCGACGGGCCCGCGGCGCGCTGGCTTCCTACGCTGTCGCGTCCGATGAGAACGCCGACCCCCATCGCGAGCAGGAGCACGCCGACACCGAGGATCAGGCTCGCGTTGGACGACATCCAGCCCCAGCGTGTCGGACGCTGCCCGGCCGCCATGGCCGGTGCGCCGGCTGCGGTCGTGGGCATCGTGTAACGCGACTTTCCGCGCCGCTCTCCGCACTCGACGCAATAGCGCTGGTCGCCCGCCATCCGTGCGCCGCAGTTGGCACACGTATCGCCGACGGCGGTGGTCAGAAGCTGCGGCTCGGGGCTGGGAGTGCTTGAGGGAGTGCTTGAGGCCACCTTCTCGCCGTCCGGTTCGGTGCTTGTGGTGGTCGTGGTCCCGTCCATTCGCGCCCGGGCAGTGTAGCGGCGACCCCCTGGCCGATCCTGTGAAAAACCTGTGAACACGGCCCATCGTGGCGACCGCAGGTGGCCGGCGCGAGGCTAGAGTGGTCGCCATGACCGCGGACCAGGACGACGAGCCGAACGGCTCGCGTGGCGGATCGCGCTGCGCCACCTGCCGGGCGCCGCTGGCCGACGACCAGCGCTACTGCGTCGAGTGCGGAGAGCGGCGCGGGGGTCTGCCGCTGGCCATCGCCGAGCGACTCCGGGCCATCCTCGCGCGCGGGGATGCCCAGGCGTTGTTCGCGCGTGACCCCGCGGCCTTCGCCGCCGACCCCGCCCTCGCCGGCGCGGCCGCCGCCAGCTGGCGCTCGATGCCCTCACCTCGTGCCTCGGCGGTGGCGATCATGGCGATGCTCGCCTTCGGCGTCGTCATCGGCTCGCTGGCGAGCTCGAGCGCCGAGACCCAGACCGGGCCCATCATCCTCGCGATCGCGCCGCATCCGGCGGCGCCGGCGCCTCCCGCTGCGGCGCCGGTCACCCCCGCGCCCTCCACCAGCGCTTCGCCCTCCACCCCGGCAGCCGCCGCGCCCGCGAGCCCGGCCTCCTCGGCGGGCTCGTCATCCACGCCGACGAGCACGGGCAGCGGGACGGCGACACAACCCACCCCCTCGGTGCTCCCGCCGGTCAAGCACATCTTCCTGATCATGCTCTCCGACCAGCGTTAC
>JAXDGF010000262.1:0-6217 GCA_034665165.1 Solirubrobacteraceae bacterium | reverse complement strand
CGGCCGGCGCGCCCTCGCAGCTGGTTGTCGATCCGGCGCGACTCGTGGCGCTCGGTGCCGAGGATGAACAAGCCGCCGGCCTCGAGCACCTGCCCGCTCGAGGCCTCGATCCGGCGATCGATCTCCGGCAGCACCTTGGCGTAGTGCTCGTCGAAGTCGGGATCGCCGGGCGCCGTTCCGAGCTTGACCAGCTCGAGCGTCGTCAGGTGCTCCGCATTGCCGCCGAGCTTGATGTCGACGCCGCGGCCGGCCATGTTGGTGGCGATCGTGACCGCCCCCGGGGCGCCTGCCTCGGCGATGATCTCGCCCTCGCGCTCGGCGAACTCGGGCTTGGCGTTGAGCACTGTGTGCTTGATCTCCTTGGCGGTCAGGCGCCGCGAGATGTCCTCGGAGATCTCCACCGAGATCGTCCCCACCAGCACCGGCTGGCCGGCCTCATGGCGGGCCTCGATCTCGTTGACCACCGCCGCCCACTTGCCGTCCTTGGTCTTGTAGACCTGGTCGTTGCGGTCGGCCCGGATCATCGGCTGGTTGGTGGGAACCTGGACCACCGGCAGCTCGTAGATCTTCATGAACTCGGTGGCCTCGGTTAGCGCCGTGCCCGTCATGCCCGCCAGCTTGTCGTACATCCGGAAGTAGTTCTGCAGCGTGATCGTGGCCAGGGTCTGGTTCTCCTCCTGGACCCGCACCCCCTCCTTGGCCTCGACGGCCTGGTGCAGACCCTCCGACCAGCGGCGCCCGTCGAGGATGCGTCCCGTGAACTCATCGATGATCTTGACCTCGCCGTCGATCACGGCGTAATCGACATCGCGCTTGAACAGCGACTCGGCCTTGAGGGCCTGGATCAGGTGGTTGACGAGGTGGCCGTTCTCGGCGCGGTAGAGGTGGTCAATGCCGAGGAAGCGCTCGGCCTTGGCTACGCCGCGCTCCGTCACCGCCACCGTCTTGTGCTTCTCCTCGTACTCGTAGTCGAAGTCGGCGATGAACTCCTTCTTCATCCGCGGGTCCATGTTCTCCGGCGTCTTGCCGGCCTCGAGCTTGGGCGCGAGGCGCGCGAACTTGGCGTACAGGTCGGCCGCCTGCTCGGGGGCGCCGGAGATGATGAGCGGGGTCCGCGCCTCGTCGATCAGGATGTTGTCGACCTCGTCGACGACCGCGAAGGTGTGGTATGGGGACTGGCCCTCCTCGGGCTTGGGGCGGCCGCCATGCTGGACCTTCTCGTCGAGCGAGGTCGCCATGTTGTCGCGGAGGTAGTCGAAGCCGAACTCGGAGTTCGTGCCGTAGGTGACGTCGGCGGCGTAGGCCTCGCGCTTCTCCTCGTAGGGCTGCATGTTCTGGAGCACGCCGACGCCGACGCCGAGGGCGTCGTAGATCGGCTTCATCCACATCGCGTCGCGGCGGGCGAGGTAGTCGTTGACGGTGACGACGTGCACGCCCCGTCCGGCAAGGGAGTTGAGCACGACAGCGAGCGTGGCGGTCAGTGTCTTTCCCTCGCCGGTCTTCATCTCGGCGATGCAGCCGTCGTGGAGGACCATGCCGCCGATGAGCTGGACATCGAAGTGGCGCATCCCCATCGTGCGCTTGCCCGCCTCGCGCACGAGCGCAAAGCACTCAAAAAGCAGATCGTCGAGCTTCTCGCCGCCCCGGGCGCGCTCACGGAGCTCGTCCGCGGCTTCACGAAGCTCCCCGTCCGTGTACTGCTCGATCTCGGCCTCATACGAGTTGATCCGGCCGACTCGCTGCTCATACGATTTGAACTTCTTGGCTTCGCCCATGCGAAGCGCTCGGTCCAGGAAGGACATGGGGTTAGGGTAGCAGTGGCCCCGCGACGGTCGAGGGTCAGCCGGGCGCTCCGCGCACGGCCGCCACGGCCTCGCCTAAGTGGCCCACTACGCCGCCGGAGAGACGTCTCCGGGCAGCGCCGGCGGCTCGCCCACCTGCTCGCCCACGGCCCGGGCCTCGCGGCGCCTGCGGCGCTTGTCGCGGTGGCGCTTGACCTGGACGGCCAGCTCGTCAGCGCACAGGTTGATCGAGTGGACGATGTCGGGCGAGGCGTCGCGCGACCTGAGGGTGACGCCCTTCAGGTGCAGCGTGGCCTCGGCGACCTGGGAGTCGGCGATCGCGGGGTTCCTCTCCTCGAACACCTCGACCTCGAGCTCCGCCAGCTCGGATACCTGCCGTGACACCTTCCGAAAACGCTTGGTCACGTACTCCTTCAGGTCGTCAGAAACGGGCACGTTGCGGCCCTTGACCTCGATGCGCATCGACTAACCCCCTTCAAGAAACTGGGTGTAAACGAGCTCACCCAAGGCTAGACCTAGCGAGGGCGTTTGTCGATTGCGAGAATGCCGGGTCGTGGCGCCGAAGATCGTGTGGCCGTTCGAGCCGACCGTCGTGCTCGGCCTGGCGGTTCTCGCCACGATCTACGTCAAAGGCTGGCGTCGTGCCCGCCGGCCCGGCATGCCTCATCCCCCCGGTTACGGGCGCCTGACGCTGTTCCTGCTCGGTCTCGTCGTCATCTGGGCGGCGCTCAGCTCGCCGATCGACGCGCTCGCCGACAACCTGCTCTTCATGCACATGCTCCAGCACGTGCTCCTCCTCGATATCGCGCCCATCCTCCTCATCCTCGGGCTGACCAAGGGCATCCTGCGCCCGATCACCCGGCGCATCCGAGCCGTCGAGCAGCGCGCCGGATTCCTCGCCCACCCCGCCTTCGCGGTCGCGCTCTACGCCGGCTCGATGTGGCTGTGGCACGTCCCCGCCATGTACGACCTGGCCCTCAGCCACTCCGGCATCCATTTCCTCGAGCACGTGACCTTCATGCTCGCGGGCTCGCTCTACTGGTGGTACCTCATCTCCCCCATCCGCAGCCGCATGCGCCGCGGAGGCGCGGGGCCGATCAGCTACATGGTGAGCACAAAATTGTTCGTGGGCGTGCTCGGGGTCGCGCTCGCCTTCGCCCCCACCGCCCTCTACCCCTTCTACGAGCATCAGCCCCGGTATTGGGGGTTGAGCGCGGTCGAGGATCAGTCCCTGGCCGGGCTCCTGATGGCGCTCGAGCAGTCGATCGTCATGGGCATCGCCCTCGTCGTCCTCTTCTTCCAGATGCTGAGCGAGTCAGAGCGGCAGTCCCAGCGGGCGGAGCGCCTCGAGGAGGCGGAATTCGCTAGCGCGAATTCCGTGGCCGGATTTGGCAGAGCCAAATCCGCGGGCGTCGTGGAATCCGCCGACGCGGCCACTCAGAGCCAAGATTCGCGGTAGTCCGCCTGCTCGGGGGTCGGCTCGTCGATCCTCACCCCGAGGGCGGCGAGCTTGAGCCGCCCCACCTCGTAATCGATCGTGGCCGGGACCTGGTGCACGCCGGGCGCGAGCTCGCCCCGGCGCCGGACGAGGTCCTCGACGCACAGGGCCTGGAGCGCGAACGAGACATCCATGACCGCTGCCGGGTGCCCCTCGGCGGCGGCGAGGTTGACCACGCGCCCGTGGGCGAGGAGGTTCAGCTTCCGGCCCGAGAGGTCGTACTGCTCGACGAGCGGGCGCACCTCGCGCACGCCTCCGGTCGCGAGCGCGCGCAGGTCGTCGAGGTCGATCTCGACGTCGAAGTGTCCGGCGTTGGCCAGGAGCGCGCCGTCCTTCATACGCTCGAAGTGCTCGCCGCGCAGGACCCGGCGCGAGCCCGTCACGGTGATGAAGATATCACCGCGCTCGGCCGCGTCCAGGGCGGGCATGACCTCGTAGCCGGCCATCCGCGCCTCGAGCGCGCGCATGGCGTCGACCTCGCACACGATCACCGCCGCCCCCGCGCCCCGGGCTCGCTCGGCGACGCCCTGACCGGCCCACCCGTAGCCGATGACCACGAGCGTGTGTCCGGCGAGGAGGACGTTGGTGGCGCGCACGATGCCGTCGAGGGCCGACTGGCCGGTGCCGTGGCGGTCGTTCAGCGCCCGCTCGGTGCGCGCCTCGTTGACGGCGAGGACGGGGCACCCGAGCTCGCCGGCGTCCTGAAGGCGCCGCAGCCGCACGAGGCCCGTCGTCGTCTCCTCGGTGCCGCCGATCAAGGCGCTCAGGGTCTCGCCCCCGATGCCGTGCGCGGTCACGAGCAGGTCGGCGCCGTCGTCGATGGTGACCTGCGGCGTTCCCGCCAGCAGCGCGCGCACATGCTCGACGTACGCGTCGAGATCCTCGCCGCGGACCGCCCTGACCTCCACCCCATACTCGACGACGAGCGCGGCCGCGACGTCGTCCTGGGTCGAGAGCGGGTTGGCCGAGCACAGCGCCGCCCGCGCGCCTCCCGCCTGGAGAGCGCGGACGAGGTTCGCGGTCTCGGCCGTGACGTGCAGGCAGGCGGCCACGCGAACCCCATCGAGGGGCCGCTCGCGCTCGAAGCGCTCGCGGATCTGCCGCAGGACCGGCATCTGGGCGTCCGCCCACTCGGTCCGCGCTTGCCCTGACGGGGCGAGCGCGAGATCGGCTACGTCATGGTCCGGGACGCCCGAGCGCGCCGGCGGGCGCGCGCCGGATCCGCGGGCCATCTACGTCCTGGGAGGCTGGTGTCGAATCACCTAGTAGCGGTAATGGTCGGGCTTGAACGGGCCTTCGACGGGCACGCCGAGGTAGTCCGCCTGATCCGGGGTGAGCTGCGTGAGCCGGACCCCGAGCGCATCCAGGTGCAGGCGCGCGACCTTCTCGTCGAGATGCTTGGGCAGCGTGTAGACGCGCTTCTCGTACATCTCGGTGTGGCCGAAGAGCTCGATCTGCGCGATCACCTGATTCGTGAACGAGTTCGACATCACGAAGCTCGGGTGACCGGTCGCGTTGCCGAGGTTGAGGAGCCTGCCCTCGGAGAGGACGATGATGGTGTGGCCGTCGGCGAAGACCCACTCGTCGACCTGGGGCTTGATGTTGATGCGCTCCACGCCGCCGAGCGTGGCCAGGCCGGCCATGTCGATCTCGTTGTCGAAGTGGCCGATGTTCCCGACGATGGCCTGATGCTTCATGCGCTCCATCTGCGTCGCGGTGATGACGTCCCGGTTACCGGTCGCGGTGATGAAGATGTCGGCCGTGTCGAGAACGTCCTCGAGCGTCGCCACCTGATAGCCGTCCATCGCCGCCTGCAGGGCGCAGATGGGATCGACCTCGGTGATGATCACGCGCGCGCCCTGGCCGCGGAGCGATTCGGCGCAGCCCTTGCCGACGTCGCCGTAGCCGCACACAACGGTGACCTTGCCGCCGATGAGCACGTCGGTGGCGCGGTTGATGCCGTCGATGAGCGAGTGGCGGCAGCCGTATTTGTTGTCGAACTTCGACTTGGTCACGGCGTCGTTGACGTTGATGGCGGGAAACAGGAGGTGACCCTGCTCGGCGAACTGATAGAGGCGGTGGACGCCGGTCGTCGTCTCCTCGGTGACGCCCTTGATCTGAGCGGCGATCTTCGTCCAGCGCTCGGGATCCTCGGTCAGCGAGCGCTGGAGCGTGGCGAGGATGATCTGGAGCTCCTCGGAGTCCGCGCTCGCGGGATCGGGCACCGCGCCCGCCCGCTCGTACTCAACCCCGTTATGCACGAGCAGCGTCGCGTCCCCCCCGTCGTCGAGGATCATGTTCGGCCCCTGGACCCCGTCGCCACCCGGCCATAGCAGCGCCTGCTCGGCGCACCACCAGTACTCCTCGAGCGTCTCCCCCTTCCACGCGTAGACGGGGACGCCGCGCGGATCCTCGGGAGTGCCGTCGGGTCCGACCGCAACCGCCGCCGCCGCATGGTCCTGGGTCGAGAAGATGTTGCAGCTGGCCCAGCGCACCTCGGCCCCGAGGGCGACGAGCGTCTCGATCAGGACGGCGGTCTGGATCGTCATGTGCAGCGAGCCCGTGATGCGCGCGCCCTTGAGCGGCTGGCGCTCGGCGTACTCCGCCCGGGTGGCCATGAGGCCCGGCATCTCGTGCTCGGCGAGCTGGATCTCCTTGCGGCCGAAGGCCGCGAGCGAGAGGTCCGCCACCTTGAAGTCGGTGGTGCTTGGATCGACAGTCGTGCTCATCGCGTCTCCATCAGTTCGAGTTCGTTCGAGCGCCGGCCCGCGGCGGCGAGCAGCCTCTCGTGCTTGTCCTGCTCGAAGCGCAGCCAGTCATCCGCGCTCACGTCCTCGGGCTTGCGCGCCGGCGCCGAGAGCCACTGCTGCACCGCGTTGCGGAGCCCTTCGCTGTTCGCCAGCCGGGCGGCGAAGGC
>JAXDGF010000261.1:0-6040 GCA_034665165.1 Solirubrobacteraceae bacterium | reverse complement strand
CCGGCAGCGATCTCGCGCCGCAGGCGGTCACGCACCGCCACCGCCGCCGGCCCCAGGACGGCTACTGCTCCTCCAGGGCCATCATCGACTCGGGCAGGGTCTGGCCACCGTCGACGACGATGGTCTGGCCCGTGATGTAGGCGGCCTCGTCGGTGGCGAGGAAGAGGGCCGCGTGCCCGATGTCCGCGACGCTCCCGAGGCGCTTCTGCGGGATCGAGGACTCCATCTTGGCGCGGTAATCGGGCCCGAGCTCGGCGAGCCCTTCGCTCTCGATGTTCCCCGGCATCACGGCGTTGATGGTGATGCCCTGGGGGGCGAGCTCGATCGCCGCCGTGCGGAGGAACCCGAGCTGGGCCGCCTTGGTCGCCCCGTAGTGCGACCAGCCCGGATAGCCGGTGATCGGTCCCGTGATCGAGGAGGTGATGATGACCCGCCCATGACCGCTGCGCGCGAGCTCGGCCAGCGAGGCCTTGACCGCGAGGATGGTGCCCTTGACGTTGGTGGCGAAGATGGCGTCGATGTCCTCCTCGCTCATGTCCTCGAGCCGGGCGGCGGGGAAGATGCCGGCGTTGGCGCACAGCACGTCGAGGCTCCCGAAGCGCGCGACGGTGTCGGCCACCATGCGCTCGGCATCGTCTCCGATGCCGACGTCGGCGGCGACGAAGGCGACCTCGCCGCCGTGGGTGCTTTCAAGCTCGGCCGCCGCCCGCGCTCCCGCCTCCGGGTCGCGACCGATGATCGCGACGCGCGCACCCGCATCGGCGAAGGTGCCGGCGATCCCCTTGCCGATGCCCTTGGTGCCGCCGGTGACGAGGACCGTGCGGCCGGTGACTGGAGTGAACACGGATGCAGCCTCCCCCTAGTGGGTCGATAGGTAATCCTCGGCGAGCGCGCAGGTGCCGGTGGTGAAGCCGGCGCCGAGCTCGGCCGCCTCGGTCGCGAAAGTGTGATGCGATCCGATCCAGGCGACGAGCAGGAGGCGGCGCAGCATCACGAACGTCTGGAGCTCGGCTTCCGCGGCGGGGGCGAGGTCGCTTACCGAGCGGTAGCCGCGGACCCACGCCTCACGCAGCTCAGGGACGCGCGGGTGATCCTCCATGAACGAGACCGCCGTCGCGAAGTCGTACACATTCCAGGAGAAGCCGCAGTCGTCGAAATCGATGACGCGGACCCGGTCCCCGTCGACGAGCAGGTTGGCGAGGCGGATGTCGGCGTGGATGAGACCGAAGCGGCTCGGATCCTGGCCGAAGGCCTCGAGGCGCTGGGCGATGCGTTGGTCGAGCTTTTGCAGCTGCTCGCGCTCCTCGCTGCCCATCCCGAGGCCGTCCTGCCAGCGGCCCCAGTGTCCGCGAGGGCCGATGGTGGTGTCGTAGTCCCACCGCGGGCGCACGAAGTCGGGCGGTTGCGACCACCGTTGCGCGTGGCCGTGCATGGAGGCGGAGATCTCGCCGAGGGTCTCGAACTGAGCGACCGCGGCGTCGCCGGCGTCGAGGTCGGGCGCGCTGCCTGGCACCCATTCGAACATGACGACGTTACGCGGCGGCGCGTCTGGGATTGACACCTCGACCACGCGCTCGCCATTCCGCGCGACGATGGCCCGCGGCGCCTCGACGGCACGCGCGGAGCCGAGCGCGTCCATCCACATGAGCTCGGACTCGATCTCCGGCGTGCTGCGATAACCGGGGCGATGGACCCGGAGGGCGTACCGCGTGCCGCGGTCGTGGTCCTCGACCCGGTAGGTGTGGTTCTCGGACACGTTGCACAGCGTCACGGTGACGTCTTCATTCAGCCCAAAGCGGGCGGCGGCCTCGGTGGCCAGCTCGGCCAGGCGGTCGCCTTGCTCGGAGCTCATATCGCCGTCGCGTGGTCGACGCTCATGGCGCTGTCGCGTGGTCGCGCCCCGCGACGGCGGCCAGAACCTCGCCGATCTCGTCACGCGCACGGATGACCTCGCCGGTCTCGCCGGCCATGTAGAGACGCCCGGCGGCGCCGATCATCGACACGCTCACGAGCGTGAGCTCGGGCGCCACACGCTCGGCGGCGTTGGCCGCGGCGGCGGCGAACAGGGCCGGGGTCACCTCGGCGACGAGCAGGGTCTGGCCTGGCAGGAGCATGGAGGCCTCGCGGTTGCGGTTGAGGATCACCGCGTGCTGGTCGGTGACATCCTCGACGATCCCCAGATAGGTCACGCGAGGACGCAGCGTATCGTGCGCGCGCGCGTCGATTCCGTCGAGGATCGCCTGGCCCGCGCGCTCGACGGCGCTCGGGTCGGCGGCGTGCACCTCGAGCACGCCGAACTGACGCTCGACGTAGTGGATCCCGGGCTCTACCTCCGGCACCGCCTTGAGGGCGAGGTCGATGACCCGCTCGATGGCGAGCGCGGGCGCGACCTCAACGATCAGGGCGTGATCACCCTCGATCGGCGGGTAACCCCTCGCCCGCGTCGGCGTCCCGAGGTAGGCGGCGAACTGCCGGCCCAGGTCGGGGATCGACAGGTAGACGCGGAGCTCGACCGGCGTCTCGGCCCGGAGCTCGACGGGCACCTCGGGCAGGGGTGGCACCGCGCCCGGCTAGGCCGGCTCGGTGAAGTGCTTGCCCAGCTCAGGGTGGGGACGGGGGATGACGTGCACCGAGATGAGCTCGCCCACCGTCGACGCCGTTTCCGCGCCCGCCTCGGTGGCCGCCTTGACCGCTCCGACGTCGCCACGGACGACGACGGCGACGAGCCCGTCGCCGACCTCCTGCCGCGAGGCGATCGTCACGTTGGCCGCCTTGACCATGGCGTCGGCCGCCGCCAGCGCGGCCACGTAACCCTTCGTCTCGACCATACCGAGTGCTTCGCTCATGTCGTATCTCCTTGCGTTTGACTTGTGTTTGAACCCTCCGGCGCGGTCTCGGGGACCTCGTCGAGCGAGCCGATGATCAACGCGTCGATGGGTGGGTGCTCGGGCGCGAACCAACCCGAGGCGACCGAGCCGGTGGCGATGAGCACTCGCTCACCGAGCCCACTCCCAAGTACGTCAAAGGCGATCAGGCGCGCGCCGTCGTCGCTCTCCACCTCGAGGAAGGCCCCGCGCGGGATCGAGTCCACGCGCCTCGTGGCCCAGACCGATCCCGTCACCGTGGCTCTCAGCATCTGCCCTCCTTTTCGATCTCGACGCCCAGGGCGCGGGCTTGGTCGCGGGCCAAGGGGGTGAGCACGGCGCCGCGGGCGAGGACGAGCTTGAGTCCGCGCTCGGCGGCGTCGCGGACGGCGCGCTCGGTGACCGCGCCCTTGGGGATGCGGACAGTAGCCGCGTCCGCGCCGAGCCCGGGCGCGGGCGCGGGTCCGGGCGCGGGCGGGCCGCGAAGCGTGAAGCGGACCCGCCCGGCGGTGATGGCCCGTCGCTCGCGGGGGCTCTCGAGGCGAACGAGGAGGGCGCGGACGAAGCGGTCGAGGTCGTCGTCGGTGTCGAGGGTTACCAGTTCGACGCGCGCGGCGCGGTCGGTGGCGGGGGCGTACGCACCTGATGCGAGTTGAGCCGATATATGCGGCTTAACTGGGATCAGGGTGCGCTCGGGGCCGCTCCCCGGCATGGCGTCCCCGATCAGCTCGCCGGGAACGGCGGGACCGGTCCACGTCGAGGGACGCAGGACGGCGGCGACGGGCGGGGGCGGGACGAGCGGCGCTTCGGTGGCCGGGACCCGGGGCGCTTGATCGCTCGCGGCGCCGGCGTGGCCGGTGCCGTTGCGGCGCGTGCCCGCCTCCGCCAGCATCTCGGGAATGACCTCGCGCAGCACCTCGCGGGCCACCTGTCGCATCGCCTCGCGGGGATCGGGCTCGGTCATCGCCACTCCCCTAGCGACGCCGTCGCCGCATCGGCGGCGGTGCGGACGTCGGCTTCGGCTCCGGTGAGGTACACGCGCCCGGTGGCCCCGATCATGCGGTAGTCGACGACCTTGATGCTCGCGGCCTTCTCGGCCTCGTTGACGGCGAGGATCGCGTACGACGCGGGCTGCATCTCGAGCACGAAGAGCGATTCGCCCGGGAGCGCCATCGAGCCCAGCTTGTTGCGGTTGATGAGGAAGGCGTGCTGGTGGTCGAGGCGAGAGATGAGCTTGGCGGCGAGGATGGTCGGCTCGAGGGCGTCGGTAGGAGCGGCGCCGAGGGCGTCGAGCGCCGCCTCGCTCGCCGACTGCACCGCTGCCGTGGAGCGCGAGTGGAACTCGAGATAACCGTACTGCCGCTCGACGACGAGGATCCCGGCTTGCGCCTCGGTGTGCTTGAGGACGACGTCGGTCAGGGGCTCGATGTCGAGCCCGGGTGCCACCTCGATAACCCCGGCCGCCATCCGCGTGCGCGGCAGCCGACCGCGTATCCAAGTGCCGAGGTAACACATGGTCTGGGGCTGGAGCTGGTCGATGAAGATCGCCGATCGGAGCTCGGCCATCAGGGGCGCACCACCTCTCGTAGCTCCTCGAGGACGAGCCGCCTCAGCTCGTCGCGCGAGAGGCCGTCGCTGGGTGGGGCGGCCGGTGGGGCGGCCGGTCGGGCGGCCGGGGGCGGCGGCGCTTGTGGCCATGCCTCGAGCCCGGTGAAGTCGCCGAAAGGCTCGCTCGGATCGGCCGCGTAGGCGACTTGCGTCCACTGGAGGAGGTTCCGGGGCTGGAGGTTCTCGGTGAGCGAGGAGCGCCCGAAGAAGCCGGTCCCGATCGTCATCGTCGGCGCCAGGAAGGTGTCGAGCCCGGCCGAGCCCGTGCTCCCCGGCGCATTCACGCTTATCCGCAACACCCCGAGCGCGGCTCCGTAGGCAAGGATGCTCGCCGGGTCCCGGGAATGGATCACGCCCGAGTGACCGGCACCCCCGATGCGCAGCAACGCGCGGGCGGCGTCGATCCCGCGCTGGACATCCGGCACCCGGACCAGGCCCAGGAGGGGGAAGAGCTTCTCGTGGGCGAGCGGCTCCTCGGGCACGATCAGCGGGAACGGTGCGACGAGGACGCGCGTCTTCGGCGGCACCACGATCCCGGCCGCGGCGGCGAGGGCCTCGGCGTCCTTGCCGGCCAGGGCGGTGTCGATCTGGCCGTCGGGGTAACAGGCGGCGCGTACGCGGCCGACTTGGTCGGCGTCGAGCACGTGAGCGCGCTGGCGCCCGAGCTCCGCCACGAGGGCGTCGGCGACGCGCTCCTCGACGATCACGGTCGACTCGTTGGTGCACAGAATCGAGTTGTCGAAGGACTTGGACTCGACCAGACACGCGGCCGCGCGGGCGACGTCGGCGCTGGCGTCCACGAGCGCGGGCACATTCCCGGGACCGACGCCGAGGGACGGGTTGCCCGACCGGTAAGCGGCGCGGACGACGGCGCTGCCGCCCGTGGCGACGATGAGGTCGGTGCCCGAATCCGCCATCAGCGCCTCGATGAGCGGCACCGTCGGCTCCTCGACCACCTGCAGGCACCCGTCGGGCGCGCCCGCTTGCACCGCCGCCTGCGCCATGAGGTGGACGGCCTCGACGGACACCTTGCGCGCCATCGGGTGCGGCGAGACGACGACGGCGTTGCGCGTCATCAGGGCGAGGAGGACGTTGAAGTAGACGGTGGCGATCGGGTTGGTCGACGGCGTGAGCACGAAAATCACGCCGGCCGGCTTCGGCACCTCGACGAGCTTGCGTTCGGGATCGATGCGCGCGCCGACGTAGTCGTCGCCGGCGTAGCGCTCGAAGACCCCCCGCGAGCAGGCTTCGTTCTTGCGCCGCTTGTGTTCGACGACTCCCATCCCGGTCTCCTCGACGGCCTCGCGCGCGAAGCGCTCGGCGTTCGCGAAGGCGGCATCGGCGACGGCCGCGGCGATCCGTCGCGTCCGCTCGCGGTCATAGCGCGCGAAGGCGCTCGCCGCCCACCGCGCCCGCTGGAGCATCATCCGGGCGCGCGGCGCGCCGGGCGCCTCGGCCGGGGTGGCGTCGCGGATCGTCGCCTCGCGCGCGCTCACGCCGGGACCGCCACGCCGCCCGCGGGTATGCCGCTCGCGGGTTGCGAGTGTGCCTCGGCGCGAGCGAGCTCG
>JAXDGF010000260.1:0-3551 GCA_034665165.1 Solirubrobacteraceae bacterium | reverse complement strand
GCTCGCGGGGCACGACGCGCCCGGTGGCTGGGTTCTACCCACGCTCGCGGGGCACGACGCGCCCGGTGGCTGGGTTCTACCCACGCTCGCGGGGCACCCGCGCCCGGTCAGTGCACTTCGAGCGCCCGCCGCAGGAGCTCGCCCAGGGTCGCGCGCTCCGCGGGCGAGAGCCCGGCGAGGACCTCGTCCTCGAGCGCCTCGCGCGCGTGCTCGGCGCGGGCGACGGCACGCCGCCCGGCCGTCGTGACCACTACCGTGTGGCGGCGCCGGTCGAGCGGATCACGGCGGCGCTCGACGTAGCCCCTCGCCTCGAGCTCGTTGAGGAGCAGGACGCAGTTGTTGGCGTCGATGAGGAGATCCTCGCCCAGCGTCTGCTGGGAGACGCCGTCGCGCTCGGCGATGTAACACAGGGCCATGAATTGCCGGAAGCGCATCCCGAGGAGATCTTCGGAGCTCTTGCGGTGCAGGACCTTGGCCAGCCGGGTGAGCAGGAGCATGACCCCGGGATTGGTGCCCGCCGCCGGGGTCGTCTTCGGCGGCTTCGTTGTGGCATCCACATCCACGATCGTAGCGCCGTAAACGGGAGCGACGGCAGGAGGTTGTAACCCATGTAACAAGGATCATCCTTGGTAGAGTGATCGTCACTGTGTTTGCGACCAAACTGACAGCGGACCGGCGACGGTGGATGGCGCTCGTCGTAGTGTGCCTGGCCCAGGGCATGAACGTCCTCGACTCGACGATCGTCAACGTCGCCCTCCCGAACATCCAGCACGACCTGCACTTCTCTCAGGCCAGCCTCGCGTGGGTGGTGGACGCCTATCTGATCACCTTCGGGAGCTTCCTCCTCATGGCCGGTCGCCTTGGCGACCTCGTCGGCCGCAAGCGCGTCTTTCTCACCGGGATCGCGATCTTCACCCTCGCCTCGGCCGCGTGCGGGCTCGCCCAGGATCAAACGATGCTCATCGCCGCCCGCTTCGTCCAGGGCCTCGGCGGCGCCATCTCTTCGTCGGTCATCGTGGCCATCATCGTCACCGAGTTCCGCAAGCCCGCCGAGCGCGCCACCGCCATGAGCGCCTTCACCTTCGTCGCCGTCGGCGGCGGCTCGGTCGGCCTCCTCGCCGGCGGCGCCCTCACGCAGTCCATCGACTGGCACTGGATCTTCTTCATCAACCTGCCCATCGGCGTCCTCGCGCTGCTCCTCGGCGCCTCCCTCCTCGACCGCGACGAGGGCATCGGCATCGGCAAGGGGGTGGACATCACGGGCTCGGTCCTCATAACCGCGGCTCTGATGCTCATCGTCTACGCCATCGTCAAGGCCACCGACTACGGCTGGACCTCGGCCCACACCCTCGGCTTCGCCGGCGCCGGCGTCGGATTGGGGATCGCCTTTCTCGCGCTCGAGGCCCGACTACGCAACCCGATCATGCCGCTGCGCATCTTCCGCGCCCGCACCCTGATCGGCTCGAGCGCGATCCGGTCGCTGATGGCGAGCGGGATGTTCGCCGCGTTCTTCATCGGCGCTCTCTACCTCGAGCACGTGCTCGGCTACAGCGCGCTGCGCACCGGGCTCGCCTTCCTCCCGATGACCTTGACCGTCGGCACGCTCTCGCTCGGGGTCACCGCGCGGCTCGTTGGCCGCTTCGGCCCCCGGCGCCTCGTCGTGCCCGGACTACTGACCATGATCGCCGGACTGCTCCTTCTCTCCCAGCAGGGGGCGCACTCCTCCTACTTCCCGGGTCTCTTCTTCTCCTTCATCCTCCTCGGACTCGGCGCCGGCACTTCCTTCATGCCGCTGCTCACGATCGCCATGTCCGAGGTCCCGACGCGCGATGCCGGCCTCGCCTCGGGGATCGTCAACGTCTCGATGCAGATCGGCGCCGCCATCGGCCTCGCCGCCCTGGCTACCATCGCCACCGACCGCACGCGCACGCTGACCGCGGCCGGGCACGCGTCGACGAGCGCCCTGATCTCCGGCTACCACCTCGCCTTCGTCGTCGGCGCGGCCTGCATTGCCGTGGGGGCGCTGCTGGCGCCGGTCGCTTTGCGTGCCCGGCGCTCGGTCGCGCTTCCGGACGTGGTCGACGCGCCGGTCGAGATCGAGCCCCAGTCTCAGGCGGCCTGACCCGCGTCGGGCGCTTTCACGCGTCGCGCGCTTTCACGCGCCGCGCGCTTTCACGCGCCGCGCAGGCCGCCGCCCACCGCGCGCAGATGCGAGAACGGCCGCCCGTCGCGGAGCTCGCGCACGACGGCCTCGACGAGCCCGTCGCCGTCGATGACGCGACCGTCGGTGACGGCCGCGACGTGGTGGCGCTTGCTCTCGATCAAGCGCGCCATCGTTTCGTCGATCGTGCCCGCCGCGAGCAGGTACCAGGCCGTGACGGCGTCGTGCTGGCCGATCCGGTGACAGCGGTCCTCGGCCTGGTCGTGCATGGCCGGCGTCCATTCGAGCTCGAGGAAGGCGACGTTCGAGGCCCGCGTCAGGGTGATGCCCTGCGCCGCCACGCGCGTGGCGCCGATGATGAGCGGCGGACCCTCGGGATCCTGGAAGGCGGCGATCGCCGCCTCGCGGTCGCGGATCGAGTCGGCGCCGAGGAGGTGGAGCGCGTCGGGAAAGCGGGCCACCACCGCCCGCTGGACCTCGACGTGGCGCGCGAACACCACCAGCGGCTCGCCCGAGGCGAGAAAGTCATCGATCCACGCCAGCGCGGCGGCGAGCTTGCCCCGCGCGGCCAGGCGCTGGAGGGTGCCGAGCTGGGCCAGGCGCTCGGCCCGCAGCGTGGCCGCGATGCGGGCGTTGAGCTCTGAGAGGTCGAGCGGCTGGGTGCGCAGCCACTCGATGACGTCACGCTCGGCCAGGCGGTACTCGGTCGCGTTGGTGAGCGCGACGGGCACGACGACCTGGCGCTTGGCTGGGAGCTGGGGGAGGACGTCGGCCTTGAGCCGGCGCACGAAGCAGCGCCGGCGCAGGTGCCAGTGCAGGCGCTCCTCGCTCAGGCGGCCGCGGAACTGGTTCGAGAAGCGGGCGCCGGAGCCGAAGTCCTCGAGGCGCCCGATGACGCGGAGCTGGGAGATGAGCTCGTCGGCGTGGTTGAGGACCGGAGTGCCGGTCAGCGCCAGGCGCAGGCCGTCGGGCGACACGGCGCTCGCGAGCTTGCGGACGGCCTGGGTGCGCTTGGCTCGCGGGTTCTTGCAGTAGTGCGATTCGTCGACGACGAGCGCTTTCGGCCGCTTTCGGGCGAGCGCTTCGCGGTGGGCGGCGACGAGCTCGTAGTTGAGGATCGTGATGTCGCCACCCGGAGGGACGGCGGGCCGCCCCTCGATGATCACCGCCGACCGGTGCGGCAGCCAGCGCTCGGCCTCGCGCAGCCACCCGAGCTTCATCGACGCCGGGCACACGACGACGGCCGGGTAGGCGCCGTCCGCCTCCAGGGCCGCGAGCGCCTCGACCGTCTTGCCCAGCCCCTGCTCGTCGGCCAGGAACGTGCGCCGCGCCTGCAGCGCATAGCGCACGGCGACCCACTGGAACGGCTCGAGCTCCCCGCCGAGCTTGG
>JAXDGF010000259.1:0-5155 GCA_034665165.1 Solirubrobacteraceae bacterium | reverse complement strand
CGGGCCGCGGGCGTGCGCCCGGCGGACGTCGCGGCGGCCATCGGCGAGCGCACGGCCCTGGTCGTCCTCAGTCACGTGGCGTACCGCTCCGGGTTCCTCGCGGACATGGCGGCCATCACCCGGGTGGCTCACCAAGCGGGGGCGCTGATCCTGTGGGACCTGTGTCATTCGGCCGGCGTGCTGCCGGTCGAACTCGATGCCTGCGACGCCGACCTGGCGGCAGGGTGCACCTACAAGTACCTGAACGGCGGCCCTGGCTCGCCTGCCTTCGGGTTCGTGGCGGCGCGGCTGCAGGAGGACCTGCGCCAGCCGGTCTGGGGCTGGATGGGTGCCAGCGACCCGTTCGCCATGGCGGCGGAGTACCAGCCCGCGAAGGGGATTCGCAAGTTCATCTCGGGAACCCCGCCGGTGCTGGCGATGCAGCCGCTCAAGGACATGCTTGAGCTGATCGCCGAGGTCGGCCTGGCCGCCGTCAGGCGCAAGTCGGTCGCGCTCACCGAGCACGCCATCGCGCTCGCCGACGAGCTGCTCGCGCCGCTCGGCGCCGTGCTCGCCAGCCCGCGTGACGCGGCCGAGCGCGGCTCGCATGTCACCGTGGACCACCCCAGGTTCGCCGACGTGACCGCGGCCGTGTGGGAACGCGGCGTGATCCCCGACTTCCGGCCGCCCGACGGGATCCGGATCGGGCTGTCCCCGCTGAGCACCAGCTTCGCCGAGCTTGAGCGCGGGGTCGAAGCCATCGCCAAGGAGCTGCGCGACCGCGTCGGCGCGCACTGACGGGCGACCGCGGCGAGGGCGCGGCATGGCCGGGCCAGTTAAGGAGACCTTTCGTCACGGGGCTTTCAATCCGCCGGCGCGGGGATGAGGATGTTGCCCGAGGACACCCGAGGACAAGGGATGGCGGCCTGCAGGAAACAAGCCTGCCCGGCCCGAGAGCATAGGGGTGCGGTATGCCGTGGTTCCCGGAATTCGCCAGTGCGGCCGAGCTGGCGCGCGAGCAGACGCGCGCGGCGGGCCACGCCGATCCGGTCCGGCAGTACCTCGCTGCCCTGAACGACGCGGACGCTCATGACCTGGAGGCATCGTGGCCGGGCGAGCTGGTGGTCTACGACCCGCACGTGGGAGTGGTTCGGGGCCGCCATCAGGTGCGGCATTTCGTCCGGCGTAACCTTTCCTGGCTGGCGAGCCTGCACGCCAGGACCGAGGTTGTCGCCTCCACCGTCGCCGACGGCCGGGCGGTCGTGGAGCTGCTGGCCTACCTGGATCACAACGGGCAGGAGCTGGCCTGGCCGGTGGCGGTGGTCGCCGAGTCGCCCGACGACCAGTCGGTGGTGTTCCGCACCTATTGCAGCCAGTGGCCCCTCGACGAGAAGCGCCCCATCCGGCCGCCGATACTCGCGCCCGCGCCGGTCAGCCCCACCGGCGTGGTGGGCCGCTACCAGTCCGGCCTGGCCGCCGGCGATACGGAAGCGGTGGTGAGCGCCTTCGCGGCGGACGGGTACTTCCGCGGGCCGTTCGGTCCGCACCACGCGCACCGCGGTGCTGCCGAGCTGCGCTCGTTCTTCGCCCGGTGCTTCAGCGCAGGCGGCGGCATCGGCCTGGAGTACTGCGCCGCCACCGATGACGGCGCGCGCTACGCGCTTGAGTACAACTGCGTTCGCTGGGGCAGCCACGACCTGCCGCCCCAGGCCGGAATTGGCGTCTACGAGCGCGGCCCGGACGGGCTGCTTGCCGCCGTCCGGGTCTACGACGACGTCGAGGCGCCCGCCGGGCCGCGCTGAAGCACGCTTACCCGGACATGGCTCGTGCCTGCGCGGCCATTGGCCGGACAGGCGGCGGCATGTCCATGATCTTCATGCGCAGCGCCGTCAAGGCCGCGTCGTAGATGCCGGAGAAGCTCGGGAAGGGCTGGATGACGTCGCTGAGCACCGCGATCGGCACGTGCGCGCGTATGGCCAGCGTCGCCTGCTGCAGCCACTCGCCGGCCTCCGGCCCGAGCGCGTAGGCGCCGGTCAGCCGCTCGCCGTCGGAGACCAGCGTGAGGAACCACGGGTGGTCGGCGTAGGCGCCGGTGTAGGTCGAGCTCTTGGGGACCTCGGCCAGCGGGACGGTGGCGGTGTAGACGCCATCGCCGTCGCCGACCGCGGCAGCCTGAGGATCGGTGAACACCACCCGCGGGACGGCGTCGTAGTGGGCGGCGCGCGAGCCGCCGAGGATGTTGGCGGCGGCGATGCGCGCCTGGTACTTGCCGACGTACGTCAACGGCCAGATCCCGGCCACGTCGCCGATCGCCCACAGGCCCTTGCCGGCCGACAGGCGCTCGTCGACGGCGATCCCGCCGCGCTCGGGACGGAGGCCGACGGTCTCCAGGCCGATGCCGTCCACGCGCGGGCGCCGCCCGGTCGCGACGAGCAGCCGGTCGCCGCGCAGCTCGTCGCCACCCTCGAAGGCGAGCACGAACTCGTCGCCGTCACGGCGCGCCGCGCTCGCGTGGCGGCCGAGGTGCAGCTCGATGCCGTCGCGGCGCAGCTCGTCGCCCAGGGCGTCGCCCAGCGCGCGCGCCTCGCGGGGGAGGAGGTGTCCCATGCCCTCGACGCGCGCGACCTCGCCACCGAGGCGCGCGACGACCTGGGCCATCTCGACGCCGACGGGGCCGCCGCCGAGCACGAGCATGCGCCGTGGCACCTCGTGCATCGAGGTGACCTCGCGGTTCGTCCACACGCCCTCGAGCTCGCCCAGCCCGTCGATCGGCGGGATGACGGGATCCGAGCCGGTGGCGATGACGATGTGACGCGCGGAGAAGCGCCCACCCGGGGTTCCGTCGACCTCCACGATGCCGAGCCCGGCGAGGCGGCCGGAGCCGCGCACGAGGTCGATGCCCCGCTCCTGGAGCCAGGGGAGCTGCCCGCTGTCGTCGAAGTGCCCGACCGTGGCGTCGCGCCACGCGAAGAGCGCTCGCGGGTCGATCCGGCCGGTGACCGCCTCCGCGGCGCCCGGAACCTCCCGGGCCTGCGCGACCGGCTCACCCGGGCGCAGCAGGATCTTGGACGGGATGCAGGCGAAGAACGAGCACTCGCCCCCTACCCGCTCGCGCTCCACGATGGCCACGCGCAGGCCGCCGTCGGCGAGCGCGCCTGCACAGACCTCGCCGGCGGGACCGGCGCCGAGGACGACGACGTCGTAGTCGTTGGTGCTCATGGCGACACGGTCCCACATGGCCGCCCGCCGTTGCGAGTCCCTGGCGACGCCGTCCCACCCCCGAAATCAGGTCGTGTAGCCGACCTTCGACCAGTCGACCGCCTCGCCGGCGTACCAGTTGATGCCCGTCACGTCGCGACGCGTGCTCACCTGGAACCCGGGCTGCGCGATCCAGAGCCAGGGGGCATCGTCCGCGATGATCCCGGCACAGCGCTCGTGCTCCTCGACCCGCTGGTCCCAAGCGAGTTGGGGGCGCCCGGCCTCGGCCAAGCAGGCGTCGGCCTCGGCGCTCTTGTATCCCCCCCAATTGTTGGAGCTCTTCGACTGATAGAAGACCCCCAGCGCGTAGGCGGGGTCCGGCGAATCGGCCCCGCCCTCGTAGAAGAACATTGGCCACTTGCCGGCGAACAGCGCGTCCGGGTACGTGGAGGGCGGGAGCGCCTCGAGGTCGAGCGTCACTCCGACGTCCTTGAAGGCGCTCCGGAGCTGTGCGCTCACAGGCTCTCCGAGCGGGTCTGCGGTGTTGTAGGCGAGCGTCGTCCTGAACCCGTTCCCATGGCCGGCCTCCCGCAGCAGCTCGCGGGCCCGTTGGGGGTCGTAGGTGTACGGGTGGAGGTAAGGGTCGAAGCCGGCGGCGTGGTCCGAGAGTGGGCCGGCGGCCGCCCCGGCGAACCCTCGGTAGACCTTCTCGAGGATCTGCTGATACGGCGTCGCGTATGACAGGGCCTGTCGGACCCGGACGTCGTCAAGCGGCGGATAGTTCGGGTTCATGGGGCTCTGCGCGATGACGTAGCCCTGGAAGTTCCACAGGCGCAAGCCATCGCTGTTCTGCACCCGTTGCATATCCGTGGGCGACAGGAACTGAGCGACCTGCGCTTCTCCGGACATCAGCGCGGCGAGCCGGTCGGACGACGCCGGCACCTCCCTGAACGTGATCTGGTCGAGCTTGGGAGGGAAGGGATGCTCCTTGTGGGCCACCCAGACGACATGGCGCCCAGGGCTGAGGTCATCGACCTTGAACGGACCGAAGCCGGCGTCGTGGTTCTTCAGCCAACGCTTCGCCCAGGGATCGCTGGAGGTCGCATGGCTCTTCGCCAGCTTGGAGTCGACCATCGCACGCCAGAACGTGCTCATCGTGAGGAGCAGGTCCGGCCCGGGCTCCGCCAGCTCGATGCGGACCGTGTACTTGTCCAGGACCTTCACATCCTCCGGTCGCTCGATCCTGGAAAGGCTGTTGTAGAAGCTCGTGATGCCCTGAAGCGCGAAGCTCCGCTCGAACGTCCACTTCATGTCCGTGGCGGTGAACTCGTTCCCGGCGTGGCTTGGCCAGCCCTTTCGGAGCGAGAAGGTGTAGGTCCTCCCGCCGTTGGTGGCCTCCCAGCCCTCGGCCATGCGCGGCTCGGTGATCTCCTCGAAGTTCGAGGCCTGCCAAGCGAGATCGAAGCCGCCCTCCTCATCGGGCGCCGGGATCTGCTTCCAGCGGGTCAGACGGTCGTTCAGATTGAAGACGTGGTCGTACACCTCCCTCCCGAACACGAGCTCCCAGTCGAGGCTAGGAGGGGTCGTCGCTGCGGCGACGAGCAACTGCTTGGAGCGCGCGGCTCCACCGCGGTTGTCGCCGCAGGCCGCGATCAACGATCCCGCGAGCGGCGCCCCCAGGCCCGCCGCTGCCGCGGACTTCAGGAACGACTTCCGGGTCACCGGGCGAAGGAAACCGCCCATGGGTGGACTCTTCGACTGGTCCGTCATCGAGCTTCCTCTCCCTCGCAGCTCGGGCGGCGCCTTCGTGGACGGGCGCGGGTCGGCACCAAGGGCGCCCCCGGACCAAGAGGGACCGCGGAGACGGCCGCGGGTGACGATCGGCCAAATCCTCACCCAAAGGGGCGTGCTCGATTGGGTGCTCGTCACGCTAGCGCACTGGGCACCGACTTCAAGACGTCTTCCCCCGGTGATTGCG
>JAXDGF010000258.1:0-2608 GCA_034665165.1 Solirubrobacteraceae bacterium | reverse complement strand
CTCGTACTCCTCGGCGGTTCGAGCGATGCCCCCGCCCTGTCCGCCGAGCGTGAACGCCGGGCGTACGATTGCCGGCAACCCGATCTCCTCCAGCGCTGCCAGCGCGCCGGGCACGGTCGTGGCGATCACGCTGAGGGGAACGCGCAGTCCGGCCTCGAGCATCGTCGCGCGGAACAGGTCGCGGTCCTCGGCGCGGCGGATGGCGTCGTAGTTGGCCCCGATCAGCTCGACCCCGAAGCGCTCCAGGGTGCCGTCCTCGTGCAGCGCCATCGCCAGGTTGAGCGCCGTCTGGCCGCCCAGGGTCGGCAGCAGGGCGTCGGGGCGCTCCTTCTCGATGATCTTCGCCACAGGCCCCGGCAGCAGCGGCTCGATGTAGGTCGCTGTGGCGAACTCCGGATCGGTCATGATCGTCGCCGGGTTGGAGTTGGCGAGCACCACCTCGTAGCCCTCCTCGAGCAGGACCTTGCAGGCCTGCACGCCCGAGTAGTCGAACTCGGCCGCCTGCCCGATCACGATCGGCCCCGAGCCGATCAGGAGGATCTTTCGGATGTCGTCGCGTCTAGGCATCTGCGTGGCCTCGCTCCGCCGCTTCCAGCGCCTCGGCCGGCGAGTCGTATGCGGTGACACACCGCACCAGGCCGCCGGCGAACTCGTAGACCAGCGAGAGGTCCTGTCGCAACGGCATCGCGGTGTCGCGCTCGGTGCCGACGAGCCGGGTGAAGACGACGACCAGGTCGTCGCCGACCGGGTGGAACTGGGGCGGCTCGTAGCGCACTCCTTCGAGCGCCTCGCTCAGCTCGCCGAAGAACGCGACCATGCCGTCTCGGCCGCGATAGGTGCGGCCCCCCGCCGCACCGGTGTCCAGGGGGTTGAACTCGACCTCGGGGTCGAAGGTCGCATCGATCAGGGTGCCGGCGGACTCGGCGCCGCCGAAGTCGAACGCCTCGTAGAGCTTTCGAAGCTTTTCGGCATTGCTGCGCGACTCAGTCATGCAGCCGCCAGGTCCAGGAAGCTGTCGAATAGGTAGCGGGCGTCGTGCGGGCCGGGACCAGCCTCGGGGTGGTACTGGACCGTGGCGCCGGCCACGTCGCGCAGCACCAGCCCCTCGACGGTGCGGTCATAGAGGTTCAGGTGGGAGAGCTCGGCGGCGCCGAAGTCGGTCTCCCAGCGGACCGGCTCGTCGGTCTCGATCGTCGGCTCGCCGCCCGGCCCGAGGACCGCGAAGCCGTGGTTCTGGGAGGTGATGTCGATGCGGCCAGTGGCGAGGTCCTTGACCGGGTGGTTGGAACCGCGGTGGCCGAACGGCAGCTTGAAGGTCTCCAACCCAACCGCGCGGCAGAGCAGCTGGTGGCCGAGGCAGATGCCGAACACGGGGCGCACCCCGACCAGCTCGCGGACGTTGTCGACGACGTAGTCCAGCGCCGCCGGGTCGCCGGGGCCATTGGCGAGAAAGACCAGGTCCGGGTCTTCTTCGAGGATCTCGTCGGCAGACGACGAGCAGGGCATCAGCGTCACCCGGCAGTCGCGCTCTCGCAGCTGCCGAACGATGCTCAACTTGATCCCGGTGTCGATGCCGACCACGTGGGTGCCAGAACCCTCGAAGCGCAGGGGCTCGTCCGGCGTCACCTCGCGTGCCAGGTCGGCGCCGGCCATCGAAGGCTCGGCGTTGACCCGCTCAGCGGCCTGATCCTGGGAGAGCTCGGCCGGGAAGATCCCGCCGCGCATCGCACCGCCGTCGCGGATGTGGCGCACCAGCGCGCGGGTGTCGACCCCGCTGATAGCCGCCACGCCGCAGTCGGCGAGCCAATCCAGCCAGCCTCCCTCGGCGCTGGATACGTCCTCGCCGTTGTGGGCGTCGCGCATGATCACGGCGCGCGCCTGGACTCGATCGGACTCCATCGCCTCGGTCGAGACCCCGTAGTTGCCGATCAGCGGGTAGGTGAAGGTGATGATCTGGCCCGCGTAGGAGGGATCGGTGACCGCCTCCTGGTAGCCGGTCATCGAGGTGTTGAAGACGACCTCGCCGATCGCCGCTGCGTCGGCGGCGCAGATCGCGCCGTCGAGGCGGGTTCCGTCTTCGAGGAGGATGAAGCCTGGTGTCACTTGACCAGCGCCTGCACTGTTTTGAACGCCGGATGGTCGGATCCGCCGAGGAGCTCGAACAGCGCCGTCTCGACGCTGGTGATCACCGCGCCCGCAGCCTCCATCTTCTCGAGCCCGAGCTCGCGGTTCTCGTCGGTCCGCGAGCCGACCGCGTCGCGGGCGACGTGGACCTCGACGCCGCGGTCGAGCAGGTCGAGGACGGTCTGGTTGACGCAGACGTGGGTCTCGATGCCGGCGACGAGCGCCTGGTCGCGTCCGCCGAGGTCGAAGCCCTCGGCCTCGGCCGCCGAGAAGCGGACCTTGGCCATCGGCGTGGTTCCCTCGGGCAGGTGCTCCGCCACCTCGGGCACCGTCTGCCCGAGCCCCTGCGGGTACTGCTCGGTCACGGCGATCGGGACGCCGACGGCCTCGGCGCCCTGGACGAGCGTCGCGCTCGAAGCCGCGACGCGCTCGAACTCGGGGATCGCCTTGCGGAACGCCTCCTGGACGTCGACGACGACGAGGG
>JAXDGF010000257.1:0-7055 GCA_034665165.1 Solirubrobacteraceae bacterium | reverse complement strand
CGATCGCCGGGCCGAGCC
This sequence comes from Solirubrobacteraceae bacterium, assembly GCA_034665165.1. Taxonomy (GTDB): domain Bacteria; phylum Actinomycetota; class Thermoleophilia; order Solirubrobacterales; family Solirubrobacteraceae; genus Palsa-465. Next base: position 7,037 of record JAXDGF010000257.1, on the reverse strand, counting down.
CGGCGATCGCGAGCAGCGGACCGTCCTCACCGATTTGACCCGTCTCGAGGAGCCGGAGCATCGCGGGGACGACGAGGGTGGCGTCGAGGTGCGTCGTGACGAGCGCCCGCAGCTCGGGCGTGAGCTCAGGGCCGAGGCGCCACCGGTCGGCCGCGAGCTCTGCGAGCTCTCCGTATGTCGCGACCTGCCGAGGATCCCACGGGCGCGACCAGGCGTCGTCGTCGCGGCGGTCAAAGCCAGCCAGGAACGCGCCCGCGGCGACGTAGCGGTCGAGGTAGGGCGCGACGGCGCGCCCGGTCGCGCTCCAGCGCACGACCGTAGTGCCGGGATCGTCCGTGGGGGGCGCCTCGAGCCAGCCCTGACTCGCCAGGCAGCGGAGGCCCACGCGTAGGTACGCGAAGCCTCCGGGGGTAACGGCCGGGTAGAGCTCCGAGAGCCTTCGGTCGCCGTCCAGCGAGGCCCGCAGGATCCCGAGCTCGCCCAGGGCCCAAACCGTGGTACTCAGGATGATGCCGTCCTGGTGGACGAACACAATCCACCGTCGCGACGACCCGCCCTCAGGCGCCCGCTCGGAGACGTACGCCGGCGGCGAGTCGCTGCCGAGCACGTCCAGCCCTTCGAAAGGGGAGATCCTTGGCGTTGTCGAGGTGGCCTCTTATCAGGGCTACAACACGGGCAGGTACCGCTCGAGCTCCCACGGGGTGACCTGCACCCGGTAGTCGTCCCACTCCTGCCGCTTGATCTCGATGTAGCGGTTGAACATGTGCTCGCCGAGCGTGCGCAGGACGAGCTCTGACTCTGCCGTCAGCTCGATCGCCTCCCCCAGCGTCTCCGGGAGCTGCTCGATGCCCAGGCGCTTGCGATCGTCGGGCGAGAGGTGATAGAGGTTCTTCTCCATCGCGTCGGGCAGCTCGTAGCCGTGCTCGATTCCCTCGAGGCCGGCCTGGAGTAACACCGCGAAGGTCAGGTACGGGTTACACGCGGGATCGGGACACCGGAGCTCCATCCGCGTCGCCTTCTCGCGCCCGGGGTGGTACATGGGTACGCGCACGAGGGCCGACCGGTTCCGGCGCGACCAGGCGACGTAGACCGGCGCCTCGTAGCCGGGGACGAGGCGCTTGTATGAGTTGACCCACTGGGCGAAGATCGAAGAGATCTCACGGGCGTGGCGAAGCTGCCCGGCGATGAAGGCCTTGCCGATGTCGGACAGGTAGTACGGGTCGTCGGCATCGAAAAAGGCGTTGCGCTCACCCTTGAACAGTGACTGGTGAGTGTGCATGCCCGAGCCGTTCTCTCCGAACAGGGGCTTGGGCATGAAGGTGGCGTGGAAGCCATACTTGAGTGCGAACTCCTTCACCGTGATGCGGTAGGTCATGCAGTCATCGGCCATCTTCATCGCGTCGGCGTAGCGCATGTCGATCTCGTGCTGGCTCGGCCCCACCTCATGATGGGTGTACTCGGTGTGAATCCCGAACGTCTCGAGGGCGATGACGGTCTCGCGTCTCAGGTCAGAGCCGGCGTCAAGTGTGGTCAGGTCGAAATAGCCACCCTCGTCGAGGACCTCGGTGGACTTGGAATCACGGAAGTAGAAGTACTCGAGCTCAGGTCCGACGTAGTAGTGGTCGAAGCCCATCGCCGACGCGCGCTCCACCGCTCGCCGAAGCACGTGACGCGGATCGCCCTCGTACGGGTTGCGCTCGGGCGTGAGGATGTCGCAGAACATCCGCGCCACGCCGGTGTCGGAGGGACGCCAGGGAAGGAGCGAGTACGTGCTCGCGTCGGGCATGGCGATCATGTCCGACTCTTCGATGGCGTTGAATCCCGTGATCGACGAGCCGTCGAAGCCCATCCCACCCTCGAATGCGTCGGCGAGCTCGGTCGCGTTGATCGAGAAGGACTTCAGTTGACCGAGGATGTCGGTGAACCAGAGCCGGATGAACCGGATCTCGTGCTCCGTGGCGAGTGCCATCACGTCATCGGGGGTAAGCGGCGCGTCTGCCATCCTGTGAGGCTCCTGGATCGGTTCGGGCTGCGGGTCGCGGAGCGGGGAACCTTACCGGCGCGCCGCGCGCGGGCTTGCGTCCGGCCCGGGTCGGGCGTGACGAGCAAGCTTGCGCCTGCCCGGGCAGGGCCGTACGGTAAGCGACGGTCATGTGTGGCGTAAGGAAGACGGTCACCGCCTCGTTGGTCGCGATCACCGCCTCGTTGGTCGCGGTCACGGCGCTCCTGTCGCTCGCCGCGGTCGGTTCGGCGTCGGGGCCGCCGGCCTCCGTCCAGGCCCGCTGCCTGCCGCGAGGGGCGCGCTCGCTGGCGGTGGATCGCACGGCCCGCGTGTACTCGTGGCACGGCTCCGTTTATGGCTGCGTCGACGCTACCGGTCAGCTCCGGAAGCTCGGCGGCGCCTCCGTCTGCAACCACCTGGATGGCGCCGTCGCCCCCGTGAGACTCGCCGCCGACATCGTCGCCTACGGACTCGAGCGCTGCGGTGTGGACACCGGCTCTTCCACCGTCGTCATCGTCAACCTCGTCACCGGCATCCGCCGGGGGGACCTCGCCGCCTCCACGCTCCCGGTCGGGCCCGAGTCCTACAGCTCGGTCACATCGCTCGTCCTGCGCCGCGACGGCGCGGCCGGCTGGATCGCTCGCGACGGCTCCTTGATCGGCCGGCACACGACCTACGAGGTCCACCGCTTCTCGAGCGGCAAGAGCGTGCGGGTCGATTCAGGCTCGTCGATCGCTCCGGCCTCGCTGCGGCTGTCAGGCTCGGTGATGACCTGGCAGCACGGGAACGCGACGCGTTCCGCACGCCTGGCGTAACTGCGGAGCCCTAGACCTGCGCGTGGCTGTGCGGGCGGAGCCACCGGCGGGCCCAGCGCTCGAGCTCCGAGAGCGCAGGCTCGAGCTCGCGGCCCATGACCGAGAGCTCGTACTCGACGCGTAAGGGCGGTCCTGGCTTGACCGTCCGCTCGACGATCCCGCGCGACTCGAGCTCCTTCATCCGCTCGGACAGGAGGCGGTCTGACAGCTCGGGAACGGCTTGGGCGACCTCCGAGAAGCGCAAGGGCCCGTCCATGAGGACGCGGAGGATGGCCCCGGTCCAGCGTCGGCCCACGAGCTCGACCGCCTCGTGGTACAGAGGACAGCACCCGGCGGATCCTTCCTCGCGCTCTCCATGCGCTCGATGACCGCGGATGCTCATCCGACTAGCTTACGCCGCTTTGAGGGACCGCGACTCCTCATTTGAGCCGTCCACCGGTACCTCTCCGGCGACGTTTACCATCGCCGTGAACCCTTCGAGCGCCAGAGCGGCGATCGCCTCGAGGATCTGCTCGTCGTCCCATCCGGCCTCGCGTGCCTCCTCGTGCAGGTACATCGGCGGCTTGCCGTCGTTCTGGATGAGGGCGTGGAGGTAGGTGAGGAGCGCCTGCTGGCGTGGGTCCTTCGAGCTGAACTGGCGGGCGAGCGCCACTTCATCGAGACCGAGTCCAGCCGCACGCGCCGTGCGCGAGTGCATCGCGATCCCCGGCTCGGAGTGGTAGTGCTCGGCCACCGCGAGCGAGATCCGCTCGAGCGTGGCCAGATTGAGCTTCCCGTGACGAAGCTCCGACCGGAACCGCGCATAGGCGCGGAGCGTGGCCGGCGAGCCCGCAAGCACACCGAGGAAGTTCGGCAGCTGACCGCCCGTCGCCAGGGCCCCCCGCAGCACGGGCACCGACCCCTCCGGGGCAGTTAGATCGTCGTGGATTTGGAATCTACTCATTTGGGTCTTCATCATTGACCACCGGGTGATAGGGCGGATGTCAGTTGGGCGCTAGCCGGTCCTATACTTTTGTGACCTGCTTACGGTTGATAAGTATATAGGGCGTACGTCGCTTGCACAAGCGAATTTCGGCAACTGCCGGCCGTCGTCCGGGGAGCAGCTTGTGAGCAGGATTGCTCCACTGCTTTCCTTATACGTGGGCAGATAAACGCCGGTTCACGACAAGGTCTCATAGGCCTAAGTGATGGCGAGGCAAGGTCTCCTCAGGCCTGCCGGAGGTCTCGGGGACGAGCTGAGGGAATTGCCCTGCACGAGGAGGCTCCTCGCGATCGGGGCGGGGCGGGCCGGGGGCGGCCTGCGCCACGGCGGGGCGCTACGTCAGATCAGCGCCGCGCCAAGGCGGCGTGCACCGGGGCCGCCACCGCGTGGTGGTGCTGGCGGTCCGCGGCCCGTGCGCTCGTGGCCGCGGCGACGACGAGTAGGAGGCAGAGCAGGACAGCCCACAGGGCGACCCGGTCGGGCCTGGCCATCGCCCGCTCGCGGGGGCGGCGGGGTGGTCGACGGCGGTCGATCTCGACCATCCGGGGGCTTCGCCGATCGGCGACCTGGCCTCGGATCGTCAGCGTGCGTCGTGTCGGCGGCTGCGTAGTCGGTCGCTGGCCCAAGCCCTCAGGCGAGCGCCTCGATCCCTCTGCTTGTGGCATCTAGCCGTCCTCTTTCTTGGGCTTACGGGGTTAGCTGACGGGCTCGCACCGAAAGAGCGGCGCTACGCGCTGACGCGCGATTAGCCCCAACAACCTGGTTCCCCCGCCTCCCGTCGGTCCGTGCTCTGCGCACTCCGCCGACGGGAATTCAGCGGTATCGGCGGGCATCGTAGCAACGACCACGGACACATCGTTACCCGTCCGGTTAGAACTCCACCGTGGATCCCGGCGCCGCCGCGACGAGGCCGCTGTTTGCGCTATTTACCGGCGACCTTGCTGACGAAATCGGCGACGTCAGTGGCCTCTTTACCGACCACGATGCCCTGGGGCATGGTCCCGTGACCGATGCTGAGACCGTTCTGAATCGTCGTCAGGACCAGCGATTTGGGCGGCTGCAGCGCGTCGAGGTCCAGACCCACCTTGCCCACGGCGTTGGCCGCGGCGAGCGTATGACAGACCGCGCAGTGCTGACCGAAGAGGATGCGGCCTTGCTTGTCCCCTACGGTCAACTTCACGCCGTCAAACTGACTACTCGCGTTGGCATGGTTCCCGCTCAGCAGCGCGATCGGGATCGCGAGCCCGAACCCGCCGAAGACGACAAGGAATGCGAAGGTCGCGGCATGACTCCCGCCCGACCGGCCGCGCAGGGTCGTGCGCGCACCCCTGATCCCGCCACTCATGGCGAAGAAGAAGGTTCCGAGTCCCAGGATCAGCCAGAACGCGATGAACAGTCCGACACCAAGCACGATGCGCGGGCACCTTACCGTGCCGCGGCGCGGAATGGGTCGTGCGGCGTGTGGCGGCGGCGGGCCGGCGCCTGAGCGTGTTCTACCGCCGCCGGCCGGACGCAAAGCTCATGACGGGGGGCGCCACGGCACGGAAGTCGTCGGGGCTGGCGGCGGCGGCCGTTTGCCCGGGGGCGGCCGCAGCGTGAGCGGCGGCCGCGGCAGAGCCAGGCGCCGCGCCGGCGGCGGAGGCCGTCCTGCCCTGAGCGATCCGCCGGCGCTCGAGCTCGTCGAGCATCGAGAAGTCCTTCACCTCGGCGAGCGGGCGATCGGGAGTGGCGATCGGCGCGATGCGCTGCACGAGGACGTTGATGGCCCCGCCCGCCGCCGCGAAGCGCTCGAGCTTGCCCTCGATGAACACGAGCGGCTCGGTCCTCACCGTCAGTCGATGGCGCTCGTACACGGCCGCCGGGACGATCAGGTTGATGGTCCCGAACTCGTCTTCGAGGAGCACGAACACAATTCCGTTGGCGGTGCCCGGACGCTGCCTGGCGACGACAAGGCCCCCGGCTCTGACCCACGCCCCATGCTCGCCCGTCTCCAAGTCCCGGCTCGACGCGGCACCCGTCGGGAGCCGCGCGCGCAGCAGGGCGAGCGGATGAGCATGCGTGGTCAGCCCGGTCGTTCCATAGTCAGCGAGCATCGACTCCCACGCGGACAGATCGCGCAGCGCGGGCGGCGCCGGCAGGTCGAGGGGAAGAGCGAGCTGGGTCCCACCCGCGACACTCCGGCCCGGAGTCGCCACCCCGAGCTGCCACAGCGCGATGCGCCTGGCCCCGCTCGCGAGGGAATCGCATGCTCCCGACCACGCGAGCAGCTCGAGTGAGGACGCCCCCGCGCCGGCCCGCGAGGCGAGGGCGGAGAGGTTGCGAAAGCGACCGCCCGCCTCCCGGGCGGCGACGATCTCCTCGACCTCGTGCCGGCGCACGCTACGGACATAGCCGAGCCCGATGCGGACGTGCCCGTCAGAATCGATCCCGCACTCGACCTCGCTCTCGTTCACGTCGGGCGGCAGGACTTCGATCCCTCGCCGTTGCGCCTCGTGGACGAGCGCGTCGGGCGGATAGAAGCCCATCGGCTGCTCGTTCATCAGCGAGCACAGGAACTCGGGGCCATAGTGGACGCGCAGCCACGTCGACTGGTAGGCAAGCAGGCCGAACGCCGCCCCGTGAGCCTTGGGGAAGCCGAAGCCCGAGAACCCCTTGATCATCGCGAACACTTCCTCGGCGGTCTCCACATCCACTCCGTGCGTGTGCTGAGCTCCCGCGATGAAGCGGTCATGGTGAGAGCGGATGGCGGCGTCCGAGCGCTTGCGGCTCATCGCCCGCCGCAGTCCTTCCGCCTCCCCGGGCGTGAAGCCGGCAAAGGCGATCGAGACCTCGAGCACCTGGTCCTGGAAGATGATCGTCCCCAGCGTCTCGCGCAGCGCCGGCTCGAGCGAGGGATGGAGATACGGGACCTGGTAGTCGGGCTCCACCCGCAGGCGCTGGCGCCGCTCGATGTAGGGGTTGACCGCTCCCCCCTGGATCGGGCCCGGGCGCACGATCGCGACCTGGATCGTGATGTCCTCGAGGCTCTCGGGACGAGTCCGGCGCAGCGACTGCATCTGGGCCCGGCTCTCGATCTGGAAGACCCCGGTGGTGTCGGCGTTCTGAATGCATTCGTACGTCGCCGGATCGTCGTACGGGATCCGCGAGAGATCGATGCGCTCGCCCCGCGTGCGGGCGATCAGCTCGACCGAGCGCTCGACGGCCGACAGCATCCCGAGCCCGAGCAGGTCGATCTTGA
>JAXDGF010000256.1:0-4118 GCA_034665165.1 Solirubrobacteraceae bacterium | reverse complement strand
GCGGCAATCCCTCCGTGCGGAAGGCCTGCGGCCTGGCCAAGCTCGTGCTCCAGAAGCCGGGCGTCGACCGGATCGCGGTGATGATGTCGATCGTCTCCAACACCCGCGTCGACATCGTCGCCCGCGGCGTGATCAAGGCCTGCATCGAGCTCGGCTACGACCCGGCCGAGAAGATCGCCATCTTCCGCATCCCCGGCGCCTGGGAAGAGGAGGGCTTCAAGATTCTCGACAAGTACGGCGTCGAGTACGCCGACCGCTCAGTCTCGCTCGACGGGGCGGCGAAGCGCGCGGTGGAAAAGGTGGGGGCGCCAACGTGAGCATCCTGATCGACGAGAACACCACCTTCATCGTCCAGGGCATCACCGGGCGCGAGGCGGTGAACCTGACGCGAGAGTGCCTCGACTACGGCAAGGGGGCCAAGATCGTCGGCGGTGTCACCCCGGGCCGGCTCGGGCGCGACGTCCACGGCGTGCCGGTGTTCGATACCGTGGCCCAGGTCGTCGAGCACTACGGCGAGCCCATCGACGGGTCCGTCGTCACCGTTCCCCCGGCCTTCACCAAGGACGCCGTATTCGAGGCGCTGGAGAACGGGATCAAGCTCGTGGTCATCGTCACCGAGCGGATCCCCCGCGGTGACGTGGCGCAGATGGTCGAGCTCGCGCGCGAGCGCGAGGCGCGGATCATCGGACCCAATTGCCTCGGCATCATCGTGCCCGACGTGATCAAGATGGGCGGGATCGGCGGCCCGGCCCGCGACGCGGCCAAGTCCTACTCCCCGGGCTCGGTGGGCGTGATCTCACGGAGCGGCGGGATGACGACCGAGATGTCCTCCACCCTGACCGCCGCCGGCCTCGGCCAGTCAACGGCGGTGTCGATCGGCGGCGACGCCATCATCGGGTCGAGCTACGCCGAGCTCATGCCCCTGTTCGAGGCCGACGCCGCCACCGAGGCCATCGTCATCTACACCGAGCCCGGGGGACGAATGGAGGCCGAGCTCGCGCGCTGGGTCACTGCCAACGACTCGCGCCTGCCCATCGTCGCCTTCATGGCGGGCCGCTTCATGGATGAGATGCCGGGGATGAGCTTCGGCCACGCGGGCACGATCGTCGAGGGCAAGGAGGACACCGCCACGGAGAAGATCGCGCGGCTGGCCGAGGCCGGGATCGTCGTCGCCGAGGAGATCTCCCAGATCCCCGGGATCGTGTCGGCGAAGATCGCGCTGCGGGCGGGATCGGCCTCGTGACCGACGCCCTCTTCATCGAGGTGGAAGTCGACGAGGTGGTTGCGGGCGACCCCGAGATCGCGGCCAAGCTCGCGGAAGTCTGCCCGGTCGACATCTTCCGCGCCGGTGAGCACGGGCTCGAGATCGTGCGCGAGAACCTCGACGAGTGCGTCCTCTGCCAGCTGTGCCTGAACGTCACCCCGCCGGGCAGCGTGCGCGTGATCAAGCTCTACGACGGCGGCGCCGTCCTCGGCGCGTAGTCGCCTCGGCGCCTACGACCCGTCCGTCGCCGCGTGTGCGGCGCCGGCCACAGCGGTTGGGACCGTCGACGCGGCCGCCGTCGCTACGTCGCGCGGATAGGTCAGGCGCGCCTTTAGGAGGATCACGCCGGCGGCGCCGAGGACGATGAGCATGAGCAGGAAGCTGTACTCGAGGCCGTTGGCGGTGCCGGTGGAGATGCTGCCGTTGGGCTTGGTGCCGATGGGCGTCTGGTGCGGCGTGATGCCGGCCACAAGGTCGGCCACGGCACCGAAGAGGAGCGGGGCGACGGCCTGGGCCAGCGTGCGCAGCACCGTTCGCACGCTCTCGGCCCGCCCCCAGAGACCCGCGGGCATGATGTCGAGGCGGGCGGCGTCCAGGGGCGGGTTGGCCGCTGAGATCAGCGCGGCTCCGGCGACGTCGAACCAGATCGCCGGAGTCAGCTTCGAGCTCAGGATCCCGGGGATGAGGACCACGGCGGCGGCCATGTAGCAGACGGCAGGCACCCACACGCGGGCGTTGAGCACACCCCGGCGGAGCAGGGCATCTGTGACCCGCCCGCTGACGAGCACCCCGACGAGCGCACCCGCGACGAGCAGCGCCAGGACCAGCGTCGCCGTCGCCTGGCTGGCGTGGTAGTGGCCGCGCACGAAGAGAACGGCGAACGTCTGCAGCCCCGCGAAGAAGAAGTATCCAAGGGCCGAGGCGATGATCATGGTCACGTTCGAGGGGATGCTCATGACGTAGCGAACGGCCTGCTTGAGCGACATGCCCGCCGGATCCTCGGTGAGCACGAGCCGCGGATCGGGCTCGACCCCGCGGCGCGCCGCCGCCTCCTGGGCCAGGTCGTCGTTGCGGATCGACGCGTCCCCTTCGTCCTCCGACGCTCCAGCCGAGGCCGTCTCCCCCCGCGCCGCCGCGAAGAGGTCGACGGTGCCGTGCTCGAGCCGGCTCATGCCCCCACGCCGGGGCTCGGGAAGGGTGCGCCACAGCTCGCGCGCAAGAAAGAACCCCGGGATGGCGATCACCCAGAAGGCGAAGCGCCACGAGAGGATGCTTGCCACCGTGCCGCTGAGGATGAAGCCCACCGCCGTCCCGGCGACCTCGCCCCCGAGGATGTAGCCGTAGACGCGGCCCCGCTCGCGCGCGTAGAAGTAGTCGCCCGTCAGCGAGGCGATCGCGGGCCCGGCGGTGGCGGAGACGGCGCCCAGCGCCAGCCGCGTGACGAGCAAGGTCTCATACGAGCCGGCGAGACCGCTCGCGAGCATCGTCACGCTCCACAGGACGATGCTGAGCGAGAGCATGTGGACGCGGTTGATCTTGTCCACCATCATTCCGACCGGAATCGCCGCCGCGGCGCCCACGAGCAGCGTGACCGAGCTGAGGATGCCGACCTCCGTGTTGCCGATGTGGAGCTGGCTCTCGAGCTGGGGCGCGACCGCCCCGATCGTCGACGTATCGGCGCTCGCCAGGGCGAGCACGCCGCCGAAGATGAAGATCACACGCGCCCGGGCGGGACCGCCGACCGCCGTCACCGCGCGCGCCTGCACGCGCCGCCCGCTCCAGCGTAGCCCCCGGCCGATCGCGATCGCAATCGCCCTGGCAGCCTGCCGGGAGAAGCTCTGCTTCGGCTTCTCCTGCTGTCGGTCGTCCTCGGCCACGGCCTAGCGGGAGGCGGGACGCGCGACGTCTATGTTCGCCACAGCACCGATACAGGCAACCTAGCCGATCCGTTTCTCCGGCCCGTCTCGCGGGGCGCACCGGGCCGCCTAAGGGTTCAGCCGCGCGTGGCCCTACGCGTCCGCGAGCGCTCCTCCTGCTTCTCAACGACGTTGACGATCAGCTTGAGGACCTGTTCGATGCCCGTCGCCTTGGCGCTGCCATGCTCGAACTCCTCGCGCCAGTCGCTGATGTGACCCTTGGTCGCGAGCTCGTTGAATCGTGGGCGGGGGATCGAGATCGTCACCTTGGCGTCGCTGGCGATGGCCTTGGTCACCTTAGGCCCCGGGAGCTCGACGCGGTAGAGCTGAATGTCGTGGCGAGCGCCGATGAGCTCGAGGCCGGCCACGAGCTTGAGCGGCTGCAGCGAGGGCACCTCGTCGAGGAACCGCGTGACAGCGGTCTCGATCAGCGACTTGGTGTCCGAGGGGGAGGCCAGGCGGGAGAGTCTAGCCCTGCGCGCCGGGCTTTTGTGAAGGTTAGATCTTGTGGCGCTGGAGCAGCTTGCGGCCGATGACCATGCGCTGGATCTCGGAGGTTCCCTCGCCGATCAGGAGCAGGGGCGCGTCGCGGTACAGGCGCTCGATCTCGTACTCCTTCGAGTAGCCGTAGCCGCCGTGGATCCGGAAGCTCTCCTCGACGCAGAAGCGCCCCGCTTCCGACGCGAACAGCTTCGCCATCCCTGCCTCGAGGTCCGAGCGCTCGCCGGCGTCCTTGAGGCGGGCGGCACGCATGGTCAGGAGCCGGGCGGCGTCGACCTGGGTCGCCATGTCGGCGAGCTTGAACTGGATGGCCTGGTGCTGAGCGATCGGCTTGCCGAACGCCTTGCGCTCTTGGGAGTAGCGGAGCGCGAGCTCGAGCGCGCGCTGGGCGATCCCGACGCCGCGGGCGGCGACGTTCACGCGACCCACCTCGAGGG
>JAXDGF010000255.1:0-3695 GCA_034665165.1 Solirubrobacteraceae bacterium | reverse complement strand
GGGGGGGGGGGGGGGGGGGGGGGGGGGGGGGGCGGGGGGGGGGGGGGGGGGGGGGGGGGGGGGGGGGGGGGGGGGGGCGGGGGGCTGGGGGTGCGTCGTCGCCCGCGGTGCGGGGGAGGGCGCCGCGGACTGAGACGCATAAGAGACGTGATGCGAGTTAAGCGCGAATAGCGCGCTTAAAACGCATCACGTCGACCCGCCGATCAGGACCCAGCGCACCACCAACCGCCGTCCGCCCTGATCAAGCCGCAACCCTTACGCAAAAAGCGAAGTCAGCGTCATGTCAACGGTTTTTTCAGCACGACCTCCTTGGTTTGGGGCGGCGCCGGGCACGGCGGCCGAAAGTGCCCGCTCGCGCTCGACACCGCCGCCCGTGCGCGCTGAGCCCGCGAGCGTAGAGGGCTTCCGAGGGAGGATTTCTGATGCTGCGGACCGTTGAGGTATCCGTGGAGAGGGGTCGAGGCGGAGTCGGTGCGCAGGCCCGCTGGCGGGCCCACAATGAGGTTCCGACCGCTACCGGCTCAGGCCGCCACGGGCGTGATCGTGCACCGACGCTCGCGAGTGGCCTCTCCGAGGTGTTGGCTGAGAACTGAATCGAACGAGAAACAAGAAGATCCAACCCACCGCGTCTTCGTGGAACCCAGGGCAGGTGATCGGTCCATCCGCGCGCTCGGGGCCGCCCGCACGCCCGCAGGCGACCCGGACCGCCACGCCCCCCGCCACGCCCCCCGCCACGCCCCCGCCCGACCCCGCTGCTTCAATCGCTCCCGTGCACGAGACCGACGAAGACGTACGCGCGTTGCAGGCCTTGCTCGACCGCAGCTACGACGTGGCCGGACCGCATCTGCGCAGCATCATCACGCCTGAGCGGCGGGTCACCGCGTCCGAGCTCGTCGAGTTCCTGACCGGAATGCGGTTGCTCGCGCTCGCGACGGTGACGGCCGACGGGCGTCCGATCGTGGGGCCGGTGGACGGCATCTTCTACCGCGGCGCCTTTCATTTCAGCTCGGGCTCGGATTCGCTGCGCTTCGCCCACATCAGGGCGCGTCCCGACGTGAGCGCCACGCACCTACCGAGCGAGGAGTTCGCCGTTACCGTCCACGGCCGGGCCGAGTTTGTCGACGTGCGCGAGCCGGAGGGGGCTGGCTTGCGGCGCACGCTGCTCGAGGTCTACGTTCCGCGCTACGGACCGGAGTGGGAGGAGTTCCTCGACGGGATCGGCGTCTACGCCCGGATCGAGGCGCGCCGGATGTTCACCTTCAGGATGGTGGATGAGTGACGGTCGGCTCGGGTCAGCGACCGCGCCACTGAGGCGGGCGCTTCTCGGCGAACGCACGCACCCCTTCGCGGAAGTCCTCGGAGGAGAAGCAGGCACGACGAAGCTCGATGAGTTCGCGTTCGAGCGCCGGATCGAGTGTGGTCCCGGCCTCGAGCACAGCGCGGATGACGCGCTTGTTGCCGCGGCTGGCGAGCGGCGCGCCCGCCGCGATCTCGGTGGCGAGCTCGACCGCTTCGTCGGCGAGCCGCTCGGGCTCGACGAGGGTATTGACGAGCCCCCACTCGCGTGCGGTGCGGGCGTCGATGTTGCGGCCGACGAGAAACAGCTCGCGGGTTCTGGGGGCGCCGACCGTGTCGATGAACCTGCGGATCCCAGTGTGTGAGTAGACGAGGCCGAGCTTGGCCGGAGGCATGCCGAGGGCGATGGTGGAGGCCGCGAGGCGCAGGTCACACGAGACGGCGAGCTCGAGTCCGCCGCCGATGGTGTGGCCGTTGAGGGCAGCCAGCGTCGGATACGGGTAGTCGTCGATCGCTTCGATGGCCGCCGTGAACGGATGGGCGATGAGCTCCTGCGCCTCCTCGGCGAGCGCGTCGTCCGCCAGATTGCCGATGTCGTATCCAGCCGAGAACGAGGCCCCCTCGCCGGTGATGAGCACGCAGCGGGCGTCGAGCTCCGGCATCGTCGCCGCGAAGCCGTCAAGGATCGCGTGGTCGAGGGCGCCGCGCTTGTTGGGATTGGAGATCGTGAGCCGGGCCACTCCCGGCGCCGGCTCGTCGACGAGCAGCCGACCGTTACTCAAGGACGACCAGAGTGTCGCCCTCGGCCACTGACTGACCTTCCTGGCAGCGGATCTCGGAGACCACGCCCGGATCCTCGGCCTCAACCGGCATTTCCATCTTCATCGATTCGAGGACCACGACCGTGTCGCCCTCCTCGACGCTGTCGCCGACTTCAACCTCGATCTTCCAGACGGTGCCGGTGATGTGAGCCTCGACATCAGTCACAACTAGAAACGCCTCCTGTGCGTGAGGTGAGGACTGGGAGCATAGTCGCGAGGGTCGACGGCGCGCGGATTGGGCGTCCGGCGCGTTCCACGGGAGTAAGTGACGGTCGTCGCAAAGGTTACGTCCGAACGATCCGCCAAAATGCGGGATCTCATTGGGGGCAAAGGTTGACGGCGGACCCTTCGCCCGATTGCATCGTTGTAGCTAGGAGAGCGAGTCGATGCCACCTTCACAGATATTCGTCAGTACGCGAACGCGTCGCGAATTTCAACGCCGGCGCGGGGCCAATCCAATTGTCTCGGTGCACATGCTGCTGCTCCTTGTTCTGCTTGTCTGGGTGCTGGCGGCGCTCGTGCTGTGGTGGGGCGGAGTGTGAGAAGGGCGGGTCTTGCCTGGCCGCCTTCTCGCGACCGCGTTTGACGCCTCGGCCTGGGCGGCACAGCGACCTATACGGTCGGTGTCCCGCCCAGGCTCCTCCCGCGCCCCCGAGCCTGGGCGGCTAACGCAACGTATCGTCACGTTTCCCGCCCAAGCTCCTCCCGCGCCCCGGGGCAGAGATGGTCCGGTATGACGCCGCCGAGTCACGGTGCCATCATCGCTCGTGTGAGCGTGAGGGCCAGATGAACATCGCCATCCCCATCTTCGACCGCTTCACCGCGCTCGACGCCGTCGGACCCTACGAGGTGCTCTCACGCCTCCCCGGGGCGACGGTCCACTTCGTCGCGGCCGAGCCGGGACCGAAGCGTACGGACAGCGCGATGCTGGCCATCACCGCCGACCTCGCCCTCGACGATCTCACCGCCCCGGACGTCGTGGTCGTGCCGGGAGGTCCCGGGACCACGGCGCTGACCGAGGACGAGCACCTTCTGGGGTGGCTGCGCCGCGCGCACGAGACGTCGACGTGGACGACCTCGGTGTGCACGGGCGCGCTCCTGCTCGCGGCGGCCGGCCTCCTGGATGGGCTCGAGGCGACAACGCACTGGATGGCCTTCGACCTCCTCGCCCAGTACGGGGCGAAACCCGTCAGCCGCCGGGTGGTCGAGCATCCTGAGGCGAGGATCGTGACCGCGGCCGGCGTATCGGCGGGAATCGACATGGCGCTTATGCTCGCCGCCCGGATCGCGGGCCCCGACCGCGCCCAGGCCATCCAGCTCGTGATCGAGTACGACCCCGAGCCGCCCTTCGAAGGTGGCTCGCTCGACAAGGCACCGGCCGAGATCGTCGAACTTGCGCGGGGCCGGCGGGCGTAAGCGGCGCGCGACCGGCGCGCGACCGGCGCGCGACCGGCGCGCCACGCCGCCGCCGGCACTGAGCGCTACGCCGCCGCCAGCGCTGCCCGCAGCGCCCCGGCCAGCTCCGGCGGATCCACTCGCCGCACGGCGACCTCGTCGCAGCCCACCCACCCGGCGGCC
>JAXDGF010000254.1:0-11224 GCA_034665165.1 Solirubrobacteraceae bacterium | reverse complement strand
CTCATGGGCCGTGGAGGGCTCGAACCTCCAACCTTGGGATTAAGAGTCCCCTGCTCTACCAGTTGAGCTAACGGCCCGAACGAGCGCCGATCTTAGACGACGACGGATGGCGCCTACTTCTTCTTCTGGCTCTTCGTCGTCGTCGTGCCGGTGGTCGAGGTCGTGGTGGGGGTCGTCGTGGTCGGCGTCGCCGTCGTGGCCGCAGCCGGGTTCCCGCGCGCCTTGGCCGCGTCGAGCTGGGTCTTCAGGGCGGAGCGCTGGGCCTTGGGGGTGAGCGAGAGGGTCTTGGCGGCGGCGAGGTCGCCGAGCGACGTGTTCTTCGCCAGATAGGCCGACACCGCGACGTAGTACCAGTAGGCAGGGATGGTGGGATTTGCGGCCGCCGCGATCTGCCACGCCTGGGACGCGTTGCTGAACTGGCTCATGTTCTGATAGGCCTGACCCATCAGCCTGGCGAGCGTGGCGTCGGGGTGCTTGTCGAGCTGGAGATATCGCTGCCATGCCTGGGCGGCGCCTTGAAGGTCCGCCTTCCCCGCCGCGGTGTAGGTCTGGGTGGCGGAATCGAAGCCCTGACTAGCGTCCTCGTAACGGGCCTGGGTTAGGTTCGCCCACGCCTGGGGGTTGTTCGGCTGGAGCTTGACCTGCTTCGCGGCGTTCTTGGCCTGCTGGGAGACGAATGCCTTGCCCGCGCTGGTGCCGCTGTTCGGGTTGAAGGCGTTGAGCAGTCCGCCCCCACCGCCGCCGGTGCCGACGCCGAAGAGGACGAGCCCGCCGCCCAGAACGATGGCGAGACCGAGGTAGATCGCTTGGATGGTGCGGCGGCGGCCGCGGCCGCGGAGATCGAACAGCATGTCAGGCCTTCATCAACTCAAGTTGGGTCGGTGGTCGACCCCGATAGGTCCAGCAGCCGCCTCGCGGCGGTCCTGCGGTCAGCCACCCTGAGGAGCACGATACTGAGACCGTAGAGCAGAAGGAGCGGCGCCATCTCGAGCAGAGTCGTGACCGGATCGGCACCCGGGAGGGCGGCGGCGGCGATGGCGATGATCACCACCGCATAGCGCCACTGGCGAATCAACGTGTCGGAGTTGAGCACGCCCAATCGGTCGAGGGCGAGCAGGCCCAGCGGCAGCTGGAACGTGAGGCCGATCCCGAGCATGGTCAGGATCTCGAACTCGTAATAGGGCTTCGCTTGAAGCAAGCTCTGGAAGTTGCTGCTGTTGAAGCCCTGGAGGAACGCGACCGCCGGCGGGAGGATGAGAAAGTAGGCGAAGACGACGCCGAGGATGAAGAGGATGGGCGACATCACCATCACCGGAAATGCCATCCGCCTCTCTTCCGGGTTGAACGCCGGCAGGATGAACGCGTACGCCTCGTAGATCAACAAGGGCAGCGTGAAGAGAAGGGCGAAGTAGGCCGCGATCGCCATCGTCGTCGTAAAAGGCTCGGCGACGCCGATCGTGATCGGCTTCTCAGGCAGCGCCTTTTTGGGGAAGCCGACGGCCAACGCGTGTGCTCCCTCTGACAGCAGTTGAAAGTTCGCCCGGTCGGCCGCCGACTGCGTCGAAGAGGAGGCAAGCCCGCTCGCCGCCTTGGCGATCTCGAGCGCGGCAGCGCGCTGCTTGACCTGTTGGCGCTGCTGCGCCGTCGTAGCCGACTTGAGCGGAACCGAGTGATTGAGGAGGCTGATCAGGTGGTCGTTCTGCCAGAAGCAGACCGCGAACACCACGCCGAGCGCGATCGCGCAGACGATCAGTCGCGACCTGAGCTCGTCGAGGTGGTCGACGACGCTCAGCCGGTCTAGGTGCCCGATGGGCCGCAGCTTCCTAGCCATTACGACCGCCGGTGCGGTGCGCTAGGCGCTGCGCTCGGTGCCGGCATCGGCCGGCTCGCGCGGGGCCTCCGCAGTCGGCTCCGGGGCCGCACTCGCACGCGTGATCGCGGGGACGTCTTCGTCTTCGCCCGGCTTCGAGCCCCCGGTGATCCCATCCTTGAACTCGCGCATTCCCTGACCCAGCCCGCGACCGAGCCCAGGAAGACGCTTCGCTCCGAACAGCACGAGCACGATTAGCAAGACGATTAAGAGGTTCTCTGGATTGCTGAACATGAGTCAATGCACTCCCGGTGGTTCCTTCCACAGAGTAGCGGTCAATGGGCGCTGCGGGTGATCAATCGCACTCAAGGTGTATTCGCACGCGGTCGATGAAGAGATCAGATTCGAGATGGAACCCGAACCCCGTCAGAACTCAGTCCGCCGCATCGTCCTCCCCAGCGGACGCAAGATCGACGTGATCCGCTTCCCGGAGCGGACCACCCGCAAGCAGACTGGGCTGCACGTCTGCCCCGACTGCAAATCCCACCTCGTGCAGCCGATCTCATGGACGGAAGCGGGAGCGAGCCGGTGGCAGCTCGAGCTCCAATGCCCCAACTGCGATTGGGAAGGCGGGGACATCTACACCCAGCAGCAGATCGAGCGCTTCGAGGACGCGCTCGAGAACGGCGTGCAGAACATCCTCGACGATCTCAAGCGACTCACCTACGCCAACATGACCGACGAGGTCGAGCGCTTCTCCGCGGCACTGAACGCGGACCTGATCCTCCCCGAGGACTTCTAGCTCGGTCACTGCGCCACCGGGCGCCTCACCTACGAGTACCGCTCGACCACCCCGTCGGCGACGAGCTCGAGCACCTCGAGCTGGCGAGGAGGCAGCGATGGAAGCTTCCGCTTCGCCTCGGCGACGAGCTCAAGGGCGTGCTGGCGGGCGACCGGCAACGCGCCCGTCGCCCCGAGCCGCTCGCACACGTCGAGGGCCTGCGCCGGCGTCCGCACCCGGCGCAAGTCGAGGGCCGCGAGCTCAGGGTCACGCTCGCGCGCGAGGATCAACGGCAATGTCACCGTGCCGTCGAGGAGATCGGTACCCCGGGGCTTTCCCGTCCGCTCGGGCGGACCGGTGATGTCGAGGACGTCATCCAAGATCTGGAACGCGATCCCGATCCGCTCGCCGAACGAGCCGAGGGCTCGGGCGGCGCCGCCACCCTCGATCGCGCCGAGCTCGCACGCGGCGCGAAAGAGGACGCCCGTCTTGAGCCGGCACCGCTCGAGGTACCGGGCTAGGTCGACGTCCGGGCTCCACGCGTCAGCACGCTGCATGAGCTCACCGCGCGCGAGGGCCGAGCTCGCGCGCGAGAGCGAGCGCACGGCCGGGGCCGATCCGCCTCCCGCAAGCTCGGCGAAGGCCCGGGCGAAGAGCAGATCGCCGGTTGCCGTCGCCTGCTCGCGCCCCCCGGCCGCCATCACGCTCGGCCTACCGCGGCGTAAGGCGGCGCGGTCGAGCACGTCGTCATGCACGAGGCTGGCGCTGTGCACGAGCTCGACCGCGACCGCGGCCCGCACGAGGCCGTCCGTCTCGGGCGGGGGAACGCCCGCGGTGAGGAAGACGAGCAGGGGTCGCAGGCGCTTGCCTCCGGCGGCGATCGTCTCGCCGGCGTGGCGCACGAGCTCGGGGCCGTATCCCGTCGTGATCGCCGCCATGCGCTGCTCGAGCCGCTCCATCAACCGCGACACGCCGGCGCCGCCGGCGTCGAGCACGCTCTGGACGGCGCTCACGCGAGGCTCCGCGCCGCGTCGTCGCCGCCGACAACGCCGACATGGAGGGCGATGATCCCCCCGGCCGTGAGGTAGTAACGGATGTCGCTCAGACCCGACCTGCTCATGATGGCGGCGAGCTCGGCGGGCCCGGGGAAGCGCCGGACCGAATTCGGAAGATAGTTGTAGGCCTCGGGATCGCCCGCCACGCGTCCCAGCAAGGGGACGACACGGTCGAACCAGAGGCGAAAGAACGTGGAGAGCGGTGGGCGCTGCGGCGTCGTCACCTCGAGCACGACGACGCGGCCGCCGGGTCGCACCACTCGCGTCATCTCCTCCAGGCCGCGGTCGAGATCGGAGAAATTGCGGGCGCCAAATCCGACCGTGGCGGCGTCGAACACGTCGTCGCCATAAGGCAAGGCGAGGGCGTTGGCCGTTTCGAACCGCAGCCCCGGCCGCCGCGCGGCTTTCGCCCGCGCGATCTCGAGCATCCGCTCTGAGAAGTCGCTGGCCACGACCTCTCCGCCGGGGCCCACGCGAGCGGAAAGCTCGAGCGCCAGATCGCCCGTCCCCGTGGCCACGTCGAGGGCTCGGTCCCCGGGTGCGAGCGCAGCGAGATCGACGGCCCGGCGCCGCCATTCGTGGTGAAGGCCCGCGGTCATGACCGTGTTCATGCGGTCGTAGAAGCCCGCGATGCGGTCGAACATCGCCCGCACCTGAGTCTCCTCCAGGGTTCCCGGGGTCTGGTCCACGGGCAAGGCCGGGCTCGCCGCCAACGCAGCCGTGCGGTCTACTGAAGATCGCTCAAGAACGCGACCAGGTCCTTGAACTTGGTGGGGTTTTGCGCCGCGAGGCTGTTAAAGGACGGCATCGGTGGCGTGGGGTTCTTCAACGTCGTCTCGATCGCGGCTGGGCCGAGGATGCTGCCGACGTGGGTCAGGTCAGGACCCACCCCGCTGCCGGGGTTATCGACGCCGATCCGGTGACAGGCGAGGCAGCCCGACTGGCCGACCACCTCCTCGCCCGATTTGAAGACCGCCACCTGAGCCGGGCTCAGGTTCTTCGGCGGCTTCAGGTCGGCGGTGTTGATCGATCCCGCGTTGGCGCCGATGTAGGTGAGATAGGCCATCGCGAGGATCGTGAGGATGCCGGCCGTGAGGGCGACCGGGCGGCGCTCGATCCGTCGCTCCGGGCTGCGATCGTAGAACGGGAGCAGGAAGAGGAGGACCATCGCGACCGTGGGAACGCCGATCGTCGCGAACTGCGTCCACACGGGGGGCTTGATCGCCCGCAGCACCTCGAAGAGGAAGAAGAAGTACCAATCGGGCCGGGGCACATATTGCGTCGTGGTCGGATTGGCCTTCGGCAGCAGCTCCGCCCCGTAGATGAGGGCGAAGAAGATGATGACCAGCATCACGACCACCGCCATCCCCGCGTCCTTGGCAACGATGTAGGGGACAAACGGCTTGCCCTCGTTCTTCAGCAGTGAGTACTCGCGGAGGTAAGCCTCTTTCTGTGCCTGGTTCACGGCGCGATCACACTTCCACGCTGTCGAGCTCGGGCTCTTCGTGCGACTTCGCCCACGGGGGCGCCGCGATCCCCAGCTTGGTGATCAAGTAGAGGTGGGCGCCGATGAGGCCGATGATGAGCGCCGGCAGCAACAGCATGTGGATGGCGTAGAAGCGTGACAGCGTCGTCGCCCCGAACTCCGGTCCCGCGCGCAGGAAGTCCGATATGTAGGGGCCGAGGAACGGAGCCGTGCCGTTGATGTTCACGCCGACGATCGTGGCCCAGTAGGCGCGGTCGTCGAATGGAAGCAGGTACCCGGTGAACGACATCGCGAGCGTCAGGATCAGCAGCACCACGCCGATGATCCAGGTCAGCTCGCGCGGATATTTGTAGGCGCCGAAGAAGAACACCCGGCCCATGTGAAGGAAAATGAGGATGACCATGACCGACGCGCCCCACTTGTGCATCCCGCGCACGAACTGGCCGAGGAAGGCGTCGTCGACGATGTAGCGCATCGACTCGTAGGCGCCTCCGGTGGCATCAGGGCGGTAGTACATCGCCAGGAACACGCCGGTGACGGCCTGGGAGAGGAATGCGAACAGCGTCGCGGAACCGAGCGTGTAGAACCAGTTGACGTGCGGGACCTTCCGGAACATGAGCCAACGGAGGCCCCCCGAGAGCGACGTGCGCTCGTCGATCCAGTCGACGGCGGTGATCGCCGCTTCCTGGGCGGCCTCCGCCGGCGAGGGCTTTCCGTTGCCGTTCTCGCCCGGCCGCTTCGGCTTCGGCTTCAGGGCCTTTGGTATTGGGGGGCCTGGCAGTCTGGGCATGCGCTGAGGCGTCAGCCCCCGGGGATCCCAGGCGGGGGCGAGGGAAGGTTGGTGGTCGGCGGCTTGACCGAGGTCGAGAACCGCCTCGGATAGAGGTACTGGCCGATCCCGTCCACGGGCTGGCCGGGGTCGCGGTTCGAGAAGCGCCGGAGCTCACTGTTGACCGAGTACATCGGCCCGAGATACACGTAGCCGTTGCGGACCAAGGTGTAGAACCGGTTCAGGGGGCGGACGGGCGGTCCGGCGACCCGGAGCCCGCGGAAGTCGTAGATCCCGCCGTGGCACGGGCACAGGAAGCGCGATGCGGATTCCACCCAGCGCACCGGGCACCCGAGGTGCGAGCACCGTGACGTCACGGCGATGATCTGGTTGAACTCGTCCTGCGGCTCGGTGTCGATGGCCGGGTCGCGCTTGCGGATGTAGGCCGTGCTCTTGCCGGCCTCGCCGATGTTGGCCACGATCGTTACCACCCGCAGCGAATAGACCAGCGGCTGGAAGTCATCCGGCTTACCGATGATCTGCCACTGGAACGGCTCCTTGCTGAACACCGGGCCGAGGGCGAACCCGAGGGCCGGGAGCGTGAACGCGGCGGCGGCGAGCCCTCCGAGCCCGTTGACCGTGATGTGCATGAGGCGCCGCCGCGTGACCGTCTCGCCCTCGAACGCTCCGGGCATGTTGAGGTCGACGGTGTACTTAGAAAGGTTCTCTTTGTGTTTGTCGGCCACGGGTCAGCCTTGCTCGGCGCAAGCGGGGATTCAACAGGGTCGGGAAGCCTATCGTCAACATCGAGGCGTGCGTCACGAGGGCCGGTCGCGGCCCGCCACGGCGCCGCTCCGGCTGTCGGCCGCGTCCCTCAGTGCGCCGGCCGCTGCGGGGTCCTGGGTCCGCGCCAGATCCTTCGCCTGAGCATGACGTGCGTCGCTGCCCCAGCCGATCGCCACCGCCCCCGCGACCCACACCGCGTCGGCGAGCTCAGGGGCCTGCGCGACGTAGGCTTGGGCGACGAGCGAGATGACGTCGGCGAGCTCGCCGATCGCCTCTAGATCGCCGATCCGCGCGAGCCGGGCCAGACCCAAGGCGTAGAGCTGATCGCCGAGGAGCAGCGCCAGATCGGGGTCCGCCGTCCGCACTACCCGCTGCGGTCCGTAGTGCAGCCTGCAGCCCTCGAAGATCATCTCCACGAGCAGCTCGTACTCGGCTTCGAGGCCGCGTGCGCGGGGGCCGGCGGCCGCCAGCCGAGCGGGCTCCGACGGACCGCACGACGGGTCCTGATCGCAAGTGAGCTCGGCGACCGTCCCACCCTCGGCGCGGAGGGCTGCCACCAGCGCGGTGCTTGTCTCCGGGGACGGCGCGATCACCCCGAGCTCCCTCCTACCTGCGCGAACGCCTCGGTCGCGGCGGCGAGCACGAACTCGATGTCGTCCTCGGTGTGCGCCAGGGACGGAAACCAGGCTTCGAACTGCGAAGGCGGCGGGTACACGCCGCGCGCGAGCAGCCCACGGCACCACTCGCCGTATGCCTGCACGTCGCATCGCGCCGCCGCGGCGTAATCGGATACCGGGCCGGCGGTGAAGAAGACGGTCAGGAGCCCCGGCACGGACTGGACGCGGACATCGCGGCCCCCGACAGCCGCCGCGTCCTGAAGTCCGTCGGCGAGCCGCTCGGTCACGTCGGCGAGCGCGGCGTAGGCCGGCTCATCCAGGAGCCGGAACGTCGCGAGCCCGGCGGCGACGGCAAGCGGATTCCCCGACAGGGTGCCGGCCTGATAGACGTCGCCCGCGGGCGCGATGCGCTCGAGCAGGTCGCGCCGGCCGCCATACGCGGCGGCCGGCAGCCCACCGCCGAGGACCTTGCCCATGATCGTCAGGTCCGGCATGACCGAGTAGCGCTCCTGCGCTCCGCCGCGCCCGAGCCGGAAGCCGGTGATGACCTCGTCGAAGATGAGCAGGGCGCCGTTCGCGTCGGCGCGCTCACGCAGCAGCTCGAGGAAGCCGGGGGCGGGCGGCACGACGCCCATGTTGGCCGGCACCGGCTCGGCGATGATGGCCGCCAGCGCATGGCGCTCACACGCTCCCCGCAGCGCTTCCGGATCGTTCCAGGGCACGATCACGGTCGCGGCCGCGACGCTGGCGGGGACGCCCGGGCTCGCGGGGATGCCCTGCGTCGCGAGGCCGGACCCGGCTTCGGCGAGGAGCCCGTCGACATGACCGTGGTACGCGCCCGCGAACTTGAGCACGAGCTCGCGACCGGTGGCGGCCCGCGCGAGCCGGAGCGCGCTCATCGTCGCCTCCGTCCCTGAAGACGTCAACCGCACCATCTCGACCGAGGGCATGCGCTCGACGACCTCGGCGGCAAGCTCGACCTCGCCCTCGGTCGGGGCGCCGAAGGTCGTGCCCCGCGACGCCGCCTCCTGAACGGCGGCAACCACCTCGGGATGGGCGTGACCGAGTATCAGCGGCCCCCACGACGACACGAAGTCGACGTACTCGTTTCCATCGACGTCAACGACGCGCGACCCCGCGCCAGAAGCGAGGAAGATGGGATCGCGCCCGATCGACCGCATGGCCCGCACCGGGGAGTTGACGCCTCCGGGCATGAGCTCGAGCGCCCGGCGATAGAGGGCGGAAGAGCGACCGGTATCTGCCCGAGTCGAGCTCATGGCTTCAGGCCAGCCCAGTCGTGTGGGGCCGCGCGCGGATTCCGCGTGCAGCTACACGCCAGCGTGCGACCGCTCCCACTCGCGATACTCGTCCGTGAAATACAGCAAGCGAATCTTCTTGAACTCGGTCGACGAGTACAGCGTCGCCCGGTCCTCGATCCCGGTGGACTCGGCGATCGAGTCGAGGATCGCGTCGCACTCCTCCTTCGAGCGACCGTGGGCCATGGTGAAGACCGAGTACGGCCAGTCGGCGTAGGTGGGGCGCTGGTAGCAATGAGAGATGCCGCGGAAGGCCGCCATCTGCGGTCCGAGCTCGGCGATGCGCGCGTCGGGCACCTTCCAGACGCCCATGCCGTTGGCGCTAAAGCCGGCGCGGCGGTGGTAGAGGATGGCCGCGACACGGCGCAGGAGCTTGCGCTCGCGCATGCCTTCCAGGTGCTCGAGGAGCTCGTCCTGGGTCATCCCCAGCGCGGCGGCGGCAGGGGCGTACGGCTCCCGGATCACGGGCAGATCCCCCTGGAGCGCGCGGATGACGGACTTGTCGAGCTCGTCGTATGGCTGTGGGTCGGTCTCCGCGGGCTCGGCAACCTCGACAGCCTGGGACAGCGCGCTCGTGTCGCCCTCCATCTCGAGGTCCATCCGGATCTTGAACAGCTTGACCGTGGGGAGCTGGCGGATCGACTCGGCGCCGGCCTCGCGTCCGAGAACCTCGAGCGTTCCCTCCACCCCGAGCGGCGAGTCGGGTTCGGTCGCGATCGTGAACCAGATGTTGAACTCGTGATTACGCAGGTAATTGTGGGAGACGCCGGGATGCGCGTTGATGATCTTCGCCGCGCGCCACGGGTTCTCGGGGTCGACCTTGGCCGCGACGAGCATCGAGGAATAGCCGAGCGCGCGCGTGTCGAAGATCGGGGTGACCTGACGGATGATGCGCTGCTCGAGCAGGTACTGAACGCGGGCCATGACCTCGTCCTCGGGCACGCTCGCGCGCTCGGCCACGGCGGCGAAGGGCCGCGGCGCGAGCGGGAAGCTGCCCTGCATCAGGTTGAGCAGGCGCTTGTCGCTTTCGTCAAGCGGGATGGCGGCCCCGTGGGTGCGGCTGCGGAGCTTGGGTACTGCCGTCACGTCTCTTGTAGCCATACGGCAGCATCCTTTGCGTGGTAGGTGATCACGATGTCGGCGCCGGCCCGGCGGATCGAGGTGAGCGCCTCGAGCACGGCGGTGCGCTCGTCGAGGTAGCCGGCCGCCGCGGCGGCCTTGACCATGGCGTACTCGCCGCTGACGTTGTAGGCGGCGACGGGCATCGCCGTCTCCTCCTTGACGCGGCGGATGATGTCCAGATACGGCAGGGCGGGCTTGACCATGACGATGTCGGCCCCCTCGTCGACGTCGAGCAGCGTCTCGCGCACCGCCTCGTCACCGTTGGCCGGGTCCATCTGGTAGGAGCGTCGATCCCCGAAGGCGGGGGTCGAGCCGGCCGCTTCGCGGAAGGGTCCGTAGAAGGCGGAGGCAAACTTTGCGCTGTAGGCGAGAATCGGCGTCTCGGCGAGACCGTCCTCGTCGAGGGCCGCCCGGATGGCGCCCACGCGACCATCCATCATGTCGCTCGGGGCGACGATGTCGGCCCCGGCGCGCGCCTGGGAGACGGCGGTGCGAGCGAGGAGCTCGAGCGTGGCGTCGTTGTCAACCGTGCCGTCGGAGCGCACGACCCCGCAGTGACCGTGACTCGTGTACTCACATAGGCACAGGTCGGCGATCACGAGCATGTCCGGGTGGGCTTCCTTGATCGCCTGCGTCGCGAGCTGGATGACGCCCTCGTCGTCCCACGCCTCGGACCCGTCCTCGTCCTTGCTCAGCGGGATTCCGAACAGAAGCACGGCGGGGATGCCGAGCGCCGCCGCCTCGCCCGCCTCGGCGACGGCGTGAGCGATCGAGAGCCGGTCGACGCCGGGCATAGCCGCGATGGGCTCGCGCCGGTCGATCCCGTGGGCGACGAACATCGGGTAGACGAAGTCCGCCGGCGCCAGCCGCGTCTCGCGCACCAGTCCGCGCAACGCGCGGGTGGCGCGCAACCGGCGCAGGCGAGTCTGAGGGAACGGCATGCCGACCGAGGATACCGGCGGCGCGGAATCCTCTAACGCCGCGCGGTCAGACGACGTTCCACGGTTCCACGCGCCACGAGGTCACCAGTCCCGCCTGCACGTAGGGGTCGGCGCGTACGAACGCCTCGATCGCGCTCGGCTCGACATCGCGGAAGACGATTACGGCGCCGTGGGGCGGATCGCCGATCGCGCCCGCCATCACCACCCGGCCCGACTCGCGCTCCGGCCGGATCCTTTCGAGGTGAGCGTCGCGGTACGGCCCCCGGCGCTCGAGCATGTCGGGGACGTAGTCGTAGAAGAGGATGTGGTGGGACACGGCCGGCGAGATTATGGATTGGTGCCAGGGCGTGCTGCGTTTTGATCGTATTTCAAGGGTTTCGCAGCACGGGTCGTGCTCCGCGGCCCCCCCCCCCCCCCCCCCCCCCCCCCCCCCCCCCCCCCCCCCCCCCCCAACCCCCCCCCCCCCCCCCCCCCCCCCCCCCCCCCCCCCCCCCCCCCCCCCCCCCACCCCCCCCCCCCCCCCCCCCCCCCCCCCCCCCCC
>JAXDGF010000253.1:0-4033 GCA_034665165.1 Solirubrobacteraceae bacterium | reverse complement strand
GAGGTCGAGCTTCACGGTCCCGGCCGCGGTGGCGGTGCCGAGGACCAGCGAGCGCGCGGCGCCGTAGAGCGCGGCGAGGTTGGCGTCGGTGAACCGGCGCAGGAGGGGCAGGGGCACGTCGAGGGGCTGCACGAGCGCGATCGGGTCGGCCTCGGTCCGGGGCGTCGCGAACAGCGGCTTGTCGGTGCCGAGCGGGTCGAAGCGGTAGCGGAGGCCGGCGCCGTCGGCGTCCACGAGGGGCGAGCCCGTGAGCCGCAGCGCCTGCACGCGCCAGAGGAAGATGCCGACGTTCGGGATGTTGTAGCGGCCTCCACGGGAGGCGATCGAGCGCATCTCGGCCGTGTGCGCGAGATCATCGAAGGCGCCGGCCTGGAAGGTCCCGGTGAGCTCGAGGCGAGCCACCGAGCGCAGGTCGGCCGTCGCCTGCGCGCTGGGGCGGACGTGGTTCATGTACTGAGTTGCGGTCAGGAGCTCAAAGAACTCGACCGCGTGAGCGGGCCAGCCCGTGACGTCGCGCGCGAGCTGCTCGAGCACCGAGACGGTGCCCTTGCGCCGCCGGTAGCGGATCGTGTTCGCGACGTCGGCCCGCGGCGAGGCAACCTGGGGCACGACGCCATGCAGGGTCCGGTAGCCAACCAGATCGCCGATGTAGGGCGCCACCCAGTCGGCGCACGTCTCGATGAACTCGTCGTCGTAGGCCTGGTCGAGGCTCGCGGCGAGGACGTTGATCTGGTCGGTGAGGACGTCCACGAGCTCGCGCAGGACGCCGCCCTCCTCGGCGTCGCGGACCCGGTAGATACTGGGCAGGAGCCGGTAGACCTCCTCGGTCGTGTACAGGCTCATGGCTTCATCACCCCGAGCCCGTCGAGGGGGTGGGAATCGAGCACGAGGAGTCCGGCCGGGATGGGGCTGCCGTCGGGGGCCACGCTCGCCTGCTGGGCGAGCAGCCGGTCACTGAGCGACGGTGTGCCGCCCGTGTAGAGGCGCCTCACGTCGATGGCGACCACCCCCGGCACCGCCTGTGCGACCGCGTCGATGCGCGAGAGGTAGACGGGCTCCCCGAAGCTGCGGACGTCGAAGCTGTAGGCCGCGCGCAGCGCCGACTCTACGCCGCCGAGGACCTTGTCGGTGTCGTAGGCCGGGTCGACGGCAACCTCGAGGGCGAGCCGGAAGGTCTCGACGCTCCCGGCGAGGACGAGGATCTCCACCGTCGGATCGCCGAAGGTCTTCAGCGCCCCCGTCAAGTCGTCGATCCGGTCCCCGCCGGTGAAGGCGACGGTGACGGCGACGGTGCGCCCGGCCCGGAGCGGGAGCACGCTCACCGCCGCCTTGGCGACTCCGCTGAAGGCAAGCGCAAAGTCGCCGTAGTCGAGCAGCGAGACGGCGCGCCCGAGCGTGCGCACGCCGAGCGGAATCGAGGCGCGGGCCGACTCCGCGGCCTGTGCGTCGACGCCGCCGGCCGCGGGCGACGGGTTGCTCACGCCCTTGACGCCGAGGGGCCGATCGATGAGCTGGGCGAGCTTCCCGGCGCCGACGTTGCCGGCCGCGCCGAGGCCGGTCCGGTACGTCGCCTGGATGTTGTTGATCCCCGTGGGCAGGCGCGCGCCGTGGGCCCCGTCGCCGAAGCGAACGGTCGCCGCCCCGCTTTCGTCGGCCCTGAGCGCGAAGCCGCGGTCTCCGGATCCGGCCCCGTACAGGGTCGCCGCTTCCTTCCACGCCACGCCGTCCACCCGCACCTCGAGGGTGTCGGCGGCGCCGCTCGGGGCCGTGCTCGACTGGACGTAGGTGAGCGGCGAGTGGGAGAGGGGAAAGCGCTGGAACGGCGTGCTCGCGCGCCCGGCGCCGAGGAGCTGGTGCACGGTCTCGCCGTGGGTGGCGAGGGCGACGTTGCCGTACAGGAGCACGGAGCCACGCACGTAGGACGTCGAGAGGTCGTGCTGGAGCGTCAGCCGCCACTTGTCGCCGTCGGGTGCGACCGCCCCCAGCAGCACGGTCTCGACGTGATCTGCACCCGCCGTCGTCGTGCCCTTGAGGATCAGGGTGCGCCCCGGCGTCATCGCCGAGACGTCAGCGTCGACATCGAGCGTGGCGCCGGCGACCGGGCTCGTGGTCGGCTCCTCGGCGAGGGTGAGGGGTACGCTGACGGCGAACACCGTCACCTCGCGCGGGCGGTTCTGGAACACGGTGTAGTTCTCCCCGCCGGTGAGCGTGAGGCGGGTGACCTTGCCCGAGACGGCGAAGTCGGCCCGGCTCAGCTCCTCCACCGTCTCCACCTGCCAGAGCTCGCGGTCGTGGAGGAGCGAGAGGACGACCCAGGAGCCGGCGACGACGTCGGGATGAGACCCTTCGAGGTCGACGACCGTACCCGCGGCGGCCGAGATCGTGAAGCCCGGCCAGTCGCCGGGATCGGGCGAGCCGCCCGGGTAGTGCGTCCGGAAGTCCGACGACATCGCCGCCCACTGGGGCGCGTTGTGTCCGAAGACGTCGAGCCGCTTGCGCAGGACGTAGGCCGCCGGGACGGGCGCGGGGTCGACGGGCGGCGAGGCGGAGCCGAGGCCCGGGCTCCAGTCGACCCGTGTCGTCCCGCTCGCGGCGCTGACCGCCGTGGCGATGCGCAGGTCCCACTGCTCGCCGGCGATGTCGGTGCCGGCGAGCAGGATCGCGTTCCCGGGTCCCAGGTTCAGCGAGGAGCCGGCGAAGTAGGCGAAGGTGTCGCCGAGCGCGAAGGTGTGCGGCATCGTCTGCGAGGCTGCGAACGCGTTCCACTCCGGACGGGCCACCACCTCCTCGACGGTCTCGAAGGTCTGCGGCGTCTCGCCCGGGCCGGGGATGCTCTGGACGCGTAGCCCGGGTTCGAGGGTGACGGTGGTGGGCGTCACGGGCGGCGCGGCGCCGGGATCTCGCGACGCCGCCGCAGGCACGGCCGGGGGCGGCTCGAGCGCGAAGGCGATATAGGTCTGGGCCGCGACGCCGGGGTCGAGCTGGAAGCCGATGAGCTTGCCGAGCTCCTGCAGCGAGATCCGTTCCTGAGCCGTGCGCAGGTAGGACTCCTGGGCGAGGCGCTCGGTGTAGAAGGCGAGCACGTCGCACACGACCGCCCACGTATCGAGGAGCCCGATCGTGAAGTCGTCGTCGTCGCGGGTGCCGAGCTTCGCCAGTCCGGGCCGGTTCGGGTTCGTGAGCCCCGCGACCATGGAGGCGAGGAACTCGGAGTGGACGCCGACGCGGTAGGCGACGGCGGACAGCCCCGGCCGGTTCTGGAGCGTGAGCGGCGTCCGCTGGGCGACGCCGGCGCAGCAGCCGCAGCTCGAGTCGCTCACTTCCCACCTCCCAGCGCGAGCTCGAGCACCCCGCGCTCGGGAAAGCTAGGGTCGTCGTCGAGCTGGGCGATCTCGAGCCGCCCCATCGGCAGCACGCCGGTGTCGAGGGCACTCGAGGCGTCGTCGCGCTGGCGCTGGAAGACGAGGGGCACCACCGACTGCACGCCCTCGACCGCCTGCGTGGCGGCGACGATGGGCGAGAGCCACACCGGCCCGCCGAAGGTGAAGCGGTCGGGATGGAAGAGACCGAGGGTCCCATCAGCAAGCGCCTTGCTCGAGAGGACATCGAGCACCGCCGCGTGCACGTGCGGGCGGAAGTAGTCGGGCAGCACGCACACGCGGAGGCCGACGCGGAGCGGGACGTAGCGCGGGCCGTCGACGTCGAGGTCGTAGCCGGCCATCCGGTAGGAGTCGAGGAAGCTCTCGAGCTGCGCCCTGAACTTCGCGTCCACGGGAGCGCCGCCGCTGCGGTCGGCGGTGACGAAGACGGTGCGCCACGAGCCCGTCCAGCGGAAGCTGGCGGCGGCGCGCTGCACGCCCGGCTCGCGCTCGCTCACGCTTGCGTAATCGGCGGCCGTGACCGCGCGCTCCTGAACACGGTAGGCCTCGGGCGCGTCGCGGCGGACGGCGTCGGCGGCCTCGGGGTCGACGCCCCCGGCCGCGGCGATCGGGTTCGTCACGCGCGCGATGGCGCCGCCCAGCGTCACGACGTG
>JAXDGF010000252.1:0-15083 GCA_034665165.1 Solirubrobacteraceae bacterium | reverse complement strand
GTCTCGAGCGAGCGCTTCATGTGGGCGCCGATCTGGCGTCGCATCCGCGATAGCTGGCCGCTCCCGGAGGCCGGCTCCGGGTCGGGCCGGTACGGGCTCTCGATGTGCATCGGCGCCTCGGGCTCGGGAGCGACGAACGCGAGCACGTCCTGCTTGCGGACCCGGCCGCCGCGCCCGGTACCGGGAACGGCGCTCAGGTCGATGTCGTGCTCGGTCGCGATGCGCTGCACGACGGGGGAATAGCGCCGGTTTTGGGCGCCGTTTGTCGACGGCGCGCCGGAAACCGGTGCATCATGGGCGGTGGGCGGGGGTGCGGCCGGTGTGGAGTCTGCGGCGACGGGGGGTGCGGGCGGTGTGGAGTCTCCGGAGGCGGGTGGGGGTGCGGCGGGCGCGAGCGGGCCCCCGGCCCCGTCGACCGCGATGCGCGCCAGCACCGTTCCCACCTCGACCGTGGCGTCCACCCCGACCAGGATCTCGGCGACGACGCCGGTCGCGGGGGACGGGAGCTCGGTATCGATCTTGTCGGTGGAGATCTCGCAGATTGCCTCGTCGGATTGGACTCGATCTCCTATCTGCTTGGCCCAGCTCACGATGGTCCCCTCCGCCACCGACACGCCCATCTGCGGCATCGTCACGTCGACCAGCGTGGCGGTAGCTTCAGTAGGCGAGGAGGTCACGGCATGCCTCCCGCACGCGCTCGACGCTCGGCAGGACGGCCTGCTCGAGCGGGGGTGAGAAGGGGATGGGGACGTCGGGGGTGGCCACACGCGTTACGGGTCCGTCGAGGTCCTCGAAGGCGTGCTCGGCGATCACGGCCGCGACCTGGGCGCCGGCGGCGCAGGTGGAGTTCGCCTCGTCGACGATCACCACCTTGGAGCAGCGGGCGACGGAGTCGAGGATCGCGTCCACGTCCAACGGCACCAGGGAGCGGAGGTCGAGCACTTCGATCGAGGCGCCGTCGATGTCCTCGGTCGCCTCGAGGGCGACGTGAACCATGGCGCCGTAGGCGATGACGACGAGGTCGGAGCCCGGGCGGGCGATGCGGGCGGTCATAGGCGTCTCGTAGACGCCCTCGGGGACGTCGCCTTTGATGCGGCGGTAGAGATGTTTGTGTTCCATGAAGCAGACGGGATTGGGGTCGTGGATCGCCGTGTGCAGGAGGCCCTTGGCGTCCTCGGCGGTGGATGGGGCGACGACCTTGATCCCGGGCGAATGCATGAACCAGGCCTCGGGGTTCTGGGAGTGGAACGGGCCGCCGGAGAAGCCGCCGCCGGAGGGCAGGCGTACGGTGATGGGCACGGCGAGCCCCTGGCGGTAGTGCATCTTGGCGGCGACGTTGACGAGCTGGTCGAAGCCGCAGGAGATGAAGTCGGAGAACTGCATCTCGCACACTGGGCGCATGCCCACAACCGCGGCGCCGATGGCGGTGCCGACGATGGCCGACTCGGCCAGCGGCGTGTCCATCACGCGATCGGGGCCGAACTCGTCGAAGAAGCCGTCGGTGACCTTGAAGGCGCCGCCGAAGACGCCGATGTCCTCGCCCATCAGGAAGACGCGCTCGTCGGCTCGGAGCTCGTCGCGCAGGGCCGAGGAGATGGCCTGGAGGTAGGTCATGGTCGCCATCAGGACACGCCCTCGCCGGGGGCGAAGCCCGCCTCGCCGGGGGCGATATCCGCGCCGCCGGCGGCGAAGCCGCTCCACGGCGCGCGGCCGTCGCCCAACACCTCGGCCTCACCGACGGCGAACACGCCTGTCGTGGCGTCGCCGGGGTCGGGCATGGGCGACGCGAGCGCCTCTTCGGTGGCGGCGTCGATCTCCGCCTGAATGGCAGCGCGGACGGCGTCGACGTCGACGCCCAGCTCACGTAGGCGGCGGTCCTGGCGGTCGATCGGGTCGCGCTTGCGCCACAGCTCGACCTGCTCCTGGGGGACGTACTTCATGTCGTCGTGGGCGGCGTGGCCGTGCATGCGCATGGTCTCCGCCTCGATCAGGGTGGGGCCCTCGCCGGCGACGGCGCGCGCGCGGGCGGCGCGGGTGGCCTCGAACATGGCCTCGGCGTCGTTGCCGTCGACGGTCACGCCCGCGAACCCGTAGGCCGCGGCACGCTCGACGGGGTCGACGGCAAACTGCTTGTCGAGCGGGGTCGAGTACGCGTACTGGTTGTTCTCGAGGATGAAGATGACCGGGAGGCGCTGCACGCCGGCCCAGTTCATGGCCTCGTGGAAGTCACCGCGCGAGGTCGAGCCGTCGCCGAACCAGGTCAAGGCGCAGCGTCGCTCGCCCCGGAGCTTGAACGCCATCGCCATGCCGGTGGCGACGAGCATCATGTCGGGGAGCATCGAGACCATGCTCACGCAGCCGAGGTGCTGGTCGCCGAAGTGGACGTTGCCGTCGCGGCCGCGGGTGATGCCGGCCTCGCGACCCATGTACTGCGCGAGGATGCGCGTCGGGGCGACGCCGCGGATGAGGTGGGCAGCGAGGTCGCGGTGCAGGATGCAGAGCCGATCCTCGGGGGCCATGGCGAAGGCGGCCCCCGCGGACACCGCCTCCTGCCCGAAGCCGTCGTAGAAGGAGCCCGGCACCTTGCCCTGTCGGTAGAGGTTCATGGCCCGCTCCTCGATTCCGCGCATGAGGAGCATCGCTCTCAAGAGCCAGATCCGATCCTCCAGCTCGAGGTACCCAGCCCCGGCTACCTCGGGCTCCGCCGTTTCGGTCGCCATCTCGCGCGCTTCCCTTCGTTCGAGGCCTTGTGCGGGATCTCCGCTTAGACCGTTTATCGGGTTGCCCACGGGGTCTCCTTGGGCCGCCCGCCGCCAGGGCACACATATGTTGCTTGCCGCCGATTATCCCACCCCGGGCGGGTTACCCTTTGCCCCCCATGGAGAGCGTCTGGCTTACCCGGATGCGCTGGCGGCGCCGTGGCGCCTGGATGTGGCCGTCCTTCGTCGGGCTGACCGTGGTCGACGCCGGCGTCATGCACGTCCTGCCCTTGATGGGCGATTCCGAGGGGTTGGTGCCCGCACTGATCTTCGCCGGCCTGTGGAACTGGATCGCGGTCGTCGTCTTCGCTCATCCGGTCGCCGCCGTCGTGCGCCGGGCCCGGCCCGACCTGCCCCGCTTCGTCGCCCGCGACTACGCCGGCACATGGCTCATGCTCGCGATCGCGGCGGCACTGCTGGGAGCGGGGCTCGCCAACCACTCGACCGTGTCGGGCGATCGGGCCGCCATGCGGGACGCTGAAGTGCGGGCGATCGCGTGGATCGGGTTCCGGGCCCCACCCGCGTTTCGCGCCAACCTGGAGCGGGCGACGACGTACACGATCCAGACCGGGAGCCTGTACCGCACGTGCGTGCCGAGCGTCGGCCGACGGCGGACGTACTGCGTGATCGTCAACGACCGTGAGCCGGCCAACCACAGCGTCCGCTTCGCGGGCTACGAGCCGAACACGGTCTTCGCCGACGGCCTCGGGTAGCGAGCGCCTTGACATGCCGTGAGGCCGGGTGTTGGATATCCCCCGGGGATCGAGGTGGCGTCGTCCTATGACACCGATCGAAGGGACCGCATTGCGAGTTCAGCGAAGTCTCGTCGCAGCAGCCGTGGCGCTACTCATCATGGCCGCCGTGGCGGTGGCCGCCGCTCCGAGGAAGGGCGCGAAGTTCAAGGGCACGCTGCTCACATACAAGTCAGGCAAATTCAGCGGCCCCGTCGTGTCGGGCAAGTTTCACGCGCCTGTGAGCTTCAAGGTGTCGAGCACCGGCACCCGGGTGCTTGTTTTCAAGTACGGCTATACCGGCTGCTTCGGATCCGGCGGCTTCGGGACCCACAACCCGTACACCTTCCCGGGTGAGATCAAGACGTTCGGCCCGATCTCGGTCTCTGCCACTGGCAGCTTCAGCGCTCCGGCGACGAAGGTGAGTCACACCACTACCGGCACCAACGCCGGGACCAAGTTCACCTCGACCCTGTCGACGACCTCGTCGCTCACCGGCCGGTTCACGAGCGCGACGAAGGCGAGCGGGACGATCACGTTCACGCAGAAGAGCATCTACAACGGCGGTAAGCCCGGCACCTGCGGGCCGGTCAGCCTGACGTTCAGCGCCACGGCGGGCTAACGGTCCCGACGTTCGGTCACGGCGACCCCGCGCTGACGTGGTCGCCGAGGCGGACGGCGCCAGGCTCGATCACCTCGCCGTAGATCCCGAAGGGAAGCGGCTCGGTCGAGGGCTCGTCCCCGCGGTACCCGCGCAAGAGGTCCAGCGTGGGGAGGTCGATCGTCCCAGTGTCAGGATCGCGGCTCGTGACCAGGCAGCGGCCGACGTGGCCGTTGAAGCTCACGAGGGCCTCGCCGATGCGCACGCGGCGACCGACCCAGGTGTCCTCGCCGTGAGCGTCGACGCCGTCGACCTCGACGAGCATGCGGAAGCGACGCGGATCGATCTCGCCACCGTTGCCTGCGACCTCGGCGAGCCGGTCGAGCGAGCCGCTCGAGATGAGTGAGACCGCGCCGCGGTCGCCGCGATCGACACCCTTGCGCCCAGGATCGGACGCAACGAGCCGGAGCGAGCGTCCGACATGCCTCGAAATGGCCTGCGACCACGGCCCGAGCACGACCGGCGCTCGCAGCGTCATCCGGAAGAAGCGCGCGTCGATCTCCGCGCCGACGGACACGGGGCCGGAGATGCGCTCGCCGCCGGGGATGGTCAGGGTCAGGGTGTCGTCGGCTTCGCGGTATTCGGCGACGAGCTCGGTGAGCTCGCCGATCTGCTTGGCGTTGACCATCACCCCGCGCTCGTCGACTAGGAAGAAGCGCCGGTTCTCGCGTACGCCGCCGCGCTCGAGCATGAGCTCATCGCGCGGCGTGACACGCAGGCCCTTGATCGGGGTGATGAGGAGGCGGCGGACGTGCACGTGAATGATTGTGGCTCACGCGTGACGTCGCGCCCTGGCCGGCTAGGCCCGGGTGAGGGCGACGACGGGGATCTGGCGGGCGCCGGCTACGCGTTCGACGTAGACGTTGTAGCCGGGGTAGAGCTCGCACGCGGCTTGCCACATGCGCTCACGCTCCTCGCCCTCGACGGTGCGGGCGAGGTAATCGCCACTGCGGCCGCGGGGGGCGTAGACCTTGACGCGCGGATGCCGGCGAAGATTGTGGTACCAGGCCGGGTGCCGAGGCCTCCCGGTGGCGGAGGCGATGATGACGAGGTCGCCGTTCACCTCGGTGAAGAGGAGCGGCGTCCTGCGGATCTTGCCGCTCTTCGCGCCGCGCATCTCGAGGCAGAGCACCGGCTGCCCGACTGAGACGCTGAGCCGCCCGTTCGTCGCGGGGAGCAGGAGACGGTCGATCCGGGGCGCAATGTGGAGGTAGAACCAGCTGCCGGCCGGAGAGGCGATCAGGGGCACGAGCGCTCGGGCCCACCAGCTCAGCTTTGGGGTGGTCGTCGCGGGCATACGCGGTTTCTAGTGTCGCGAGTCGAAAATTCGCACGCAGTCTGCGTGCGTCTGGACGCGCCTGGGCGGCGGCGGTGACCCCGTCGTACGACCCGGTACGTCTTGGGTCACCGCCACCACCCAGTCACGCCCAGCCATCCCGCATCCTGCATCCGAATTTCCCACTCGCGACACTAGCGCCTCGAGGGGAGGAGGTTGAGGAAGGCGGGCCGGCCGGGGCCGGCGGGCATCCCGAACAGGAGTGGGAATCGGAGCGCGAGATAGGGGTCGCCCCAGAGCTCCATCCGCCCGGCCGAGACGAGCTGCGGCCAACCGATATCGCCGCTCGCCATCCGCACGAGGTCGTCCGCCCCGGCGGTGACGATGACGCGGGGCGGGGACTGGCGTTGCGTGGGCCGGGCGCGGCGGGGAACGATGCGGCACGTCCCCCCGCTGACGATGACCGAGCTCACGTCCGGGTCTCCGCCGGCGGGATCGCGGATCCGGAGCTCGAAGCTGGCGTCGAGACCCTCGGCGCGGCTCGGATCGAAGAGGAAGGGGATGAGGACGTAGATCGAGAGCAGGAGCGCATCGTGGGCGCGCGGGAAGCGGTCCAAGCGGGCAGCGAGCGCGCCTCCGCGCCGCAAGACCCGCTGCGCCGCGGTGCTCCCGGCCTGGGTGACGGCCTGGCCGCCGATCCGGCCGGCGCGGCGGATGCTCGGTGGCGGCGCTGTTCTGGTGGGGAGCATGGTGGCGCTCATGACATCAGGTGCTCCATCGCCTCGACGGGATCGGAGAAGAGCATGAGGGCGTCGTCGCCGGCGACGAGGCGGCCGTAATGGGTGGTCATCTCGTGCTGGATCGAGTACGCGTCGATCTCGTATCCGAGCTGCTCGGAGACCTGGTCGTAGGGGATCACGAGCCGGTCCTTGGCTCGGATCTCCCAGAACGCGGGCTGCTCGATGACCTGGGTGCCGGCGCGGCCACGGAGGATGTCGGCGACGGCGTCGCCCTCGGCGCTCCTGGCCATGACGATGCCGACGTAGTCGTAGGTGGCGCCCGCGGTCGACCCGCCGGGCCCCGGCGCCACCCCGCCCATGCGCTCGGGCTGGTGTCCGTTCGTCGAGACGGCGGCCGTCGGAGTCGCGCTGCCGGGCTCCGGGCGCTGCCGGCGCCGCGCGGCTGCAGGCCGAGCCGGCGTCCCCGGCTCGCACCTCGCCACCGCCGCCAGCTCCGGCAGCCCCGCGGCCTCAAGCGTCGCGCCCGCGTACTCGCGCACGCGCTCGATCGCTCCGCCGAGATCGAGCCCGGGCGGCGCCTTCGCCGCGAAGGGCGCGAGCGCGAGCGCCGCCTGGAGCGCCTGCGGCATCCAGTCCTCGACCCAGGCGCCGATCTGAGCGCGGTTCTCGGCTCCGTGCACCTCGTCGGCGATGAGGAAGCGGATGAGCTCGGCGGTCCACGCTTGGACCCATTCCCACTCCTGGGTGGCCGCCCGCGCGAGCACGGTGGTGACGGTGTCCCCGCTGGCCGCCGCCGCCCGCGTTCCCAGCTCGCGGCGGATCAGCGTCCCGAGGATGGGCTCGAAGCACAGGTTGCTCGCGACGATGACCTCGCCCCAGTCGGGCGAGGCGGCGAGCCGCTCGAGATAGCGCCGCGTCGGCTGCCACGCCTCGTCGGTGAGGAAGGCCTCCTTGGCCGCCTCGATGGGGAAGTCGCCGTGGTGCTCCTCGAGGTCCATGGCGTAGAGGACGAGGGCCTGAGCCGAGCGTTGCTTCATCCCCGCCTGGAGGCAGACGCAGGTGGCGACCGAGTCCGAGAGGCAGTCGCGGGCCGCCGTCGCCAGGGCGAACCAGAGCCCGTGCTCGACGTAGGCGGGGACCTGGAGGAAGGTGCGCAGGAACTCGACCCAATCGGGCGAGAAGTCGGCGATCAGATCCTCCTCGACGGCGGAGCGGATCGCGCTCTCTATCTCCACCTCGACCGCCGCCCCGCGCTGATAGAAGGGCCGCTCCCACTGCTCGCCGGGATCGCGGAACTCGAACCAGTCGGTGCTCTTGAGCGCCGTCGAGGAGTCGTTCCAGGTGCCGCGGCCGTCCTCGAAGTGAAGGGGCCAGCCCCGCGTCAGGTGGCGGTGGACCGAGGGCTGGGTGTCGATGGTGACGTCCTCGTAAAGCGTGGCGCGGCGCTTGTGGGGGCGGTACCACTCGAAGTCGCGCTCGCCGGTGGTGGCCGCCGCGGCCCTCGAGATGACGCCCTGCGAAATCTCGCCGGCGCGCGTGTCGGCGCTTGCCGTGAACTTGTCGGCGAACACGCGTTGCTCGTCCAGCTTGTGCTTCCCGGTCAGCAGCTCCTGCGCAGCCTCGACCATGGCCGGGGGGCCGCACAGGTACGCGTCGGGGCTCTCGATCTCCCCGCGCGTCAGGCACTCGTCGACGGCGTCCTGGACGTAGTGCCCGTCGTGCGAGGAGAGCACGGTGACGAGGCGGAAGTCGCTGAGTGCAGCGCCGAGCGCGCCGATCTCGTCGAGGTAAAAAAGGTCCTCCTCGGCGCGCGCGCCGTAGAAGAAGCGCACGGGGCGCTCGCAACCGTCGGCCGCGAGCTGGCGCAGGAGCGAGAGGACGGGCGCCATCCCCGACCCGGCGGCGACCACGAGGAGCGGGCGCTCTCCGGGGCGAAGGTGAAACGCGCCGTAGGGTCCGGTGAAGCGGAGCGCAGATCCCGGCATGATCGAGGTCCCGAGCATCCCCGAGAGCCGGCCGCCAGGGTAGCGCTTGATCATCAGCTCGAGGCGGGGCGGGTCGGGTCCGCGCGACGGGATATTGGCCATCGAGAACGACCGCCGCGCCTCGTCCGCGCCCGGGACGTGGAGGTCGACGTACTGTCCCGGCACGAACGAGAAGTCGGCCGGCTCCTCGACGCGGAGCACGAGGCGTGCGATGTCGTGGGTCAGCGCTTCGAGCGCCTCGACCGTGGCCGAGCCCTCCCGGATCGGGAAGGCGAGCCGGTAGTCGTCGGGGTCGTAGTGGAGGAGCTCGACCACAAGGTCTGACTCCGGTACCGCGCGGCACATGAGCGCGTAGCCGTTGGCCCGCTCGGTGTCCGAGAGCGCGAAGCTCGAGTAGCGCTCGAGGGCGACCTCGCCCTCGGTGAGGAAGCACTTGCAGGCCGAGCACTGGCCCTCACGGCAGCCGTAGACGAGGTTGTAGCCGTGGCGAAAGGCGGCGTCGAGGACCGTCTCGTTGTTGGCGCACTCGATCTGTTCGCCGATGGGCTCGAATCGGACGCGGGGGCTCATGACTACGCGATGCCGGCGAGCGCGGCCTGGGCACCGCCGGGCGCGGCGACAGCATCCGACCAGTCCCCGCTTGGGAGCCCGAGCTCCTGGGCCACACGGATGTTGGGGCTCGTGAGAACGCAATTGTGGGCGCGGATATCCGAGAGCTTCCAGCGTCGCTCGTCGTTCAGGTGGGGCTGGGCGATCAGGGTCTCCCCGTCGGCGCGGACGAAGCCGAGATCCTGGATCACCTCCGAGGCCTCCCACCCGTGGTAGCGGTCGAGGTAATTACGGTCGCCGATGTAGCGCCCGGGGTTCGACTCGTCCATCCACCGGCATTCCTTGGAGCAGTAGAAACGCGTGCGGTTGCCGACGATGCGGTGGACGCGGTCCTCGGCGATGACGCACAGGTCCTGGCAGGTCCAGCAGAAGGGCGGGGCCAGGTTGATGAGGTCGAGGGGAAGGAAGCCGCCGGCGGGGTCGGCGCCCGCGCGGAAGGCCTCCCAGAAGGCGCCGTAGTTCGAGTACCAGCCCGGATAACGGTTCTCGAACCACTCGAAGTCGCGCTCGTCGAGGGGATCGAAGCGCCAGAAGGCCAGTGGCCAGGCGGCGAAGGCGAGGATCGCGTGGCGGTGGTGGAGACCGTCGACGAGGCGCTCGCGGGCGCGCTCGAACATGTCGGTGGGGATGTTGAGGCCGAGCTTCCCAAGTTTCAGCACATACGCCCGGTGCCAATCATCGCGGACCCAGCGGTCCCACTTGTCGAGGTAGGACTCGGGGTCGGAGCGGTCGCGGGAGAAGTACTCCATGACCACGGCTGAGAAGACGTCGATGAAGGCGTGGTTGATCCAGAACGCCTGCTGGAGGTCGCGCTCGATCAGAGGCGCGTTGTGGTCGTCCTGGAGGACGGTCAACAGGGTGGCGTAGCCGTTGGAGATGTGGCGCGCCTCGTCGGACTGGACCGAGAGGTATGTGGTTGGGAGCGCGAAGTCGCCGTTGCGGGTGGCGACGTCGGGGGTAGCGACGAAGACGACATTGGTGAACGCAGTCTCGGCCACAACCTGGAGCGTGAACGCGCACTGGATCGGATCGCCGACCATGAAGTGGGAGAGCATGTTCAGGCCCGGGTTGGTGAGCACCGAGCCCGAGAACGCCTTCGGGCCGAGGTTCCAGCCCGCCGGGTCGGGGACGTTCTTGGCGTACCAGCGCGCGAGTGACATCTGCATCCCGGTGTGACGGATCTCGTCGATGAACTGGACGTGGTAGCCGTTGCGGAGCTCGTTGTTGGGGACGGCGCTCATGAGCATCGACATGCAGCGGCCGGCCGCGACCTCGGCGAAGTTGGTCACCGTGATGAATGGCTTGAGGATCTCGAGCCAGCGCTCGTGCGCCTGGTGGGGCATGTCGGCGCGCACGGCCGCGTCGTGCCCGCCGTAGACGCGCTCGTCCTTCTCGAGCTCCATCGGCAGGTACTCCCGCATGATGTGCTTCATCGGGTCCTTGGCCTTATTGGGGAAGCGGTACCGCGTCGGATAGCGGACGGCAGGCTCGTGGTAGTCCGGCTCCCAGCCGAGCTGGGCGATCCGCTCGTGAGTCTTGGTGATGCTGCGGCGGCGGGGCGTGGCGGACATCGGCGGCCTCCCTCTGGGCCTGGTGGGGGCGTAAAGCCTACGCCCCTGTAGCAATTCGCGCGAGTTCAGCTCGCGGACGCCGCCGGCGGCTCGTCGGAAGCGGCGCCACGCCCGATCGCGTCGCGCACCGCCGCCTCGTCCACGCCGAGGCTCGCGAGGAGCGGACCGGTCTTCTCATCGCGGGTGAGGGCGAGGAGAAGGTCGTTCTCGGTGATCCTGTCTCGACCGTCGTCGAGCGCTCGCGCGGCGGCGAACATGAGCAGCCGGCGCAGACTCGAGGCGAGGCCGACGTGGATCCACGCGTCGACCCCCGACACTTGCCCCGCCTTCTGGGCGGCGCTCGGCAGGCTGGGACCAGGAACGAGGGCGATTACCTGGTCACGGAGCCTCTTGGTGTCCGCGCCGGAGGCGAGCAGGACTCGGTTGGCGACATCTTCGTTCTCGCGCGCAAGACCGAGGAGAATGTGCTCGGTGTCGATG
This sequence comes from Solirubrobacteraceae bacterium, assembly GCA_034665165.1. Lineage (GTDB taxonomy): Bacteria > Actinomycetota > Thermoleophilia > Solirubrobacterales > Solirubrobacteraceae > Palsa-465. The sequence continues at coordinate 4,271 of JAXDGF010000252.1, read as the reverse complement.
TAGTTGTGGCCAAGGCTCAGCGCCTCGCGGAGCGAGAGCTCGAGGACCTTCTTTGCGCCCGGCGTGAACGGGACCTGGCCGGGGGTGGCCTCCTCGCCGGCGCCGACGATTTCGACAATCTGGGTGCGGGCGCCCTCCAGCGTCACGCCGAGCGAGCCCAGCACCTGGGCGGCAATGCCGTCCTCCTCTCGGAGCAAGCCGAGGAGGATGTGCTCGGTGCCGATGTAGTTGTGCTTGAGCCCACGCGCCTCGTCCTGCGCGAGGACGACGACGTCGCGAGCTGGCTCTTTGAAGCGCTCGAACACGCATTTGAGCATCGCACGGGCGCCCGGACCTCGCAAGGAAGCTGTGCGCCCTCGCTGTGCCGGTAGGCTTGCCGCCGCCATGGAACCCGCCGCCGCCGCCCCCTTCGTCGCCGTCGTGACGGGCGCCTCGAGCGGGATCGGGGAGGCGACGGCGCGGCGGTTGGCGCGCGAGCCGGGCGCCGCACTCGTGCTCGTGGCCCGACGCGAGGAGCTCCTGCGCGCCCTGGCCGACGAACTCGGCGGCGCGACCGTCGTCGCGGTCGACCTCACCGACGACGACGCCCCGGCGCGGGTCGCGGAAGCGGTCGAAGTCGAGTACGGCGCGCTCCATCTGCTCGTCAACAACGCCGGCGCGCGCTGGGCGGGGACCTTCGGCGAATCGGGCTGGGAGAACGTCAAGCGCCACATGGAGGTCAACTTCGATGCCCAGGTGCGGCTGACGGAGGCGCTCCTTCCGATCCTGCGCCGGACGTCGGCGGCGGGTGGGGCTGTTTCCATCGTCAACGTTTCGAGCACGGCGGCGCGCCTCTCGCGGGCCAACGCGGGTGCGTACTCGGCCAGCAAGTTCGCGCTCGCGGCCTGGAGCGACGCCCTCTACCTCGAGGAGCGTCCGCACGGCGTTCATGTCGGCCAGGTCCTCCCGGGGTTCGTCGTGACTGAGGGGTTTCCCCAGGCTGAGCTTGTAGGCAAGGCCCTTACGCGGTGGGCGGTGTCGCGTCCCGAGGTCGTCGCCGAGGCCATTCTCGAAGCGGGCCCCGGAGGCAAGGCCGAACGCTACGTCCCCCGTCCCTACTGGCTGGCGGCGGCGGCCCGAATTCTCCTTCCGGCCGGAGTCCGTTGGGCCACGCGGGGGGGCGGCCTGGTCACACCGACGACGAAGGGGTCGGCGGACGGGGAGTCGGGGGGCTGAGCCCGCGCGTTCGGTCGCGCGGTGGGGTGGCACCGTGCGGTCATGGGCGAACCGCTGCGACTTAGTCCCGGAATCCGCGACCAACCCGCAGCAGTTCGGTGCCCCTGGCCCGCGCGCGGAGCTCCGGCGGGTCTAAGCTACAGTGGCGTAACATTTTGTAACGAGCACCCGCGCCCCGATTCGACCCTTGGAGTAGCCAGATGACCGCAGACGTCCGCCGCGTGGCAGTCCTGGGTGGCAGCCGGATCCCCTTCGCCCGTCAGGACGGGCCCTACGCCAACGCCTCGAACCAGGACATGCTCACCGCCGTCCTCGACTCCGTGGCGACGCGCTTCGGCCTCGAGGGCGAGACGCTCGGTGAGGTCGCCGCCGGCGCCGTGCTCAAGCACAGCCGCGACTTCAACCTGACGCGCGAGTCCGTCCTCGGCTCGCGCCTCGCTCCCGACACGCCGGCCTACGACGTCCAGCAGGCGTGCGGCACGGGACTGGAGACGACGATCCTGGTCGCGAACAAGATCGCGCTCGGGCAGATCGACGTCGGGATCGCGGGCGGGGTCGACACGACCTCGGATGCGCCGCTGGCGCTGAACGAGGACCTGCGCGAGATCCTGCTCGAGGTCAAGCGGGCGAAATCCACCGTGGATCGCATGCGCACGCTGGCCAAGCTCCGGCCCCAGTACATCGTCCCCGAGATTCCCCGCAACGCCGAGCCCCGCACCGGCCTGTCGATGGGCGAGCACACCGCGATCATGGCCAAGGAGTGGGGGATCGGGCGCGAGGAGCAGGATGAGCTCGCGGCCCGCAGCCATCACGCCCTCGCCGCCGCCTACGAGAGCGGGTTCGAGCGCGACCTCGTCACCCCCTATCTCGGGCTCGAGCGCGATCAGAACCTGAGGCCCGACTCGACGGTGGAGAAGCTCGCGAAGCTGCGGCCCGTGTTCGGCGGCCCGGAGGGCACGATGACCGCCGGCAACTCCACCCCGCTCTCCGACGGCGCTTCGGCCGTCCTGCTCGCGAGCGAGGAATGGGCGCGCGAGCACGATCTCCCGGTCCAGGCCTTCATCACGGGTGCGCAGACCGCCGCCGTCGATTACGTGCACAGGCGCGAGGGCCTGCTCATGGCGCCCGCGTATGCGATGCCGAAGATGCTCGCGCGCGCCGGGCTCGCGCTCCAGGACTTCGACTTCTATGAGATGCACGAGGCCTTCGCGGCCCAGGTGCTCTGCACGCTGAAGGCGTGGGGGGACGAGACCTACTGCCGTGAGCGCCTCGGGCTCGACGCGCCGCTCGGCGTGATCGACCGCGAGAAGATCAACGTCCGCGGCGGCTCGCTCGGCGCCGGTCATCCCTTTGGGGCCACGGGCGGGCGCCTCGTCGCCAACCTGGCCAAGATCCTTGACGAGCGCGGCTCCGGTCGCGGGGTCATCTCGGTGTGTGCCGCCGGTGGCCTTGGTGTCGTCGCAATGATGGAGAGATAGACATGGCTGACTTGTATTCGCAACTCGTGAACACCCCCGTGGGCCGCCTGGTCTCCAAGCAGGTGGGCCTGCCCACCCCGGCACAGCTCGAGCGCTACACGCCGGGCCAGCCCGTCGTGCGCGGCCCGGTCCTCGTGGGCGGCGCCCCGGGCGGCCGCCTGGGCGAGCCCATCGGTGCCGTGCTCGCCGACGCCGACGCCAAGGTAGCCGAGCCGCTCGCCGTCGCGGCGGAGGGCGAGGCGGAAGCGGACGGCCAGACGTTCAAGGCCCTTGTCTTCGACGCCACCGGAATCACCGACAGCGGGATGCTCCGTGAGCTCCACGCCTTCTTCCATCCCACCATCCGCCGCGTGCGCTCGTCCGGCCGGGTGATCGTGCTCGGGACGGCGCCCGCGGACTGCGCGAGCCCGCGTGAGGCGACCGCTCAGCGCGCCCTCGAGGGCTTCGTCCGCTCGGTGGGCAAGGAGGTCAAGAAGGGCGCCACGGCCCAGCTCGTCTACGTCGCGCCCGGGGCCGAGGGCGAGCTGGCCTCGACGCTGCGCTTCTTTCTCTCACCCAAGTCGGCCTACGTGTCGGGTCAGGTGGTGCGCGTCCGCCCGGGCCAGGCCCAGAACGCCGGCGTGTTCGACTGGGAGCGGCCGCTCGCGGGGAAGGTGGCGCTCGTGACCGGAGCCTCGCGCGGGATCGGCGAGGCGATCGCCGAGGTCCTCGCGCGCGACGGGGCTCACGTGGTGGGAATCGACCTGCCGGCGCTGGGCGAGGATCTGAACGCGGTCATGGATCGGATCGACGGCTCGTCGCTCACCCTCGACATCACCGCCGCCGAAGCGCCAGGGCGGATCGCCGATCACCTGATCGAGGCCCACGGCGGGGTTGACATCGTCGTCCACAACGCCGGCGTGACGCGCGACAAGACCCTCGGGCGCATGATCGAGGATCTGTGGACCACGGTCATCGACATCAACCTGTCTTCCGAGGAGCGGATCAACGACGCGCTCCTGGAGCGGGGGGCGATCCGTGACAACGGCCGGATCGTGTGCGTCTCGTCCATGAACGGGATCGCCGGCAACGCGGGCCAGACGAACTACGCAACCTCGAAGGCGGGCGTGATCGGGATGGTGCAGTCGCTGGCGCCCGTGGTCGCGGAACGCAAGGTCACGATCAACGCCGTCGCCCCGGGCTTCATCGAGACGAAGATGACGGCCGCCATGCCCGTCACCCTGCGCGAGGCGGGCCGGCGCATGAACAGCCTCTCGCAGGGCGGACTCCCGGTCGACGTGGCCGAGACGGTGGCCTGGTTCGCCAGCCCGGTCTCGACGGGCGTCAACGGCAACGTCGTCCGGGTCTGCGGCCAGAGCCTGATCGGGGCGTGAGCGCGGTGAGCGAACGGGTGCTCTCGAGCCCGCCGGGAACGCTGCCGCTGTTCCTGCGCGCGGGCGCCGCGCTCGTCCCCGGTGCCGGTGCCCTGCCCTTCGTCCCAGGCGGGGGGAAGGAGATCCCCGAGCTCGAGCTCGTCCTCACCGACGTCGAGGTCGACCTCGACCGGCACGCGGCAAACGACCGCGTGTGCGGGTTCAC
>JAXDGF010000251.1:0-24438 GCA_034665165.1 Solirubrobacteraceae bacterium | reverse complement strand
GAGCAGATCACCAATGGTGCGGTGCTCGTCGACGTGCGCGAGACCGACGAATTCGCCGCCGGCCACATCCCGGGGGCGAGGCACGTTCCCCGCTCGAACCTTGAGTCCCGGATTGAGGGCGCGGTCCGTGACCGCGATGCGCACGTGATCCTCTACTGCGCCTCGGGCAACCGCTCCGCTTGGGCGGCGCGAACGCTGCTCGACGATCTCGGCTACGAGAACGTGGACTCGATGACCGGCGGTTTCACCCTGTGGAAGGACCGCGGCTACGAGGTCGACGTCCCGCGGACGCTCACCGCCGAGCAGCGCGATCGCTACTCGCGCCACCTGCTCCTTGACGAGGTCGGCATCGAGGGCCAGCAGAAGCTGCTCGACGCCAAGGTCCTGCTCCTGGGCGCGGGCGGCCTGGGGTCCCCGACGGCGCTCTACCTGGCGGCGGCCGGCGTCGGCACGCTCGGCATCGTCGACAACGACACCGTCGACGTCTCCAATCTGCAGCGCCAGGTCATCCATAGCACCGACCGGGTGGGGATGCCGAAGGTTGACTCCGCGGAGCAGACGATCAAGGCGCTCAATCCCGACGTCAACGTCGTCAAGTACCCGGTGCGACTCGACGCCGGCAACATCATGGACATCCTGCCCGGATACGACGTCATCGTCGACGGCCTCGACAACTTCCCGACTCGCTACCTGCTCAACGACGCCTCGGTCCGGCTGCGCATCCCCGTGGTATCGGCGGCCATCCTCGGTTTCGAGGGCCAGCTCTCGGTGTTCAAGCCCTACGACGGCCCCTGCTACCGGTGCCTGTTCCCGGTTCCGCCCCCGGCGGACATGGCCCCCTCGTGCGGCGCCAACGGCGTCCTCGGCGTCCTACCGGGAACGATGGGCCTGCTCCAGGCCACCGAGGTCATCAAGCTCATCCTCGACGTGGGAGACCCACTCATCGGCCGCCTGCTCATGTACGACGCGCTCGCCGCCCGGGTCACCGAGGTCAGGGTCCGCCGCGATCCGGACTGCCCGATCTGCTCGCGCGAGCCGGACGAGATCACCGACGAGGAGCTCGGCGTCTTCCCCGACTACGAGGCATTCTGCGCCGGCGCCCACTAGGGTTCATGCTCGCGTCATGGCCAACGTACGAATCCCACCCGTGCTGCGTCCTTCGGTCGGCGGGGAGAAGGAACTGACCGCTGACGGATCGTCGGTCGCCGAGGTCCTCCACGCGCTGGCCGAGGCCCACCCCGACACCCAGTCCCAGCTCTTCGCCGCCGACGGCGGGCTCAACCGCTACGTCAACGTGTATCTGAACGACGAGGACGTCCGCGTGCTCGACGGGCTCGACACCGCGGTGAGCGAGACGGACACGCTGGTGATCTTGCCGGCGATGGCCGGCGGCGCGCTTTAGCGGTCTAGGGTTCCCGCGGGCCGCGCGCGGGGCTATACTTCGTAAAGCAATGGGCGCTGAGCTGCTTCAGAACCGGCCATGCGGGGGTCGGTACGGGGACCTTGTTCAATCGATCGGCAATACGCCGCTCATCGAGCTCAAGCGCCTGAGCCCGAAGCCGGGGGTCCGGCTATGGGCGAAGCTCGAGTCACGCAACCCGACCGGGTCGGTCAAGGATCGCGTCGCGCGGTCGATGATCGAGGACGCCGAGGCCAAGGGCGCCATCCGCCCGGGTCAGACCATCCTCGAGCCCACCTCCGGGAATACCGGCATCTCGCTGGCGATGATCTGCTCGCGCAAGGGCTACCCGCTCAAGGTCGTGATGCCCGACAACGTCACCCCCGAGCGCACCCAGCTCCTGAAGATGTACGGCGCCGACATCGTCTACTCCGAGGGCTCCAAGGGATCCAACGGTGCCGTCGAGCTCGCGCTCGACATGGCGGAGAAGGACGCCTCGTACTACATGCCCTACCAGTACGGCAACGAAGCCAACCCGCTGGCCCACTACAACGGGACCGCGCCCGAGATCCTCGCCGAGCTCGACGAGGTCGCCGCCTTCGTGGCCGGCCTCGGGACGGGCGGGACGCTGATGGGCAACGGCCGGCGGCTCAAGGAGGAGTTCGGCGACCAGGTCAAGATCGTCGCCGCCGAGCCCATGCAGGGCGAGCCCGTGCAGGGCCTGCGCTCCCTCGACGACGGCTTCATCCCGCCGATCATCGACCTCTCGGTCCTCGACCGCAAGATCTTCGTCACCAATCGCGACGCGATCATCTGGACGCGCAAGCTCCTCGACGAGGAGGGCATCTTCGCCGGCGTCTCGACGGGAGCGATCGCGCGCGTCGCCGTGCGCATCGCCGGCGAGCTCGACGAGGGCAACGTCGTCTTCGTCGTCGCTGATGACGGCTGGAAGTACCTCTCTTCAGGCATCTACACCCGTCCCGTCGACGAGATCGAGAATCTGGACTCCACCGTCTGGTGGTAGGCCCGGCGTCGCGCCGCGCTTTCCTGCGCCTCTCCGGAGCCAGCCTCGCCGGCGGTTCGGGTGCCCTCCTGACCGCGTGCGGGGGCGGCTCTGGGGCCAAGCGCAAGCTTGTGGCCGGGTCGGAGCCGGCCGCGGTTCGCCGCGCTGACATCTCGATCATGAACGGTGTCCTCGACCTCGAGCACACCGCGATCGCCGCCTACACGGCGGGGATCCCGCTGCTCACGGGGCGTGCGCGCGCCGCGGCGACACGGTTCCTCAGGCAGGAGCTCTCGCACGCGTCAAAGCTGCACGACACGATCAAGGGGGCAGGGGGCAAACCCCATCTGGCGAAGGCAAGCTACGACCTCGGCAGCCCCGACAGCGAGACCGACGTCCTCGACATGCTCAGGGCGCTCGAGAAATCGCTCCTCAGCGCCTACCTCGCCGCGATCCCCGAGCTCATGCCCGGTTGGCTCAGGGCGGTCGCTGCGGGAATTCTCGCCAACGAGGCCCAGCACATCTCGGTCCTCCGGTCGGTGCAAGGACAGCGGCCGGTCCCGAGCGCGTTTGTGACCGCGAGCGAGTGACCGGCATCTCGATGCACGGTCCCGATGCGACGAGGCGGGAGCTTCTGCGCGGCAGTGTCGCCGCCACGGCCGCGGTGCTGGTGTCGACGGTCGATCCGGCGGTCGCGCTCGGTTCGACGGCGGCCGCCGGGGGCGGGCGCTCGGCCGCGGCCGCCGGGGGCGGCTCGGCGGGCGCCGGGGGCTCCCCGGCGGGCGACTTGGGGGTGCTTGTCTCGCTGCTGCGCGTGGAGCAAGTCGTTGTCTTCGCGTACGAGCGCGCGCTCGCGTCGGGCCTCCTGTCGGCTTCGGCCCAAGCCGCGCTGGGGACGTTCCTCGACCACGAGCGCGCCCACGTGCACGCGCTCTCGCGGGCGTTGACTCGTCTCGGCGGCACGGTGCCGGTGGCCCCCACGCTGACGGCCGCCTTCGAGTCCGAGCTGCACCGGCTGCACGTCAAGCGGAGCCCCACCGGCCTGGACAACGAGCGCCAGGAGCTGCGCTTTCTCATCGACCTCGAGAGGGTCATCGCCCGCCACTACCGCTCCGCGATCGCGCGCCTCGGCACCGACAAGCTCCTGACCACGGCCGCGGAGATCATGGCCAACGAAGCCCAGCATGCGACGGCGCTGGCCGAACTCCTGAGCCCCGGCAACGTCAAGCGCGCCGTGCCAACCGGGTTTGTCGCGGGCGTCGGGGGTGGCTAGCGAGCGCTAGAGGTGCAGCAGGTGGCTCCAGAACCACACGGGCGCGAAGATCGCCGCCGCCGCGAGGCCGACGACCGCAACCATCGCCACCGTCATCACGGTGTTGCCCTCTCGGTTGTAGCGCTGGGCCCAGTAGATCCCGAGGAAGAAGCCGATGGGCGCGATGGCCAGGGCCGCAAGCACTGCGATCGCGAGGTGAGCCCAGTCGACGCTACCGGTCGAGGTGCCCCCGTACCAGCGGGCCCGCGGGAGCTCGATGTGCGGCCGCGCGCTTCGTCTCGCACGGGCGGCTTCAAGGTCCGTGCCGCATACTGCACACCCCGCGGCGAACGGAGTAACGGTCTGACCGCACTTCGGGCAGTGGGTGATCGCGCGTGGCATCGCAGTAAACGATACGACGGGACCCGGCTGGTAGCCTCGCTTCACCGATGAAGGTCCCCCAAAACCTCTACGACCAGATCCTCGAGCAGGCGCGCGCGGAAGCGCCGAACGAGTGCTGCGGCATGATCGCGTCGCGTGATGGCGAGGCAGTTTCGGTATACCCAGCGGTGAACGCGGCCGCGAGCCCGCCCTACGCGTACGAGATCGACAGCGGGGACCTCTACCGGATCCAGATGGCGATCGACGACGCGAGCCTCGACCTCGGCGCCATCTATCACTCCCACCCGCGCAGCGAGCCCTACCCGTCGCAGACCGACATCAACCTGGCCTTCTATCCCGACGCCGTCTACATCATCGTCGGCCTGAAGGGCGCGGAGCCCGAGATGCGGGCCTTCAACATCCGCGACGGCAAGGTGTCGGAGGCCGAGCTAACCGTCGAGTGACACGCGTGCGACCTACGCCCGAGGCGCTCGAGTGCCCGACGTGCGCGAGGAAGTACGACCCCGACGAGCGCTTCTGCCCCACCTGCGGCACGCCCCTGGTCCATGAAGGGGGCGCCGAGGGCGAGGCGGTTCTCAGTGCCCGCCACGAGCACGCACGGAAGATCAAGCCCCAGCTCGCCGAGGGCGAGCTCGTCTTCGTCGTCGGCGCCCGCAATCAAGCCGAGGGCGAGTTCATCCAGGGCCTCTTGCTCGAGGAGGGCGTGCCGAGCCTGCTCCGCCGCAGCGCCGGCTTCGACGTTCCCGACTTCCTCGCCGCCGGCCCGCGTGACGTCCTCGTCCCGCAGTCGGGCGAGGCGACGGCGCGCGAGATCCTGCTCCAGGCCGATCTCATCTCCGCCGACGCCGTCGATCGTCGCGCCGTCGCCCGGCCCGGCCGGCTCCTGGCCGGCCTGCTGCTGGGTGTCGCTGTGGTGTTTCTCGTCGTGTGGCTGGGGACGCTGGTCGTGCGCTGAGTCACACGGTTGCCTCGCGGCCCGGCGTCTACGAGAGTGACTCGTCGAGCTCGCCGAGCGCGCTGGTGAGCTGGAGGTTCGCCGAGTAGTCGACCGGGCAGGCGATGACCGAGACGGTGTCATCAGCCAGGGCATGGCGGAGGGTGGGGAGGAGGTCGTCGGGTGCCTCGATGCGGTATCCGCGCGCACCGAAGCTCTCCGCGTAAGCGACGAAGTCGGGGTTGCCGAAGGCCGTATCCACGTCGTGGCCGAGCTCGAGCTCCATCTTCCACTTGATGAGGCCGTACTCGTCGTCGACCCAGATGAGCACGACGATGGGGATGCCCTCGCGGAGCGCGGTCTCGATCTCCTGCGAGTTCATCATGAAGGCGCCGTCACCGGTCGCGACGAGGACGCAGGCGTCGGGGCACGCGATCTTCGCCCCGATCGCGCCGGGCAGAGTCCACGCCATCGTCGACAGGCCATTCGAGATCAGGCACGTGTTGGGCTCATAGGTGGGATAGAGGCGAGCCATCCACATCTTCAGCGCGCCCGTGTCCACGAGGACGATGTCCTCTCGCCCGAGCGCCGCCCGCGTGTCGGCCACGATGCGGGCCGGGGCGAGCGGGAAGCGATCGTCCTGGAGCCCGCGCTCGAGCTCAGACTCGATCATCTCCCGGATCCGCTGCTCTGGAATGTCGGGGTCGAAGCGCGTGCCGACCGCCTCGGCCAACGCGTCCAGCGTGCGGCTGATGTCCGACTGGAGACCAACCTCGACCTCGTAGTGGAGGTCGACCTCGGCGGGAAACCGGTGGACGTGGATGATCTTCTTGTCGCTGCCCGGGTTGATGCGAACTGGATCGAACTCCTGCAGCTCATAGCCGACGGCGATGATCGCATCGGCCTGGTCGAAGCCGAAGTTCACGTAGTCGTGGCGCATGAAGCCGACGGCGCCAAGGGCCTGGGGATGGTCGTCGGGAAACACCCCCTTGCCGTGGAAGGTCGTCGCCACCGGAACCCCAAGCGCCTCGGCGAAGCGCCGCAAGGCGGCGCTCGCCCCGGCCCGGGCCGCTCCGTGCCCGGCGAGCACGATCGGGTTGCGAGACGCGCGCAGGACATCGGCTGCACGGCGCAACTGGCTCGCGGAAGGCTCGTCGGGGCGTGGGGTGTTGACGACGAGCGGCCTCGCGCGTGCGGGCGCCCGATCCTTCTCGACGTCCTCGGGCACGGCCAGGTAGACGGCGCCGGGGCGCTCGGTCTGGGCGAGCTTGAACGCCTTGCGGATCATTTCTGGCACCGCGCCCGGAGTGGCGATGAGCGCCGACCACTTCGTCACGGGCGCGAACATCGAGACGAGATCGACGCCCTGGTGCGACTCTTTGTAGGACCGGTTCATCCCCACCTGAGCGGAGAGCGCCACCACCGGCGTGGAGTTGGTAGTGGCGTCGGCCACTCCGAGGAGCAGGTTGATCGCGCCCGGCCCGAGCGTCGACGAGCACACCCCCGCGCTTCCGGTGAGGCGGCCGTAGACCTCGGCCATGAACGAGGCGGCCTGTTCGTGGCGTACGAGCACGTACCGAATCGACGAGCGAGACAGGGAGTCGATCAGGTGGATGTTCTCCTCGCCGGGAATGCCGAAGACGTGGGTTACGCCCTCGTTCTCCAGGCACCGGACGATCAGCTCCGCCACGCCCCCCTCAGACTCTTCACTCGCCATCGTCCCTCGCTTCACTCGCCATCGGCCCTCCGTTCGCTCGATCAGGCTAGTCAGCCTACCCACGAGCCCCCGCCGGCATTGAATTCTCGTTGAGTCGTGTTCACTTGAGATTCACTTCTCGCTCGAGCGGGTATCAGCAGCAACGCAGTAAAGGACTGAGTTGGAGGAGGAGAGGAGAGTAGTGCCCACCCGGCGTGATCGTGTCCGAGCGCGACGCATGGTGACCACGGTTGCCGTCTTACTGATAGGAGCCGTGGTCGCCGGGTGTGGTTCCTCGTCCTCGCACGGGCCGGTGACACTGAACTGGTACGTCTACCCCGAGCCCTCCGGCTCGTTCGCCAACGCCGCGAGCACGTGCAGCAAAGATTCGGGCGGGAAGTACAACATCGTGATGAACCTGCTGTCCACGGCGTCCGACCAGCAGCGGGTATCGGAGGTGCGAAGGCTCGCGGCCGGTGACCCCTCGATCGACATCCTCGCCATGGACGTCGACTGGACGGCTGAGTACGCCGCCGCCAAATGGATTCGCCCGTGGCCCGCGGCGCTGGCCGCCCAGGTGACGCGCGGCGACCTGCCCGGGCCGATCGCGACCGCCACCTGGAACGGGAAGCTCTACGCCGCGCCGCTGAACTCGAACACCGAGCTCCTCTGGTACCGGAAGGACCTCCTGACCGCGATCCACCAGCCCCCGCCGACGACGTGGACACAGATGATCGACGACGCGATCCAGCTGGCGAAGATGGGCAAGCCGCACTACATCGAGGAGCAAGGGGCCCAGTACGAGGGCCTGACGGTGTGGTTCAACTCGATGGTCGACTCCGCCGGCGGAGGGATCCTGACCAAGAACAACAAGATCATCGTCGGCCCCTCGACGCAGGTCGCCGCGTCGATCATGCACCGCCTCGCGACCTCGCCCGCCGCCGACCCATCGCTGAACGTCACCCAGGAGTCTCAGTCCGAGACCGCGTTTGAACACAGCACGGCGGCGTTCCAGATCAATTATCCGTTCGTGTGGGCGGCGGCGCAGAAGGACACGCCGAAGATCGGCAAGGAAATGGGATACGCCCTGTTCCCGCGGGTGAACCCCGCGATCGCTCCCAGCGTGTCGATCGGCGGCTACAACCTCGGTGTCTCGGCCTTCTCCCAGCACCCACAGCTCGCCTTCGACGCGGTCAGGTGCATGATCCAGCCGCAGTTCCAGCGGGGTGACGCGATCAAGGGCGGCCTGGCCCCGGTGCTCGCGAGCATCTACAGCGAGCCGACGTTCATCAAGTCGTATCCGTTCTCGGCCCTGATCAAGGCGCAGCTCGAGCATTACGGGATCCGGCCCCAGACACCGGTCTACGCCGACATCACGCTCGCGATCCAGAAGGCGCTCTCGCCCACCTCGGCGATCAATCCGAACTCGGTGGTCCGCTCGCTGCGCAGCGAGATCAAGGACGCCCTGTCCTCGAAGGCCCTGCTATGAGCGCTGTCAGCGCTCCCACCGAAGTCGCAGCGCCCGCGCCCCGCCGCCGCCGGCTGAGCGACCGCGCGCGCGCGGAACGCCGCTTGGCGACGATACTGGTCGCGCCGGCGGCGATCGTGATGGTGGCGGTCACCGCGTACCCGATCGTCGAGACGATCGTCCTGTCGCTCCAGCGCGCCGATCTGCGCTTCCCGGGTGCGAACAAGTTCATCGGCCTGGACAACTTCGGTGCGGTGCTGCGCGCGCCGGTCTGGTGGCAGGACGTCTGGCACACCGCGCTCATCACGGTGATTGCCGTGAGCATCCAGTTCGTGCTGGGGATGCTGCTCGCCTTGGCGATGCACCGGACGCTCGTCGCGCGCGGACTGCTGCGCTCGGTCGCGCTGATCCCCTACGGGATCGTCGCCGTCGTGGCTGCGTACTCGTGGAACTACGCCTGGTCGCTTGGAAACGGCGGCTGGATCCCGCATCTGCTCGGGCTCTCGAGCGACCCGCTCAGCCACCCGTTCGGGGCCTACCTGGCGATCATCATCACCGAGATCTGGAAGAACACGCCGTTTATGGCGCTGCTGCTGCTGGCTGGGCTGGCGCTCGTGCCGGACGAGCTGCACGAGGCGGCCAAGGTAGACGGGGCGTCGACGTGGCAGCGGTTCGTGCGCATCACCTTGCCGCTGATGAGGCCGGCGATCCTCGTCGCGCTGCTCTTCCGCACGCTCGACGAGTTCCGGATCTTCGACGTGATCTACATCTTCAACCAGGGCGCCCAGGGAACGGAGTCGATCTCGATGCTCAACTATTCGACCCTGCTCAACCGGCTGAATCTCGGGCTCGGTTCGGCGGTCTCGGTCCTTCTGTTCGTGCTTGTCGCCATCATCGCCTTCCTCTTCATCAAGGGCTTCGGCGCGGCCGCGTCGCCCGGCGGTGAGCGGGCATGAGTCTTCGCGCCCGCCAGCTCAGCGGATGGTCCTCGGCCTTTGTGCTGATCGTCGTGCTCTCGCTCGTGCCCGTGGCGTGGATCGTGATGCTCTCGCTGAAGACACCGGCGACCGCCACGGACGGGAGCTTCATCCCCCATCAGTGGACGCTTTCGAACTACTCGGACATCTTCAAGCAGGGCATCTTCACCAACGCCCTGCGCAACTCGATCGGGATCGGCTTGATCTCGACGGCGCTCGCGGTGGCGCTGGCCTCGGCTGCCGCCTATGCGATCGCCCGGCTCGAGTTCCCGGGCAAGCAGGTCATCCTCGCGGTGGCGCTTGCGGTCGTGATGTTCCCCCAGATCTCGCTCGTGGGGCCGCTTTACAACCTGTGGCGCCAGATCGGTCTCTACGACACTTGGCCCGGCCTGATCATCCCCTACATGACGTTTGCCCTGCCGCTGTCGATCTACGTGCTGTCGTCGTTCTTCAGGGAGATTCCATGGGAGCTCGAGCAGGCGGCACAGGTCGATGGCGCAACGCCGTTCCAGGCGTTCCGCAAGGTGATCGCCCCGCTCGCGATGCCAGGGATTGTGACGACCTTCATCATCGTCTTCCTGATCTGCTGGAACGACTTCGTGTTCGCGATCTCGCTGACCTCGACGACGAACGCCGAGACGGTGCCGGCGGCAATCGCCCAGTTCCCAGGCGCCTCGCAGTTCACCCAGCCGATCGGCGATATCGCCGCTGCGGCGGTAGTCGTGACGGTGCCCGTAATGATTCTGGTTCTGTTCTTCCAGCGTCGCATCGTTGCCGGCCTGACCGCCGGCGCCGTCAAGGGCTAACGAACAAGGAGCTTTTCAATGGCCGAAATCGAGTTCGACGACGTCACCAAGCGCTACCCCGACGGGTTCGAGGCGGTAAAGCACATCAGCCTCGACATCACCGACGGCGAGCTCATGGTCCTGGTGGGGCCCTCGGGCTGCGGCAAGTCGACGGCGCTGCGCATGGTGGCGGGGCTCGAGGACATCACCGGCGGGGAGCTCAAGATAGGTGGCACCGTCGTCAACGATCGCGCGCCCAAGGACCGCGACATCGCCATGGTGTTCCAGAACTACGCCCTCTACCCGCACATGACCGTGCGCGAGAACATGGGCTTCGCGCTCAAGCTCGCCAAGGTCCCCCAGGCGGACATCGACAAGAAGGTGGGCGACGCCGCGAAGATCCTCGATCTCGAGCAGCACCTGGACCGCAAGCCGGCCAACCTGTCAGGCGGGCAGCGTCAGCGCGTGGCCATGGGAAGGGCGATCGTGCGCGATCCCAGCGTCTTCCTCATGGACGAGCCGCTCTCGAACCTCGACGCCAAGCTGCGCGTTCAGATGCGCACCGAGATCTCCCGCATCCAGCAGCGGCTCGAGACGACGATGATCTACGTCACCCACGATCAGACCGAGGCGATGACCCTCGGCGACCGGATCGCGGTAATGCGCGCGGGGATGCTCCAGCAGGTCGGCACGCCCGCCGAGCTGTACGGCCGGCCGCGGAACCTGTTCGTCGCCGGCTTCGTGGGCTCGCCGTCGATGAACTTCCTTCCCGGCGAGCTCGAGAACGACGTGGTGCGACTGCCGATCGGCGACGTGCCCGTCACCGGCGAACTACGGCAGCGGCTCGATGCGGGCGGTGCCAAGGGACGCCGCGCGGTGATCGCAGGGCTGCGGCCCGAGCAGTTCGAGGATGCCGCCTTGGTCGGCGATAAGCGCGCGCACGGGATCACCTTCCGCACCCGCATAGACGTGCTCGAGTCGATGGGGGCCGAGTACTACGCGTACTTCACGGTTGAGTCCGAGCGCGTCTCCTCGCGAGAGCTCGAGGAGCTCGCGCAGGATACGGGCGCGGCGGACCTGCCCAGCGCCGGCGACGGCAGCCAAGTGGTCGCGCGCTTGGACGCCGCGAGCCGTGCGCGTCAGGGCGAGGAGGCGGAGCTGTGGTTCGACGGGGCGAAGCTGTCACTGTTCGACCCTGAGTCAGGGCAGAGCCTGCTCGCGGAATCGCCTGGGGCCGATTCCGTTGGGAGTTCGCCTGGCGGCGAACGTCCCGGCGAGGTGGAGGCGACTGAGGCGGAGCCGGCGGCTGAGGCGCCTGACGCCGAGGCCTAAACTGGGCGCCATGGCCCGCTCGCGTTCGACCGGCATGCCCGGCGTCGACGCGCAGCATGACTTCTTGCGCGCCCGCCGCCAGGCGATGATGGGCCGCCTCGCGGCGCGGATGCGAGGTGAGCCCGACGATGTGGGCATCGTCATGCCCTACGACGAGGTGATCAGTGCCCTCGGCTTCGTCTCCGAGCGCTCGGTCGGACTGCGCGTCGTGCCCCTGGACGCCATCGTCGGCTCCGTCGGCCGAGGGCGAGACTTCGACCGCCGGTTCCGGCCAACGTCGGGTCGCGTGCGCAGCCGCTGGGAGCAGATCGCGACCGCCATGCGCCGTGGCGACTCGCTTCCGCCCGTGTCCCTGAACCAGATCGGCGAGCTCTATTTCGTCGAGGACGGTCACCATCGGGTCTCGGTCGCGCGTGCCCTCGGACGCGAGGAGATCGACGCCTACGTGACCGAGGTGATTACGCGCGTCGGAGCCGAGAAGACGATCACCCTCGCCGACCTTCCACTCAAGGGACACGAGCGGGTCTTCTTCGAACGCGTCCCGCTCCCGGCCGAGGCCCGCGCCCAGATCCGCCTCTCAGACCCGTGGGACTACGCCCGCCTGGCCGAGGGGGTCGAGGCCTGGGGCTTCCGCCTCAGCCAGGAGCGCGGGGACCCGATCGACCGCGAGGAGACGGCGCAGCTGTGGCTCGACACCGAGTACCGACCCGTGGTGGCAATGCTGCGTGACGCAGACATGATCCGTGGTTGCACCGAGACCGAGGCCTACATGCGCGTAGCCGCCGAGCGCTACCGCCTGCTGCGCACGCACCGCTGGGACGAGGAAGTGGTCCAGCGTGTGCTCGAGGGCGAGCGCGGGAGCCGGCGGCGGTGAGCGGGGCGGCCGCGGCGGCGGTGAGCGGGGCGGCCGCGGCGGCGGTGCGGGGCGGGTGCGGCGGCGGAGCTCTACGAGCGGATTGCCAGGTCTAGCCCCGGCGGGCGAGCCAGTCGTCGAACTCGGTGGCGAGGATGCGCTCGCCGTGGACGCCTGCCGCCTCGGGCGAGGCGAGCCAGACGATCGGAGGTCCCATGATCTCTGGATCGAGAAGTCTTGCTCGGACCTCGTTCGTGGTGTCGTTGGGGATCATCCCCGTGGCTGTGGCGCCACCGGGAAGAAGGATGTTCACGGTGACCGCAGTGTCCTCGAGGTCGGCGGCCATCACGCGGGCGAGCGCCTCCACGCCGGCGCCCGACGGCCCGTAGGGCACGAAGCCCCGCCGGACCATGGTCTCGTGGTTCATAGAGATGGCCACGACTCGGCCGCCACTCGCGGCGAGCATGCGCGGAACGACGGCGCGGGCGACGAGGAACGACCCCGTGACCTTGGTCTCGAGGACGTCGCGGAAACCGCTGGGCGGCACCTCCCAGAATGGCTGGGGGTCGGTGAGGAAGCGGGGGTTGACGGTCCGCATGCCGATACCGGCGTTGGTGACCAGGAGATCCACGTCGCCGAGCTGCTGATACACCGCATCCACCGCCTCCTCCACCGAGGCCTCCTCGCGGACGTCGAGCCCGGTTCCGATGGCGCCGTGGCCGAGCTCCTCTGCCGTCGCTCGCGCCCGATCAGAGTCCCGGCTCGTGACGACGACTTGGGCGCCGGCCTCAGCGAGTGCGGCAGCCATGGCGAGACCGAGCCCGCTCGTCGCGCCGGTGACGAGCGCGCATGTGCCGGTGAGGTCCGTCATCCAAGCAAGCGTAGACAGCCACTCAGGTCGCGGCGCGCGCTCAGGTTGGGCCGAGCACCTTCGCGAGGAGCCGGCGGGGCGGGGTGGCGGCAGCGGCGGCCGGAGACGGTGTGACCACGACGTGGTGGCTTTTAAGCCGCAAATATCGGCTTAAAAGCAACCACGTCGACAGCGGCCCGCGATCGCCGCACCGCCCGGGCCTTCGACGGATGGATCACGAGCAGGATTCGCGCCGCGGGCTAACTCTTGCTCGGCAGCGACCGGGCGTAGGCGGTCCCTCGGGACACCCAGCGCTCGAGGTCGCTCTTGGTCTGCACGCCCTCGGGGTCGACGCGGAGCCATCCCTGCATGGAGCGGCCGCGCATCTCGAAGGGGTGGGCGTGGGGCAGTTCGAGGAGGGCGTCGGTCTCGTCGGGATCGACGCGGAGGAGCAGGCCTCCCTGGCCGCTGGCGCTGACGGACATGTTGCCGCCGATCAGGAAGGCGAGGCCGCCGAACATCGCTTTCTCGACGACGCCCGGCTCGTCCAGCAAGAGCTCTCGGATGCGACTTGCGAGGTCCTCGTCGTAGGCCACGGGGCCATTATCTCCGGGCCGGAGGGAAGCCGTCAGGGAACGCAGATGAAGATTTTCCTAAGTGAGGTTTCAAAAGCGGCCGACGTGAGCAAACTAGCTGTGCCCTGTCAGGGAACTGCGCCCCCACTTCCCTGACCTTGCGGGGGGCCTCGGACATGACGTCCGGGGCCCCCTCCTTTTTTTGGGCGTGACAGTGCCGGTTTAGCGCTCGCGTCGGGTGGCGCTGACCAGCTGGGAAAGGACTACCTGGGAGCGAGTGCGCTGCAGGCGCCCGTCGCGCTGGAGCTCCATGATCAGGCGCTCGAGGCCGGCGTTGTCTTCCGTCTGCACGCGCGCGATGGCGTCAGCCTCGCCGGTGACGCTCCAGGCCTCGACGACCTCGTGGTGCCGGGCCAGGATCCGCGCCACCTGATCAAGCAGCGTCCCTGGGGCGAAGAAGAGCTCGACCAGGGCCTCGGTTCGGTCGCCGAACGCGGCGTGGTCGACGACGGCGGTAAAGCCCTGGAGCGCGCCGACATCGCGCAGGCGATCGACCCGGCGCTTAACGGCGGGCGCGGAGAGCGCGACGTGGCGTCCGATGTCGTCGTAGGTGCGTCGCCCGTCTTCGACGAGTAGCGCAAGAATCTGTCGGTCTGTGGCGTCCATACGGTGATTTATTGCACAGATTGGGTTCGTTTTGGCATCGACAGCCGGTTTCTCCCTGGGTACTATCCGGGCCATGAGCGCGGTGCGTGCATGTGTCGGCCTCGCCGCCTCAAGCCCGGCGCCGGTCGCGGTGGCGCCGGCGGCCGTGCCGCGACGGGCGCGTGTGCTTTTCGACGAGGCGCACAGCGAGGCGTGGACGATCCGAGCCGAGCTCGCGCGGTCGATGCAGCCGTCCCATCCCCGGGACTCTTCTTATGCCCTCGCCGCTGAGATGCTCGCCGCGGGCGATTTCGCCGTGGCGGCGAACATCGACGAGCAACTGACCGCGGAGCTGCTGCGGGGCGTCGACGTGCTCGTCGTCGCGCACCCGTCGGACCCCGCGTGGGAGCGGACGACGGGCATCGGCTCGCCGCGCTTCTCCGGCTCCGAGCTCGCGGCGATCGAGGGCTTCGTTCGCCTTGGGGGCGGGCTCATCGTGCTTGGCGAGACCGAGAACGAGAAGTACGGGAACAACCTGAACGAGCTCCTCGCGCCGTACGGTCTAAGGCTCGAGAACGAGACGGTTCAGGACTACACGGCCCATCACGGAGGCGCGCCGAGCTGGGTCCTCGGCGAGCTTCAGGGTGGGGGTCGCGGTCGAGGCGGAGACCTCGTTGCTCGCGTTGACGCAGTCTGCTTCTACCGGGCGACGACGATCACCGCGGCCGGCACTGCGACCGTGCCCGTCCGGACCGGTGCATCCGCGACGACCCCGGGCGCCCCTCTCGTGGCGGCGGTCGAACATGGGGATGGCCGCGTTGTGGTGCTAGCGGACTCTGACCTGTTCGGCGATGACTGCATCGAAGAGCTCGACCACTCTGAGCTGTGGCGGAACATCGTGTACTGGGCTGGGGCGCGCGGGTTTGTGTCGGGGGACGTGGCGGCGGCCGGGGACGTGCCGGCTGCTCGCGACCCCGCCTGGCATCAGCTTCGCGACACCTGCAATGCGCTGGCGCTGCTGCAGTCCGAGGACGGGTCGATCGATCCCGCCGCTCCCGGCGCGAACGAGGCCCGTGGCTACGTGGCGACGATGACAGCAGCGATGGCCGGCCTCGCCCCGCGCTTCCCGCATCAGTCGGCCTACCTGGACGCCGTGGCCGCTGATCTCGAGGCGTGGTCGAAATCCGGGTTCGGGCGGCCCGACTTCACACGAGCGCTCGCCGAGCTCCGCCCCGAGCAGCGCAGGGAGGACGGAATCGAGCATCTGGTCGTGATGCCGATGTACAAGCAGAACGCGTCGCGGGCGACGTGCTTCGAGGCGCTGATCGTGAGCGTGCCTTGGCCGGACTGGGTGGCTGAGCTCGAGCGCACGCGGTACTCGAACCCGAAGTTTGTCCCGGTGGAGCTGGTCGATTACACGCGTGGATATGAGAGCGAGTGCGCGGTGCTATTCCCGGAGATGGTGTCGGTCAAGGACCGGCCGGTGAACAACTTCGGTGCGATCTTCTGCGATCGGGAGGCGGAGCGGTTTCGGCGCGTCGTGGGCGCGGGGGCGGATCTGCTCGGGCTGAACCTGCCTCCGGACGCGGCGAGCCTGCTCTCGTCGGCGTCGATGTCGCGGGATGCCTACGTGCTGTGGGATTTGATCCATGACCGCAACCACAGCCACGGCGAGCTGCCCTTCGACCCCTTCATGATCCGCCAGCGTGCGCCCTATTGGATGTATGCGCTGGAGGAGCTGCGCTGCGATCTGATTGCCTTTGGCGAGGCCGTGCGGCTCGAAAGCGAGGGGTTCGCCTTCGCGCGCCATGTCCAGTACGCGATCCTGTTCGACCGGCTTCTGCGCTTCCCGATCGCGGGGTCGCGCGTACGCAACTACGACGGCCTCGGCGGCCAGCTCCTGTTCGCCCATCTGCACCGTCACGGACATGTGCACTGGACCGACAATCAGCTCACGGTCGAGTGGGGGAGCGTGGCCGATGGGGTGGCGGCGCTGCGCCAAGAGGTGCTCAAGCTTTACCGTGCAGGCATCGACCGTTCGAAGCTGAGCCACTGGACCGCCGGACACGACCTCGTCGCCGCCAGCGTCACGCCCGCCGCGGGCTCGCGCTGGGCCGCGGGCTCGCGCCGGCTCGACGAGACCGAGGATCCCCGGGCTTATCTCGACCTCGTGCTCGAGGACGAGTTCCCGCTCTCGATCTTCTACTCGACGCTCAGGGCCAAGCTCGCGACCGCCGGATGAGCCCAAGGGCGCGAGGCTTCGCCTCGGACAACCGCGCCGGGATCCATCCCGCCGTGCTCGAGGCGATCGCGGCGGCGAACGAAGGGCACGCCGCGAGCTACGGTCACGACGACGGGACCGAGCGGCTCCAGGGACGCTTCCGGGAGCACTTCGGCGAGGCCGCGCGGGCATTCCCGGTCTTCAACGGGACGGCTGCGAACGTGCTCTCCCTGCGCGCCGCCTGCCGTCCGTGGCAGGCCGCGATCTGCGCCGAGAGCGCCCACCTCAATGTCGACGAGGGCGGCGCTCCAGAGGCGATCGCGGGGGTCAAGCTGCTCACCATCCCCGGCACCGATGGCAAGCTCACCCCCGAGCTCGTCATCAAAACCGCGACCGCGCGCAGAGGCGATGAGCACCAGGTGCAGGCGCGCATCGTGTCGGTCTCGCAGAGCACCGAGCTCGGGACCGTTTACAGCGTCGACGAGCTGGCGGCGCTGGTGGAGGCCGCCCATGCCCATGGGCTCCTGCTCCACGTCGACGGCGCACGCCTGTCCAACGCAGCGGCCGCGCTCGACGTCCCGCTGCGGGCGCTGACCACGGACGTCGGGGTCGACATCGTCTCCTTCGGGGGAACGAAGAACGGCCTGCTCGCGGCCGAGGCCGTGGTCTTCTTGAACCCAGAGCCGGCGGACGGCTTTCTCTACCTGCGCAAGCAGTCGCTTCAGCTTGCGTCGAAGATGCGCTTCCTGGCGGCGCAGCTCGATGCGCTGCTCAGCGACGAGCTCTACCTCCGTCTCGCCGCCCACGCCAACGCGATGGCGGCTCGGCTCGCGGCCGCGGTCGAGGACGTGAACGGAGTCACGATCACCAGGCCCGTCGAGGCCAACGCCGTCTTCGCCATCCTCCCGCGCGGCGCGACCGAGCGCCTGCAGGACGAGTTCGCCTTCTACGTCTGGGATGAGCAAACGGGCGAGGTGCGCTGGATGTGCTCGTGGGATACGACGCCCGAGGACGTGGACGAGTTCGCCGACGCCGTGGCCCGCGTCAGCGCAGCGTGATCGCCTGGACGCGGCTCGTTACCGCCCGCGAGGTCCCCGGTGGGAGGTGGGCGAAGCCCGAGGGGTAGGTCCAGTGGAGCCTCACCGAGCCGCTCCCGGCGAAGCGGACGGGAACGAAGAAGGCGTCGGCCGAGCCTGTCACGCTCACGCTGCGCACGGTTCTGAACCGAGCGCCCCCGGCAGGCCGGAACTGGATCGCAACGGCAGGAACCGAGCCCGCGTCGCCGGCGGCGTAGGAGGACGGTCGCACCTCTCCCCACACTTCGAGGGGGCGTCCGCGTCGCGTCGAGGTGATGGGCAGATAGAGCGGCAGACGGAAAGCCGGGTACCCGGGCTTGGGCGTGCCGTTCAGGAACCGGAGCCCGCTCGAGAACCCACTCTCGGTCGGGTGCGCGGGTGGCCCCGGTGCGTCGTAGAGCAGGTACTGCGCGTCGGCGTTGACGCGTGGGTCGCGCCACTCGAGGTACTCGGACCAGTTCAGGTAGTACGCGGCACTGGCCGGACTGAGGAAGACGCACCCGCACGTCGACACGGGCGGATCGGTCTGGAAGCCGAACTCGGTGTTGTAGATCGGAAGCCGCCTGGTCGAGCCGTAGACCCCGCCGACGCGGTCGAGCGCGCTCTCGAGCCGGGGCAGGTCGGCGAGTCCCGCGTAATCGGGCTCGTTCGGCGGAGAGGGGAGGTCAGGCGCCGCGACCTGGCCCGGCGTGTACAGGTGTGCGGCGAAGCCCGTGGCCTCGAACAGGGCCGGGTGGTCGGCGCGGAAGGTCTGGGAGGCGGCGGCCGTGGTCGGGCACCGCCGCGCGGCGGCCGGTGCGCCGCGCAGCTCCTGGTAGCTCGAGTCGACGCAGTAGAGGGCGCGGAGGAAGCGCAAGGGGACCATGCCGTTCGCGATCCCGGGCACGTTGGCGCCGCGGGGCGCGGTCTCACCGATGAGGATGGTGTCGGAGCCGTGGCCGGTTGCGTGCAGCGAGGACCAGGCGGCGTCGAGCAGGCCGCGGTAGAGGTAGGGCGCGACCTCGACGCCGTCGAGGGCTTGGGGCACGAGGTCGAAGCCGTAGTTGGGCTCGTCCCAGATCGACCAGAACTTGACGGCCGGCAACGGCGAGCTCGCCCCGGTCGGGGTGAAGTTGCCGTCATAGCGCGTGGCGACGGCCTTGACGAAGTCGCCGAACAGGGGGGCGGAGGGCTCGTAGTTGCCTGGATTGTGTGTCGCGGTGCCCGCCGGCGCCGGGGTGCTCGCCCACAGCGGGGCAGGCCCGGTGAGCAGGAAGTAGACCCCGATCCCGCGCGCGGCGGCCGCGCGGACGGCGGCATCGTAGGGCGCCCAGGAGGCGGCGGGATATCCCGCCGGGTCGGTGCCGGTGAACCCGGCCGGCTGGGTGCGTGAGCTCGGGTCGGGGGCGAGCGAGCTCCATCCGACGGAGATCCGTACCTCGTCCACGCCGAGCGAGCGGAAGGCGTTGAGCGTGCCGGCGGGGTCGGAGATGAGGTGCGCCTGGTCCTGGAGGATGGTCAGCGGCGCGGTCCTCGCATCAGGCGCAGCCGCGGAGCCGCAGCCGGCGCAGGCGACCGCGGCAGCCACTGCCAGCAAGATCGCACGGGCCACTTTCACAGGATCCCCGCTACCCGCAAGACGGCTTCGTGACGCTACGCTCTCGGCCGTAGACCCCGACCCGAGGACGCACATGGCCGAGAACCCTACCGCCGAGAACCCGACCGCGGAGAACCAGACCGCCGAGACCCCGACGCTGTTCGTGTGCCACGGGGATGACGGAGGGCCAAAGATACATCCATGCCGCCGGGTGCAGGAGGCGATGCGGGCGGCGGGGATCGAGTACAAGAAGGTGCTCGCCGCCCATGGCAACCCGATCCCCTTCCTGCGCAAGGGATCTCGTGATGAACTGCGGGAGGCGACCGGAGCCGAGAAGCTGCCGGCCCTCAAGCTCCCCGACGGGACGGTCCTCACTCACACGGGCGCCATCATGGCGTGGATCAAGGCGCGGAAGTAGCCCCGACCTTATTATGATCGCGCGGTGGTGCGCCGGATCGCGCTCATCCTCGGGGCCCTGGCGCTGTGCGCGATTCCCGCTGTCGTCGGGGCGCGTCCGCTGCCCGGCGCCCCCGGGTGCGAGCTCTTCCCGCCCAACAATCCCTGGAACGAGCGCGTCGCCGGCCTCCCGGTGGCGCGGGATTCGGCGGCGCTGATCGCGAGCATCGGGCTCGGGGCGCCGGTGCACCCCGACTTCGGCTCGGGTCTCTACGCCGGCGAGCCGATCGGGATTCCCTTCGCCGTGGTGTCGAAGAGCACCAGGCGGGTTCCGGTGTCGTTTGACTACGCCGGCGAGTCCGACGGGCGTCTGTATCCGCTGCCGCGCGGCGTCCCGATCGAGGGTGGGGCGCGATCGACGGGGGACCGGCACGTGATCGTGGTGGATCGAAGCGCCTGTCGCGACTACGAGCTCTACGCCGCCCACCCGCTGAACGGCGGTGTGCGCTGGCACGCCGGGTCGGGCGCGATCTTCAACCTGCGCTCGAACCACCTGCGGCCCGCGGGCTGGACGTCGGCCGACGCCGCGGGGTTACCGATCCTCCCCGGCCTCGCGCGTTACGACGAGGTCGCGCGTGGGGTGATCGACCACGCGCTGCGCTTCACGGCGCCGTGTACGGCGAAGGCGTACGTCTACCCCGCCCGGCATGAGGCGTCGACGTGCTCCGGCGCGTCGCTGCCGCCGATGGGCCTGCGCGTGCGCCTGAAGGCGAGCGTGGACACTTCTAGCCTCCCGTACCAGGCCCGCGTCGTCGCCCAGGCGCTCAAGACCTACGGGATGATCCTCGCCGACAACGGCTCGCCCTGGTACATCTCGGGCGCGCCGAACGACGGG
The DNA here is from genome assembly GCA_034665165.1 of Solirubrobacteraceae bacterium. GTDB lineage: Bacteria > Actinomycetota > Thermoleophilia > Solirubrobacterales > Solirubrobacteraceae > Palsa-465. Next base: position 4,103 of record JAXDGF010000251.1, on the reverse strand, counting down.
TGGAACAACGACGCCCTGCACCTGCTCGACGGGTTGACGGGCCGTGACTTCGAGGTCGTCGACACGGCCTCGCTGCCCCATCCGCGTTGAACCGCCCGACATAGGCGTGCGTATTAAGTCACGCCATGCGAATTGCGATCGTCGGAGCTGGAATCTCGGGCCTTGTTGCGGCGCATCTGCTGCACCGTGAGCACGATGTCTCGATCTTCGAGGCGTCGGACTGGGTGGGTGGTCATACCCACACGGTGAGCGTCGATGCGGGCGGCGGCGCGTATGACGTCGACACCGGGTTCATCGTCATGAACGACCGCAATTACCCGAACTTCGAGCGGCTCCTGGGTAAGCTCGAGGTGCCGACGCAGGCGAGCAACATGAGCTTCAGCGTCTCCGACGGACGCGACTTCGAGTACAGCTCGACCTCGCTCGCCGGGCTCTTCGCCAATCCTCGGCACCTCACCTCACCTCGCTTCCTGCGCATGCTCGCCGACGTCCGCCGCTTCCAGCGTGACGCGCGCGAGCTGCTGAGGAGCGAGGGCGACGGCCCATCGTTGCGCGAGTACCTCGAGCAGCGTGCGTACTCGCGCGAGTTCGTCGATCGGCTGATCGTGCCCCAGGCGGCCGCCGTGTGGTCAGCCGACCCGCGGCAGATGTGGACGTTCCCGGCGCGGTTCATGGCCGAGTTCTTCGAGAACCACGGGATGCTCGCGCTCCGCGGGCGGCCGAACTGGCGCACGGTCGCCGGTGGCTCGCACCGCTACGTGGAGCGGCTGATCGCGCCCTTCAGCGAGCGCGTCCTGCTCTCGCGGCCGGTGACGGCGATACGGCGGCTCGCCGACCACGTCGAGGTGACGGCGCGCGGGCACGAGCCCCAGCGCTTCGATCGCGTCATCATCGCCACGCACTCCGACCAGGCGCTCGTGATGCTCGCGGACCCGAGCGACCGCGAGCGCGAGATTCTCGGCGCCATCCCCTACCAAGGCAACGATGTGGTGTTGCACACCGATCGCCGCCTGTTACCGCGCCGCCGGCGCGCGTGGGCGAGCTGGAACTATCACCTCGATAGTGACGGTGGCGCCTCGAGTGTCACCTACCACATGAACCGCCTGCAGCGGCTGGACGCCCCCGAGGAGCTGTGCGTCACTCTTAACCTCGCGGACCGGATCGCGCCCGAGCTCGTTCTCGGTCGCTGGAGTTACTCCCATCCGGTCTACACGTCGGCGGGCATGGCCGCTCAGCGGCGCCGCAAAGAGATCGACGGCGTAGACGGGATTCACTATTGTGGCGCGTATTGGGGCTGGGGCTTTCATGAGGATGGAGTCGTGAGCGCGATGCGAACGTGCACGCCGCTCGGAGGACGGCTGTGACCAGCGCGAGCGCGGTGTACGAGGGCGTTGTCGCCCACCGGCGGTCAGCGCCGAAAGAGCACTCGTTCTCCTACCGGATGCGCATGCTCTACCTCGATCTCGGCGAGCTGCCCGAGCTCTTCGACGCGCATCCGCTGTGGTCGTCGCGGCGCCCGGCGCTCGGCTGGTTCCGGCGCTCGGACTACCACGGTGACCCCGCCGTCCCGCTCGACGAGTCGATCCGCCGGCTCGTGGCCGAGCGCACGGGCGAGCGGCCCGACGGTCCCGTGCGCCTGCTCACCACCCCACGCTGCTTTGGTCACTGCTTCAACCCCGTGAGCTTCTACTACTGCTTCGACGAGCGTGGGCAGGAGGTGGAGGCGGTCATCGCCGAGGTGACGAACACGCCGTGGGGTGAGCGGCACGCGTACGTCTCGCGTGAGCTCACGAGTCGCCACGCCAAGGTGCTGCACGTCTCGCCGTTCCTCGAGCTCGACTATGAGTACGAGCTGAGCCTGAGCGCGCCGGCCGACCGTCTCGCGGTCTTGATCGGCGCCGACCGCAGCGGGGAGCGGGAGTTCGAGGCCACGATGGCGCTCAAGCGCCGGCCGCTGAGCGCACGCTCGCTCGCGGCCATGCTCCTCGGCGGGGCGCCGATGTCGATGAAGATGAGCGCCGCGATCTACGCGCAGGCGCTGCGGCTGTGGCTGAAGGGCATCCCCGTGCAGCCGCATCCCCGTGCGGTGCCGCGGTGAGGGCGACGGTCACCCCGGCCGCGGTCGCTCGCGCCGTCGTCGTCCGCCTTCTGCGCCGGCTCCGCGGTGGACACCTGACGGTGGTGGCGCCCGACGGTCAGACGCTCAGGTTCGGCGAGCCCTCCTCGCTCTCGGCGCGGGTCACGATCCACGATCCGCGGGCGTGGCGGGAGTGGCTGCGGGGGAGCTACGGGATGGCGCGCTCGTACGTGGACGGGATGTGGGAGTGCGACGACCTCGTGGCGCTGACGAGGATCGCGGCACGCAACGTCGCCGGCCTCGACCGCCTACGCGCTCGCCTCGCGCCCGTGAGGGTGCCGATTCACCGTCTCACCCGGCGCGTGCACGCACCGACGATCAAGCGCAGTCGCCGCCAGATCGCCGCTCACTACGACCTCGGCAACGATCTCTTCGCGACCTTCCTCGATGAGACGATGACGTACTCGGCCGCTTATTTCCCGACTCCGGAGGCGACGCTGCTGGAGGCGTCGCGGGCGAAGCTGGACCTTGTGTGCCGGAAGCTCGACCTCGGGCCGGACGACCACCTGCTCGAGATCGGAACGGGGTGGGGGGGACTCGCGGTCCACGCCGCCGGGCGCTACGGCTGCCGGGTTACGACCACCACGATCTCCCGCGAGCAGTACGACCTCGCCGTCGAGCGCGTGCGCGACGCTGGGCTCGACCATCGCGTCACGGTCCTGCTCGAGGACTACCGCAACCTCACGGGCTCCTACGACAAGCTCGTCTCGATCGAGATGATCGAGGCGGTCGGATGGCGCTACTTCGACACCTACTTCCGCCGCTGCGCGCAGCTGCTGAAGGTGAACGGGGCCATGCTCCTGCAGGCGATCACGATCGACCACAGCGCCTACGAGGTGGAGAAGGAGGGGCGGAGCTTCATCAAGGACCTGATCTTCCCGGGCGGATGCCTTCCCTCGCTCGAGGTCATCGGCCGCTGCGTCACGCGCACCGGGGCCCTGCGCACCGTCAACGTGGAGGACATCACGCCGCACTACGTCCGCACCCTGCGGTGCTGGCGCGAGCGCTTCGAGGCCGCGACCCGAGAGCTCGAGGCGCTGGGCTACGACGAGCGCTTCCGGCGGCTGTGGAGGATGTACCTGGCCTACAGCGAGGCGGGCTTCGCGGAGCGCCGGATCCAGGACGTGCAGGTCCTGCTGACGAAGCTAGCGCCCGCCCGCCATGCGCGCGAGGTGCGAGCGCCAAGCGCCCTCCGTGTGGACCAGGGCGCGGCCGCCCCAGGCCTTGCTGAGCGCGGCGCGGGATCCCTGCGGGTGTAGCCGGCACGCGAGCTGCACCGCGCGCTGCTCGCCCTCCTCGCGGACGAGCAGGTCGATGACCGTCCCTCCGAGCAGGGGGGCGTCGCGCAGGCCGGGGGGAAACGACGGTTTGCCTCCGTCGTGCAGGCGGCGGGCGATGGCCGGGCGCGAATGCTCGGTCTGGCCTGCGAACCAGCGGGCCGCTCCCTCGAGAAGCCAGGCCCACCGGAGCTCGAGCGCGACCCGGCGGGGGGTGAGCCGGCGCGGGAGGTCGTGGTTGTTCTCGATGATGACGCGCCGGGTGTAGAGCGCGGCCGGGACCTTGTCGAGCATCTGACGCGAGCCGGATACGTTCGACGCGCGCGCTGCGAGCGCCTGCGGGGCGAGCACGTGGATCTCGCTCGTGCCGACCCAGCCTCCCACGTAGCGCCGGGCCGCGGGGTCGGTGGCGAACCAGCCGAGCGGAAGGAGCGGGTTCGTGAGCGAGAGCCCGAGCGTCGAGGTGTGGAGAACGATGGTGATCTCGGCGACCGTGCGCGGGAACACCTCGGCGAGGCGGTCCCGCGTCAGCTCGAGCGAGTGAAGGAGCCGGTCGGCGTCGTCGGCATCCCGCGATTCGTGGCGAGCGCGAAAGGAAGCCGAGACCGACTCGACCCAGGCCATCGCTCGTGAGAGTGGCGTCTGCGCCGCCGGTCAGGCGGCGCGGAGCACCGGACGCTCAGACCAGG
>JAXDGF010000250.1:0-5463 GCA_034665165.1 Solirubrobacteraceae bacterium | reverse complement strand
CCGCCGAGGGTGAAGACGGGCGACTGCGGCGTCTGCTCGTCCAGGGCCCCGAGGGCGAGGAGACGCTCACGGTCGACGCCTGCTTCGTCTTCATCGGCGCCTCGCCTCGCACCGACTGGCTGGCCGGCGTCGTCGCGCGCGACGAGCGCGGGTTCATCCTCGCCGGCCGCGACGCCCAGGCCAGCGGCTGGCCGCTGCAGCGCGAGCCCTATCTGCTCGAGACCAGCGTGCCCGGGGTGTTCGTTGCCGGCGACGTGCGCGCACGCTCGATCAAGCGCGTCGCGAGCGCGGTCGGCGAGGGCTCGATGGCCGTCTCACTCATCCACGAGTATCTGGTCGAGGCGTGAGGCAAGTGACCCCACGCCCGGTTACGGTCGAGGAGCTCCGGACCGTCGACCTGTTCGACGACCTCGACGATGACGAGCTCGCCGAGTGGGTCCCCGTGGCCAAGCCGCGCGACGTCTCGCCGGGCGAGGTGATCGCCGAGCCGGGCGAAGAGCTCGCGAGCATGACCCTCATGCTCGAGGGCCGGGGCGTGGGTCTGATGGTCGATCACGGCCGCCCCGAGCCGGTCGGGCACCAGCGCTCGCCGACCTGGATCGGCGCCATCGCCGTGCTCACCGGCAGCCCGCTCGGAGTGCGCGTTCTCGCCGAGACCGAGTGCCGGACCGCAGTGGTGGCGGCCGAGGACTTTCGCCGCCTCGCCTTCGAGCAGCCCTCGATCCATCGCCGCGTGATGCAGGCGATTGCGCCCGTGATGAGTCGCGTGACCGCGATCGAGCAGAATCGCGAGCGCCTTGCTTCGCTCGGCACGATGGCCGCTGGGCTCGCCCACGAGCTCAACAACCCGGCTGCGGCGGCGCGCCGGGCCGCGGCCCAGCTCACCGAGGCGCTCGAGGTCATCAGCTCGGCGATGGGGCATTTCGTCGAGGTGGGGGTCGAGCGCGCCGACGCCGAGGGCTTGGTCGCGCTCCAGCGACAGGCGGTGGCGGCCGCCGCCTCGGCCACTGCGCTCGACACGCTCGATGCCGCCGACGCCGAGGACGCCTTTCTCGAACGCCTGGAGGCGCTCGGCGTCGAAGAGCCGTGGCGCCTGGCCGAGCCGCTCGCCGCCGCCGGCCTCGACCAGGCCTGGCTCGATCGGGTGGTCGGGCTCGCGGGGCCGGCGACGTCGACGGCGCTGCGCTGGGTGGCCGCAACCCTGACCGCAGACCGCCTCGCGGCCGAGCTCGTGGAATCGACCGAGCGCATGACTGCGCTCGTCGGCGCGGTCAAGTCCTACGCGTACATGGATCGCGGCGGTGTCGTCGAGGTCGACCTCCACGAGGGGCTCGACACTACGCTCTCAGTCCTCGGCCACAAGCTCAAGCACACCTCGATCAAGGTCGTGCGTGACTACGACCGGACGCTGCCCAAGCTCACCGTGCGGGGGTCCGAGCTCAACCAGGTGTGGACCAACCTGTTCGACAACGCCATCGACGCCCTGAGCGAGCAGGGGACGATCACCGTCACCACGCGAGCCGACGCCGGCTGCGCCGTGGTCGAGATCACGGACGACGGGCCTGGTGTCCCAGCCGAGATTGCTGATCGGATCTTCGACCCCTTCTTCACGACCAAGGACGTCGGGCGCGGCACCGGGCTCGGGCTGGCCACGGCGCGGCGCATCGTCGTCGACCGCCACGATGGGTCGCTCTCGCTCGAGACCGAGCCCGGTCGTACGACGTTCCGCGTGCGGCTGCCGCTACCTCCGGGTGATTAGGATTTGCGCATGGACGACTACCGTGCCGCGTCACTGAAGGGCTGGTCGGCGGTGGCGCCCGATTGGGCGGAGCTCGCCGACCGGATCGACCGCCAGCTCGGCCCGGCCGCGGAATGGATCATGCAGGCACTGGCGCTCGTCCCGGGGGAGCGGGTGCTGGAGCTCGCGGGCGGGCCCGGGACGGTGAGCCTGCTGGCCGCGCGCGCCGTCGGCCCCGAGGGACACGTGATCTACAGCGATTTCGCCGAGCCGATGGTGGCGGCGGCGCGCGAGCGCCTGGAGCGCGAACGAGTGACGAACGTCGAATATCGCGTCATGGACGCCGAGGCGATGGATGTCCCGGATGGGTCGGTCGACGCCGTTGCGTGCCGGATGGGATTCATGCTCATGGCAGACCCCGCGGCGGCCATGCGCGAGGCCGGTCGCGTGCTTGCTCCTGGTGGTCGGATCGCGCTGGCGGTGTGGGCGGAAGCCGAGTCGAACCCGTGGGCGGTGCTGCCCATGCGGGTGGTGGCGAGCGAGCTCGACACGCCGCCTCCATCCCCCGATGCGCCGAGTATGTGGTCGCTCGCCGACCCGGCGCGGCTTCGCGGTGCGCTCGCGCAGGCCGGGTTTGACTCGATCCGGATCGAGGCGCTCGACGGCACCAACGACTTCGATTCCATGGACCAGTGGACGGAGACGAACCGGCGACTGGCAGGACCGCTCCGGGCGGTCATGGCCAATCTCGAGGAAGAAAAGCGGAGCGCGATCGAGGAGCGCATGCGCGAGGCGGTCAGGCCCTATGAGCGGCCGGACGGCAGTATCTCCATGCCGCAGCGGATGCTCGCCGCCAGCGCCCGACAGTAAGCGTTTTAGTGCATCTGGACGCCCAGCCCGGTGCGTAGGATCGCGGGATGAGCCTCGCCAGCGAGATCCTCGCCCGGCGGATGCGGTTGCCGCGCCCGCAGACCACCGACATCGTCGTTGACCCGGATTTGCCGGTCACCATGGACGACGGCGCCGTGCTCCTCGCCGACCGCTGGGTCGCCCGGGCGACGCGCGATCAGCCCCAGCCCACCGTTCTCGTGCGCTCGCCCTACGGTCGCAAGCAGGCGGTGGCGTTGATCTTCGGACGGCTGCTCGCCGAGCGCGGGCTCCAGGTCGTGATGCAGAGCACGCGGGGCACGTTCGGCTCCGAGGGTGAGTTCTCCCCCTTCGATGAGCGCCCGGACGGGCTCGCGACGTTGCGCTGGCTCCGTGAGCAGCCCTGGCACCAGGGACGGATCGGCATGATCGGACCGAGCTACCTCGGGCTCGTGCAGTGGGCGGTGGCGCCCGAGGCGGGGCCGGACCTGGCGGCGCTCGCGATCCAGGTGAGCGCCTCGCAGTTCCACGGCCAGACGTGGGCGGGCGGCGGGCTCTCGTTGGAGACGGCGGCCTCGTGGCTCGTTCTCGTCGCCGAGCAGGAGCGCCGGCTCGCGCCGCTGGCGATGGCGACCGGGTTGCGCCGGCTCTCGTCCGTGTTCTCCCAGCTCCCGCTCGGCGGGATCGACGAGCTCGTGACGGGCGCGCCGGTCGGGTGGTGGCGCGAGGGGCTCGCCAACCCCGGCCGCGAAGGCTCCTTCTGGGTTGCGCGCGACTTCGCGGCGGGCGTGGCGAAGGTCACCGCTGCTGTGCAGCTCGTGGGCGGCTGGAACGACATCGTCCTGCCCTGGATGCTCGAGGACTACATCGCCCTGCAGGACGCCGGACGGAACGTGCAGCTCGTGATCGGCCCGTGGTCGCACATCGCCCCCGGTGCGCTGGCGGCCGGGATGCGCGAGGGGCTGGCGTGGCTGCGCTCCCACCTACTGGGCGACGATCGCCTCGTGCGAGCCGAGCGCGTACGGGTCTTCGTCACCGGCGAGCGCTCGGGCGGCGGGTGGCGCAACCTGCCGAGCTGGCCACCGCCGGACACGGGCGAGCGGCGGCTGTGGCTGGGCGATCAGGGCCGCCTCGAGCAAGAGGAACCGACCGAGCCGCTCCAGGACGGCGACCGCTACCGGTACAACCCCGTCGATCCGACGCCGTCGTTAGGCGGACCGGTGCTTCTCGCGCGCGAGCCCGTGACCGATAACCGCGGGCTCGAAGCGCGCGGGGACGTGATGACGTATACGAGCGCACCGCTCCCATCCGTGCTCGAAGCGATCGGGCCCGTGCGGGTTGAGGTCTGGCTGCGTACGAGCTCGCCCTACTTCGACGTCTTCGCCCGCGTCTGCGACGTCGACCCCGAAGGCGCCTCGTGGAACGTGTGCGACGCGCTCGCGCGCGTCGCGCCCGGCCGCTTCGAGCAAGGTGAAGACGGCTCCTGGCGCGTCCCCTTCGACCTGTGGCCGATGGGGCACCGGTTCGCCGCCGGACACCGGATCCGCCTCCAGGTCTCCTCCGGAGCCCACCCGCGCTATGCCCGCAATCCCGGCACGGGCGAGGACCCGGCCACCGCGACCGAGCTCCGCGAGGTCGATGTCGAGGTCCTGCACGACGCGTCGCATCCCTCGGTGCTCGTCCTCCCCTCGGCGCCTTCTGGGGAGTATCCGCGGCGTAAGGGAAGCCGCGAGGTGGGAGTCGGGGGGCCCCCTCCAACACGCGAGGAGAATTCGACATGCACGCCCACCGGTATGCCCGCCGTGCCGTATCCGGCCTCGCCCTCCTCGGCGCCGTTCTCCTCGCCGCGCCCGCGGCGGGTGCAGCCGTCCGTCACAGCCCGCGCCACGGATTTGGACACGGCACGAGCACGAACTGGTCGGGCTACGCCGTGGCCGGGACCGGGGCCACGAACGTGATCGGCACGTGGACCGAGCCGGCCGTGACGTGCGCCGCGGGCGAGAACAGCTGGTCCGCTCCCTGGGTCGGCATCGACGGTGACGCGAGTAACACCGTCGAGCAGATCGGGACCGATTCCGACTGCCAGAACGGCACGCCGGTGTACTACGCGTGGTGGGAGATGTATCCCAAGAACTCGGTTCTCATCCCCATGACCGTCCGTGCCGGCGACGCGATGACGGGCCAGGTCAGCTACCAAGCCCCCGGACGCTTTGTCCTCACCTTGACCGACACCAGTACCCACGCGACGTTCTCGACCACTCAGACGTCGAAGAAGGCCCGGCGCACGTCCGTCGAGTGGATCATGGAGGGACCCTCGAGCGGTCTGCTCTCGGACTTCGGCTCAGTCCCCTTCGGCGGCGCCTCGGCGACGATCAACGGCCAGACCGGTGGCGTCGGATCGTTCGCGAGCGCCGATCCCATCACGATGGTTTCCCAGCAAGGCATCACCCGTGCGGCGCCCTCGAATGTGTCGGGCGGCGGGTCGTCGTTCGGGGTGACCTGGCAGCACGGGTAGCGGCCCTGGGCGCCAGCCCGCCACAGGGGCAACGGCGCCGCGCGTCAGCCCGGCACAGGGGCAACCGCGCCGCGCGTCAGCCCGCCGGCACCGCGCCGGGATTGGCGATCACGCCCGGGCGCCGAATCGGCGGTACCCGGTCGAATTCGCTGAAGGTGATCGTCGCAAGGCTCGTTGAGGGCTTACCGTCGTTGCAGGCGTCGATGCGACCTCCGCCGCGCGAGCGTCCGAGCGAAGTAGCGCGGAGCGGATACGGAGGGCCGGTGGCGGCGACCGCGTACTCACTAGGCGTTGAGCCGGGCAGATTGCCGGCGTCCTTGATGAGAATTGCCCGTTGACCGTC
>JAXDGF010000249.1:0-6064 GCA_034665165.1 Solirubrobacteraceae bacterium | reverse complement strand
CCCTTGAGATGGGCGGTTTGCGCAAACAACGCCGTCGCCACCATGCCGCTGATGAGGGCGATGAGCCCCCGCCAGCGGTAGCCACCGGAAAACCAGTAGCGCCCTCCTTTCGCGTTCTCGAGCTCGGGTCCGATGTAGCGCCCGCGCCGGAGGACGAGGTCGACAAGGAAGATGGCCAGGTAGGGACTCCACCAGAACAGCGCCCACTGCAGGAATTCGGTGAGCGTGGTGATGAAATTGGAGATGAAGATCGCGTACACGGCCATGGCGGTACCGATCGTCGCGTCGATGCTGACGGCCGCCGCCCGGTGAATTCGGAAACCCATGGCCTGCAGGGAAAGGCCGGAGGAGTAAACCCCGAGGACGTTGTTGGCGATAGTGCCGACGACGACGACGGCGAGGAAGAGCGGGTAGAACCATCCCGGCACGATGCCCTTGATCGAGTTGGGCAGGGCGGCTGGGTCGACGACGGTGGCTGCGGCACCGCCCACCAGCGCCAGGGAGATCGAGGGGATCAGGGATCCCACCGTGGTGTGGAACGCGATCGCCCTTCGCGACGCGTTCCGCGGTAGGTAGCGCGCATAGTCGACCGGCGCCGGCGCCCACGAGAGGGGACCGGACAGGATGAGGGTGAGGCCGCTCGAGAGCGCCACCCAGAGCGCCGCGCCGCGCAGCGGGGTCTTTGGTGCGTAATTCCAGTTCACGTGGCGGGCGACGAACACGATGAGGAGAATCGACAGCACCCCGAGGGTGAGAGCGAACAGCTGCTGGAAACGGACGATGGTGGCGTGGCCGAGAACGGAGATGCCGTAGGTGACCGCGACGGTTACGGCGAGAAGCAATGCCTTGCCGAACGTGCCCACATGCCAGCCCAGCTCACCGGCGAGGGAGAACAGCGCCAGCGCTCCGAAGGCAATGTTGATGGCCTCGAAGCCCACCAACGAGAGCCACGAGAAAAGCGCCGACAAGCGGTTGCCGTGTAGCCCGTACTGCGCACGCGAGATCATCAGCGTCGACGTGCCCGCGCCCGGGCCGACGGTCGCCGCCCACCCAATGAAGGCATAGGCGAGGTTGCCGGCGACGATGACCAGCGCCGCCTGCCAGAGGTTGAGCCCGGCCGCGACCAGCGACCCTCCGAAGACGATGTAGAGAACCGTGATGTTCGAGGTGAGCCAGAGTGAGAACAGCTCACGCGGCCGTCCGTGGCGGTCGGAGTCGGGGATTACCTCCACCCCGCGGACCTCGATGTGACCGACCTGATCGGCAACGGGCTGAGAGGACACGGGAGATACCGACGAAATGGGCTCGGACATTCGTTTCCTCGCTCGAGTCGTTGTCGTGACAGGCGCGCGCCAAAACGCTTTTGCGTCGGCGAGCGCGCGATCATATGCCAAAGCGCTTTGGCGCACAAGCGATTAAGGATGCTCTGACCCACATCCGCCCGCACGCACGGCGGGCGCTGATACCCGTACCCGATGCGGGCGAGACTAGTGCACCGTTCCTTAAGTCCCTTGCGGAACGCCGCACTAGGCGCGCAGCGTCCGGCGTCCTGCCGGGTTACTCGAGCGCCGCTTGAGGAGACGGGTCGGAACCACGACATGGGACTCCGCGGGCTCGCGTCCCTCGATCAGATCGACGAGCATTTCCACCGCTCTCGCCCCGAGCTGCTGGGGATAGAGCTCGAGGGCGGTGAGCGGCGGCCTCGACGCTCGCGTCGCCTCTGAATTCGTCACTGCCGCCACCAACAGCTCATCGGGCACCGAGACGTTCATCGCGCTCGCGCCGAGAAGAACGCCGAGCGCCAGGCGATCGAGCGGCGTGCAGATCGCGTCCGGCGGATCAGCACTTCCCAGCAGCGACTCGGCCGCGGCCAAGCCGGCGGCCTCGGTAAGCCCACCGCTGACGCAGAATACGAGGGGGTCGGTTCCGCGCTCCGCGCTCCAGCGCCGGTACGTGTCCTCGGTCTCGACGGCGTAGGTCGTCGTCAGCGGAATGCTGACCAGGGCCACGCGCTCTCCCCCCTGGGCGACGAGGTGGTCGAGCACGCGGGTGAGTCCCTTGGGATGGTCGTTGTCGACCCAGTACCCGTTCGACCGGCCCGGTACGCGCCCGGTGGTGACAACGGCCGCGCCGGCGGCCTCGAGCCGGGTCACGTGGGGATCGTCGGCGATCGGGTCGATGACGATGCCGCCATCGACCGGGAGCTGCTCGAGCCGCGGGGAGGCGTTCGTCAGATCCGAGGACAGGATGAGGGCGTAACCGCTCTTTATCGCCGCCGTCGTCGCGGCGTTGACAAGCTGGAGAAAGTAGGCGAAGTCCGACATACCCACGCAATGTCCCTCGTCCTGCGAGAGCGAGATGCTGATCAGCCCCGTCCGGCGCCCGCCGAGGCTGCGGGCCGCGGAGCTGGGCCGGTAGCCGAGCGCCTCCGCGGCCGTGCGCACTCGCCGCCGCGTCTCCTCGGGGATCCGCCCCTTCCCATTCAGGGCGTGGGACACCGTGGTGATCGACACTCCGGCGGCGGCCGCGACATCGGTGATGCGGACATGAGCCATTCGCTCCGCCAGCATAGCCCGCGGCATTGACGCGCCCGCCACCATGTGGTCTACTGCGCCACGTTCTGCCAAAGCGCTTTTCTGCTGCGCTCGACAGGAGGCCGACGCCATGCCCGATGTCTTCATCGGACGCCCCGCTCTGCTCGTCATCGATATGCAGCACGACTTCATGGATCCCGGCGCCGGCTGCTACAACATCGGCGCCGAGCACACGGTGGCTCCCACCCGTGCCGTCATCGACGCTATGCGAGCAGCGTCCCTGCCGGTGATCTGGACGATCGAAGCCCACCGGCCAGGCGGTCTTGACACCGGCCTCGAGAGCGGTCCCGATTGCACCTTCGCGCCCCACACCGTCGAAGGGACGCGCGGCATCGAGATCATCCCCGAGCTCGCCCCCGGACCAGACGACCTGCTCGTGAGTAAGCGCCGCTACAGCTGCTTCCTCGGCACCGAGCTCGAGTTACTCCTCAAGGCGCTGGCCGTTGACACCCTCCTCATCGCCGGCGTCTCCTCCGACGTGTGCGTGCACTGGACGACGGGCGATGCCTTCCAACGCGACTACCACGTCCGGGTGCTCGAGGACTGCGTCGCCGGCACCTCGGACGCGGCCCACGAAGCTTCCCTGCTCATCATGCGTGAGCTTGTCTCGGCCGGGAGCAGGTTCTCTTCGCGTGACGCCGTCGAGGCGCTCAGCAGTCAGGCGGCCGCGGCGGCCTGACGCCGGCGTTCGCACCCGAAGGACCCCGACGGTCACGCCAGCGCCGGCGCCTCGGGCAGCCGCGCGAGCGCGGCGTCCTTGTCGGCCTCGGAGAACTCGGGATCCTCGAGCTTGCCCGCGAGGTAGGCGTCGTAGGCCCCGAGGTCGAAGTTGCCGTGACCGCAGAGGCCGAAGAGGATCACTCGCTCTTCGCCCGCCTCGCGCGCCGCCTGCGCCTCTTCGATCACGGCGCGAATCGCGTGCGCGGGCTCGGGCGCCGGGATCAGGCCTTCGGTGCGCGCGAACTGCACCGCCGCCTCGAAGGTCTCGTTCTGGCGGTACGCGCGCGCCTCGATCAGTCCCTGCTTGACCAGGCCGCACAGGAGCGGCGAGTCGCCGTGGTAGCGCAATCCGCCTGCGTGCATGGGCGGGGGAACGAAGTCGTGGCCGAGCGTGTACATCGGCATCAGCGGCGTCAGGCCCACCGTGTCGCCGAAGTCGTAGGCGTAGACGCCCTGCGTGAGCGTCGGGCAGGCGGCCGGCTCGGCCGCGACGAAGCGTGTCTTGGCGCCGTCGCGCAGCACCCGGCGCACGAACGGGAAGGCGAGCCCGCCGAAGTTGGAACCACCTCCGACACAGGCGACGACGACGTCGGGCTCCTCCCCCGCCATCTCCATCTGGGCCAGCGCCTCTTGGCCGATCACGGTCTGGTGCAGGAGAACGTGGTTGAGGACCGAGCCGAGCGAGTAATTGGTGTCGGCGTTCTGGGCTGCTACCTCGACCGCCTCGGAGATGGCGATCCCGAGCGAGCCGGTGGTGTGCTCGCGCTGCGAGCGGCCGGCCTCGGTCACCTCGCTCGGCGAGCGGTGCACGGTGGCGCCCCACACCTCCATCATCGAGCGGCGATAGGGCTTCTGGTCATAGCTCGAGCCGACCATCCACACCTCGCACTCGAGGCCGAACAGGCCGCAGGCGAACGCCAGCGCCGACCCCCACTGACCGGCACCCGTCTCGGTGCTCAGCTTGCGGATCCCTGCCTCGGCGTTCTCATACGCCTGCGCCACGGCCGTGTTGGGCTTGTGCGAGCCGGGGGGCGAGCCGCCCTCGTACTTGTAGTAGATGTGCGCGGGCGTATCGAGGGCCTGCTCGAACCGGCGGGCGCGGAAGAGCGGTGTCGGTCGCCACAGCTTGTAGACGTCGCGCACGCGGTCGGGAATCTCGACCTTGGGCTCGGGCGAGACCTCCTGGAGGATCAGGCCCATCGGGAAGATCGGCGTCAGGTCATCCGGCCCCGCCGGCTGAAGCGTGCCCGGGTTCAGCGGCGGCGGGGCCTCACCGGGCAGGTCCGCCATCAGGTTGACCCAGTGGGTCGGGATGTCCTGCTCTGAGAGCAGGAACTTGACAGGCGTCTCGCTCATAGCAGCCTCTCCGCTCGCGGATGGTCGAGGGAGGGGAGTCTTGCAGCTAAGGCCGCCCGCGGACTGGAGGTTGTTTAGCGCTCGGACCAGCCTCTGCCTCGCCCGCGACGAGGCCGAGGAGGGCGGCGGCTGCGGCCGCCTGGCCGCGGTTTGTCGCACCGAGCTTGCGCAGGATCGACGAGACGTGGTGGTCGACTGTCTTCGGCGTGACGACCAGCCGCTGTGCGATCTCCGCGTTGCGGAGCCCCTGCGCGAGCAGCGGCAGCACCTCGAGCTCGCGGTTCGTCAGCCCGGCGGGATTCTCGCGGGTCGTTGCCCGCGGCCCGCGCGGGAGGTTGCGCTCACCGAGCTCGCGCAGGCGCCGCGCGACGTTCGCTGCCGCGGGCCTCGCCCCGAGCCCTCGAAGCTGCTCGTGAGCGGCGCGCAGCGATGAGCCATCGCTGCTCGGAATCAGTGCAATCGCGGCGTCGTAGTGGGCGCCCGCGGCGTTCAGCAGCTCGGCGGCGGCTTCGGGCTCGCCGTCGAGCTGAAGCCGGAATCGCTCGGGGATGCTGTCTGGCGGCTCGACCGGAAGGCCCGCGCGCGCCCGCCAGCAGGCGAGCCAGCCGGCGGTCGTGGGCTCATTCAGCCGGCAGGCGAGGTCGTAGGTCGTCTCAGTCTCGGCGTCGATCGCCTCCGATCGCCCCTCCAGCCACGCCACTTCGGCGCGGGCGGCGGACACGGGGGCGAGGAACTGGAGGTCGTCGGCGGTGACCGCGCGCTCCCACGCCTCGTCCAGCAGCGGCCAGTAGCCAGGGTCGCCGCGCCGCGCCCGCACGAGCCCGACGACGAGCAGCGCGTACGTCCGCGGTTCGATGATCTGGTCGCGCGGACCGTCGAGCAGCGCCTGCGCGGTTGCGGTGGCGTCGTCCCAGCGGCCCAGCGCCAGCTCGACGACCGCCCGCTCGCCGACGAGACATTTGACCCACGCCTCGAGCCCGAGCTCGCGCGTGTATCCGATCCCGCGCTCGATCCAGACGAGCGCCTCTCGCCACCGCCAGTGGTGGATCAGCCCGCAACTAAGGTTGATGTACGCGCGACCCGCGTCGGTCCCGAGGTGAGCCTGGCGCGCGAGTTCGAGACTGCGCTCTAGCTTTGCCGCCCCAGGCGGATGCCCGGCGATCAGCTCGGCGGTGCCGACGCTGTTGAGCGCGTGCACGAGGCCCTCGAGGTCATCGACCTCCTCGGCGATCGCGATCGCCTTCGCGCCCACACTGATGGTCTGCTCGAAGTCGTACTGGACCATCGCGACGCCGGCGAGGTAACTGTATGCGCGCGCGAGCTCGGCGCCGCGCGGACCCTGCTCGAGCACGCAGACAGCCTCGCGGATTGTCTCGCCCGCCTCGCGGGCGCGC
>JAXDGF010000248.1:0-14052 GCA_034665165.1 Solirubrobacteraceae bacterium | reverse complement strand
TCGGGCGCACGCTCACACAGATCAGGGACGAAGGCCGGCTCCGTGACGAGATCCAGGCCTTCCTCGACGGCGGGGACTTCGACGGCGTCGAGCCCGAAGCGGCCCGCGACGCCGTCCGCCGCTTCGTCGGGGCGCGACCCGACCTGCGCTGGGCCGCCGAGCCCGCCCCGCGCCCCGGGCCGCGCGAGCGCGCCGCCGACCTCGTCAAAGCATCCGGCCTCCCGCTCGAGCTCATCGCTCTCGCGCCCGTGATCGCCCCGCTGCTCCCGGTGTGGGCGCTCCTGCTCAGGTTGCACGAGCTCCGCGACGCCGCGCCCACCATCCTCCCCACCGACGCCCATAACCGCGAGCTCGCCGCCCTCGAGGATCACGCCGCGATCAACCCGTTCAGCGCCTTGGGGCAGCGCAAGCCGGGGCTCACCCGGCTGGTCACCGCCGCCGGCATCCTGCGCCTCGTCGACTACGGCGCGCGCTATATCTTCAATCGCGGGAGCCTCACGGGCGTCACCACGATCCACTTCGCGCGGTGGGTCTTCCTCGACGACCGCCGCCGGATGATCTTCGCCAGCAACTATGACGGCAGCCTCGAGAGCTACATGGACGACTTCATCAACCAGGTGTGGTGGGGCCTCAACGCCGTGTTCTCCAACGGCGTCGGGTACCCGCGTACGAGCTGGCTCGTGTTCGGCGGCGCCCGCAACGAGCAGGCGTTCAAGGACTACCTGCGCGGGCACCAGGTGCCGACCCAGGTGTGGTACTCCGCCTACGACGAGCTCACGGCGGTCAACATCGACAACAACGCCGAGATCCGCGCCGGCCTCTCCGGCGAGATGTCGCGCGAGCAGACCGAGACTTGGCTGCAGCGGCTATGAGCATCGAAACGCAGGACGCCCAGGGCCTCGTGGCCAGCGCGTACGGTCACCTGCCGCACGGCTGCTTCCTGCTTCTCGCGATCGACGACGCGGCCGCCGCGCGCGCCTGGCTCGCGCAGATCACACCCACGATCAGGACGGCCGCCGGCCGCGTCGAGGGCGACGCCGTCAACGTGGCCCTCACCCCATCGGGCCTCGAGAAGCTCGGCGTCCCGACCTCGGCCCGCGAGCGTTTCTCCCTCGAGTTCCAGGACGGCATGACCGAGCCCAGCCGCAGGCGCCTGCTCGGCGACACGGGCGAGAGCGCGCCAGAGCACTGGTCGTGGGGCGCTCCCGACACGGCGGGCATCGATCTCGTGCTCCTGCTCTACGCCGCCACCCCGGCGCGGCTGACCAAGCTCATCGCCCGCCACGGGGACGTGAGCGGCACCGGGGTAAGCGAAGTTCACCGCCTCGAGGCGCGGCGCGACGACCGCGAGCACTTCGGCTTTCACGACGGGATCGCTCAGCCCGCGATCGAGGGCATGCACTCCGGACCGGCGAACGACACGACCAAGGCGGGCGAGTTCGTGCTCGGATATGAGAACGAGTTCGGGCAGTACACCGAACGGCCCCTGCTCGACCCGACCGAGGATCCGGACCGCATCCTCCCCGTCGACCCCGAGGGTTCAGGGCGCCCCGACCTCGGCCGCAACGGCACCTACCTGGCCCTGCGCCAGCTCGCCCAGGACGTGCCCGGGTTCTGGACGCACCTCGACCAGGTCGCGCAACAAAGCAGCAACGGCGACGGCGACGCCACAGCGCTGGCCGCGCGCATGGTGGGGCGCTGGCCGGGCGGCGCCCCGCTCGTGCTCTCCCCCGAGCGCGACGACCCCGCGCTGAGCAGCGCCAACGACTTCGGCTACCACCAGGCCGATGCGCTCGGGCTCCGGTGCCCCATCGGGGCGCACGTCCGCCGCTCCCACCCGCGCGATTCGCTCGACCCGCGGCCCGGCTCGCGAACCTCGATCGCGATCGACCGGCGCCACCGCCTGCTCCGTCGCGGCCGCCTGTACGGGCCGCGCCTCGATCGCGCTGACGCCCTCGCGGGTGGCGATCAACGCGAGCGCGGGCTCCACTTCATGTGCCTGTGCGGGAGCCTGTCGCGCCAGTTTGAGTTCATCCAGCACACGTGGGTGCTGAGCCCTAAATTCGACGGCCTCTACGAAGATCCCGACCCGCTCATCGGGCCGCCCGGGCGCACCTTCACCATCCAGGCGCGGCCCACGCGCCGGCGCGTCACCGAGCTGCCTGCCTTCGTGACCGTCCGCGGCGGCGCCTATTTCTTCCTCCCCGGCCTCCGCGCTCTGCGCTGGATCGGGAGCCTGCCGTGAACTCGCGCTACGACGTCGTCATCATCGGGTCGGGCTTCGGCGGCAGCATCACGGCGTGCCGGCTGGCCCAGGCCGGGCGCAGCGTGTGCGTGCTCGAGCGCGGCCGGCGCTGGAGCAACGTCGACTTCCCGCGCTCGCCGAGCCAGATCGCCGGTAACGCGTTCTGGGATCCGGAAGGCGGCCACTTCGGACTCCTTGACTACCGCGTCTTCTCGCGCATGCACGTGATCCAGGGAAGCGGCGTGGGCGGCGGCTCGCTCCACTACTTCAACGTCCACCTGCGCCCGCCGGCGGCCATCTTCGAGGACATCCGCTGGCCTGCCGCCATCGACCTCGAGACGCTCGGGCCTTATTACGGCCTTGCGCACGAGATGCTCGACGCCGCCCCCCTCAAACCGCCGGCCGGGCGGGCGCTTCCCGCCCGGACGACAACCTTCCTCGACGCGTGCGCGGGCGCCGCGGGCGCCGGCGCCGCCGAGCTCGTGCCCATCGCCGTATACCGCGGACCGGGGCGCAGGAACCCCCACGGAGCGGTGCACCAGCAGCCGTGCGACTACTCGGGCGACTGCATGCTCGGCTGCACCACCCACGCCAAGAACACGCTCGACCTCAATTACCTCGCCCTGGCCGAGCGCAACGGCGCCGAGGTCTACCCGCTCCATCGCGTTCACCGGATCGCTCCCGTCGCGCACGGCACGGGTTACCGCGTGAGCTACGAGCGGCTCGATCCCGCCGCGGCCACCTCGGCCCCGTTCGCCTCCGTGTGCGCCGACACGGTGATCGTCGCCGCGGGCACGCTGGGGACGGCAGAGCTGCTCCTCCGTTGCCGCGACCGCCTCGGGACGCTGCCCGATCTGAGCCCCGCCCTCGGACACGGGTTCTCCGGCAACGGTGACCTCCTCCTCGCGGGCACGCTCACCGACGAGGACATCGACGCGGGGCCGGGCCCGAGCATCACCGCCGGCGCCGACTTCGCCACCGCCAACCAGCAGATGTACGTCGAGGATCTCGGCCTTCCCGACCCCCTCTTCTGGTTCCTCGAAGGTCTCCTCGCCGGGCCGGGGATGCCAAGGAGCTTGTTCGGCCTGGCCAGCCTCCTCTACGACCGAACGCTCGGCATCGCCGGAGCCACGAGACGCCTGGCTCGGGAGCGGCAGGACCTCCTCGGAGGCGGCCGCACGCGCGGCTTCCTCCCCTACCTCGGGATGTGCGAGGACGCGGCGGACGGGGAGTTCATGCTCGACGGCTCGGGCGCCCTCGACCTGCGCTGGAACCCCGGCGCGAGCCGCGCGAGCTTCCTGGAGCTCGAGGACGCGCTGCGCGAGCTCAGCCGGACGCTCGGCGGCGTCTACGTCCCCAGCCCGCTGTGGCGCATGGGCGATCTCCTCACCGCCCACCCGCTCGGCGGGTGCCGGATGTCCGAGGACCGGCTCGACGGGGTGGTCGACGACCGCGGCGGGGTTCACGGCTACCCCGGGCTGTTTGTCGTCGACGGATCCACCGTCCCGACCGCGCTGGCCCGCAACCCGACGGCCACGATCAGCGCCCTCGCCGAGCGCGCCGCCTTTCTCATGATCCACGGTCGCGAGCTCGGGTCCGATGATCGCGAGACGCCCGCGAACTGGTGGCCCGAGCGCGAGCCGGCCACCCTCACCCCGGCATGAAGGCGCTCACTTACTTCGGCCTTGAGCCCATCAGCGAGCTCGGGATCTGGGGCTGGCGTCTCGAGCGCCGGACCGAGTTCCTCTGGCGCGAGCAGTTCGACCGCTACCTGCTTCCGCCCGCCTTCGCCGCCGTTCAGGCGCTGCAGAACGCCCGGCGGCGGGACGAGGGCCTCGCCATCGCCGAAGAGCGTGAGCTTCCCGACGAGGAGCGCTGTATCCAGGAAATCATCGACGAGATCGCCGCCTTCATGAAGGAGAACTGGCTCCCGGGCGGCGTGCAGCGCTTCGGCAACACGAAGACCTTCGGGGTCGTTCGGGGAGAGTTCCACGTCCTCCCCGGCCTGCCCGACAACCTCCGGCACGGCGTTCTCGCCCACGAGCGCACCTACCCGGCCTGGGTGCGGTTCTCGGGTCCGGGGCCGTACGCGCCCCCGGACCTCTACGACTACGGTCAGTGCTCGGTGGGGATCAAACTCATGGACGTGCCGGGGCCAAAGCTGCTGGACGACGAGCGCTCAACCCAGGATCTGATCCTCGTCTCCCCCGCCAGCTTCGTCACGCCCAACGTCCAGGAGAACGCGAAGCTCCAGCGCTACGTGCGGTCGCGCTCGAACCTCTTCTACTTCCTCAATCCGGCCGACAGCCACGTGCTCGCCGCCGTCACGCAGGCCCTCTTCTCGCGCATGCACACGAGCCCGCTCGAGACGCGCTACTACAGCAACGTGCCGTTTCTCCTCGGCGACGGCCAGGCCGTCGAGTACTCGCTCAGACCTCGATCGTCGAAGCGGACGAAGATCCCCATGCGCGCCGCCGACAACTACCTGCGCGAGGCGATGGCCCGCACGCTCGCGTCCGGAGACTGGGTCATCGACTTCATGGTCCAGGTCCAGACCGATCCGCATCGGATGCCGATCGAGGACGCGACCGTCAAGTGGCCAGAGCACCTCTCGCCCTACGTCCCCGTGGCCGAGCTGCGCCTGCCGCGCCAGCGCTTCGACTCGCCGGAGCAGCTCGCCTTCGCCGACAACCTGTCCTTCAACCCCTGGCACAGCCTCGCGGCTCACCGGCCCCTCGGCAACCAGAATCGCGCCCGCAGGCGGATGTACCAGGAGCTCGCGCGCCTACGCCAGTCGATGAACCAGGCTCCGCACATCGAGCCCACCGGCGCCGAGCAGTTCCCGGACGCAGCGAGCGACGCCGACGGCCGGGCCGGCAACGGCCGGGCGCGACGTCGCCCGGTGAGGCCGGGCCGGGCCGGCTAAGCGCCGCGAAGGGCTTGGCGGCCCTAATCCCGGATCGTGGTGTCGAGCTCGAGCTGGAGGACGGTGGGCTCGAGCGGCGCCTCGGTCGCGCGCGGACGCCCGCGCTTGGCCCAGTGGGCGACCACTTCGTGAGCGCGGCATGAGCGATAGGTGATGCGGCGGTCGAGCGGCGTCACCGCCAGCCCGGACGCGGCGGTGCCCGTCACCAGGGCGTGAAAGCGGCGCCCGAGGCGGTCGACCTCGACGATGTCGCCGGTCTGGATGCCTTCGAGCCGCATCGGCCAAGGATATGGGAGCGGCCGGGCGGCGCCTCAGGCGACGCGGCGGCTGACCGGTCCCGTGAACCCATCGAGGGTGCGCAGTCGCAGCGCTCGCCACGCGGCGACGGAGATGCGCTCGATGGTGTCGATCCCATACTGCTCGGTGGGATCTCGGCCCGTCATCACCGCCAGCAGGTAGCGCCGTCCCGATCCGGCCACCTCCCCGATGCTGTTCACCTGCCAACCGCCCCCGCTCCTCGGGAACCAGCCGTTCTTCAGCGCGACGGTCGCGCGCGGGCCGGCGCCCGCGCTAACCCCCCAGCGCTCGGACGGGATCACGTGGCGCATGAGCTCGTACGCGTACCGGCGCGAGGATCTCGTCAGGAGGCGGTTGGGGAGCATGATCCGGCGCAGGAGCCTGAGCTGATCGCGAGCGGTGGTTGTGGTATGGCCCCAGTACGCGTTCGGTGTCGTCTGCCCCATGCCGGCGGCCCGGTCGAAGGCGAGCACCGCCGGGGCCCCTCCCTCGAGGTTCCAAAGGGCCGTGGCGTCGTCGTTGTCGCTCGTCTCGATCATCCCGGCCGCGAGCCCGGTCTCCTCCGCGCTCAGCCCGCCACGGCCCTGTTCCTCGCGAAGCAGGGTGGCGAGGATGTCGAGCTTGACGATGCTCGCTGTCTCCTCGCGCACGCCTGGGCGGGAGAGGTACGTACGGCCGGTGTTGATGTCGTACGCGGCCGCGGTGACGTTCGTGCCGCGAGCGGTCAGGTAGGCGCGCAGCGACGGGCTCGCGAACGGGTTCGCCGATCCGCTTCGCGTGCGCGCCGGCGAGGGGGTCGCTCCCTCGGCCGCGAGCATCGAGAGCGCCAGCACGGTCAGCGCGGTCAGCGCCCCCACACCGCTCACGGCTCGCCCGTGTCCTCGATGACCACGGTGCGCGCCCACTCGGGCGGCGCCCAGGCCGGCGGCCCCGAACCTTCGCTCAGGAGTCCGACCACAACCCGGAGCGCGGCCGGCGGCCGCTCGGGCCACGGGGTGTAGCCGTCGGTGAGGACGACGACGATCGACGGCCTCGGGCGCAATTCGGCGGCGGCGAGGATGCCCGCCCCCATGTCGGTGCCGCCGCCCCCCGCGAGCTCGACCTGGGCGGCGCGGCTGACCCGCCGCGCGGCGTGCACGTCCGTGTCGACGGCGAGGACCCGGACCTGGGTCTGGCGCAGGCCCGCGCGCGCGAGGACGTTCTCGACCTCGGCCAGGGACCGGGCCAGGAGACGCTCGTGCATCGAGCCCGAGGTGTCGCATACGATGGCCACGTCGGGGACGGGCCGGTGCAGGGTGGGCAGGACGACGTCACGGTTCAGATGCGCGCGCCGCGACGGGCGCCGGTAGCTGTAGTCAACCTTTCCCGTCACCGCCGCGACCGCGCTGCGGACCTCGGCCGCCAGCACGCGCCGCCAGTCGATCTTCGAGGGCAGCACGCTCTCGGCCCAACGCAGCCAGCCGCCCGCGACCGTGCCCGGCTCCCGGGCCGCCTGGCGCTGGATCTCGGCCGCGACCCCGAGGCGCAGGAGCTCTCCCTGCTGGGTGTCGATCCCCGCTTCACCGTCCCCCGCCCGCCCGGACCCGTCCGCCCCGGAGCCGCAGTCCCAGTGGCGCGGGCCCTCGCCGGCCGCCTCGTAGTAGCTCTCGGCCAGGCCGCCCGCTTCGCATCCGAGGGCGGACGGCAGATCGGGGGTGGATTCGGGTTGGCAGCCGTCGGCCAGGAGGTCGTCGTTGATCTCGGCGTCGGCGGCCCGGTTCCAGCGCGCGCGAGCATTGTCTTCGGCCACACCGAGCCGCTGGGCGCGACCGGCATGGTCCCGGATCAGGTGCCCGCTGAGATGCACGAGGAGGCGGCCGAGCTCCTCGACGCTGAGCGCCTCCACGACGGCCGGGTCGGCGTGGAGCTGCCACGAGCTGTCGACCCCGATCGTTCCCGACCGGGGCTCGGCCCGCGCCGAGCTCGCAAACAGCGCGCTGGCCAGATACGGCATCCGCGCCGTCGCCCACACCCGCGCGGCGGCGAGCTTATGAGCGTCGAGCGTGGGCCGTTCGCTCACAGCAGGCCGGCGTCGCGGAGCAGCGGTGCGAACGCCTTGACCTCGTCGGGAATGGCGGACCCGGGAGGGCGGGCCCGCGCCAGCGTGCGCGCCGCCGCCGCAGCGACATCGGGGGCCGAATCGGCGGCGCGCCCGAACGCCCGCCAGCCGCGCTCCCAGCGCCCGCCCGAGGGGTCGGCGGCGACGGCCGCCGCCACCGACGAGAGCGCGGCGTAGGCGCGGTCTCCGCGGTCGGGGAGGACGAAGCCGTCGGGGTCGGCGAGCACGGCCTCGGGGTCGGGGAGGTCCGCCTCGGCGAGCCAGGTCAGAAACTCAACTCCGGGCCCCGCCCCTACGCACCCGCGCACGAGCAGCGAGCTCGCGAGCTCTCCCGCGCCTGCTCCGTCGGCGGCCGCCCGCAACCGTGCCACCATGTCCCACGTCCGCGGGCTCGGCCACGCCCGTCCCGCCGCGGCGGCATCGTCGGGAACGGCGAGCGCGAGCACGGGCCGCACGGTCACGAAGCCGGCGATCCAGGTGCGCACGATGGCGATCCGCCCCTCCCAACCCTCGGCCAGCGCCGGCGGCTCGGGCGTGGCCCACCCTCCCGAGAAGCCGGCCGCCACCGTGCGGGCGTCCACGGGCCAGTCGAGGTGGCAGAAGCGATTGGCGAGCGGCGGCGTGAGCTCCCAGCCGTCCGCCGCCTGGTCGGGCGGGTTGGCGGCCGCGACGACGGACACCGCGTCGGGGAGCGCGAGATCGCCGACGGTGCGCTCGAGCACGACGCGCAGGAGCGCGGCCTGCACGGCGGGCGGAGCGGTCGAGACCTCGTCGAAGAACGCCACCCCGGTGCCGGCCTCGGCGAGGGCAACCGCCCACGCGGGCGGGGCGAACGTCACCTGGGCGCGAGCGCCGTTGGCGCCGCCCGTGACGATCGGCAGGCCAGCGAAGTCAGACGGCTCCCGGATCGAGGCGATCACCGTCTCACACGGCCACCCCGCGGCCGCGGCCATGGCGCGTATGACCGAGGTCTTGCCCGTCCCCGGCGCTCCCCACAGCAGGACGGGCACGTGAGCGGCGATCGCAACCCCGAGCGCTTCGACCACCGCCGCCTGGTCTTCCATGCCCTTAGTCTGACGCAAGGGCTCCGTCACCGCGGGCGGGTTACCCTCTTACCGTGCCGGGCTTCGACGCAGAGCTCTACCTCCGGTTGCTGGGTGAGCAGATGCTGGTCGACCGCGACGATCGCCGTCGCGGACCGCATCGCCCTCACGTCGCCGAGGCGGCCGCCGCGCTCGTCGCCGTCGCGGCCATCGCGCCGACGAGCGCCGAGCGCTTGCTGGACGATTACAGCCTGGCGATGACGCTACGCAACGATCCCCAGTTTCGCCGTCACGCGATCGTGGGAGCCTCGCGACCGTCGACGCGCAGCGAGACCAAGCCGCTCAGACCGCGACGGGTCGTGCCCTGCGCGCACACGATCGAGCACTCACAGGCGACGGTGGAGGTCCGCTACGTGAGCCTGTCCGAGGAGGCAACCTCGGTCGCAGTCACCTGGCACTCGGACTCGTCCCGTCCCTGGCTCGGAGCGCCGCCGAGCGTGACCCTGGCCGACGACCGGGGCACGAGCGAGAGCGCGCCGTTCACGGGTGGCGGGAGCTCCACTGAAGGCAGGAACGGCAGGCTGACGACGGCGCGACCGCTGGCGGCCGACACCGCCTGGATCGAGCTCGACGGGGTGCGGCTCGATCTCAGGGGCAAGGCAGCCGCGTTCGAGGCCTCCGTCGAGCGCCTGCCCGAGCAAGATCCGGCCGCGCACTACCTGTGGCACCGAATCGCCGAGCCCGGCGAGTTGTACGAGCCTGGCCTCGAGCCGGCGATCGAGGCCCTCCTCGCCGCCGGGGCGGTGTCCGCCGGTGACCCGCTGCTCGACGATGTGCGTACGGTGCTCGACGCCATGCAGCCCCGGGGTCCCCACGGCGCCCCAGCCCCGCCGCCCGGTCTCAGGCGCGTCCCGGAGCCGTGGCAGTCGCTGCTCGCCCGCCAGAGCCACGAGGACGGGCCGGCCGGGTCGGTCGTCCTCGGCGCCGTGACGCCCAGCTTCGATGGCTTCAGCGCGGCGGTGCTCGAACTGCAGTCCAACTCGCACGGGTTCCGGGCCGATGTCGAGGTCGCCCCCGGACTCGGTCAGCGGATGCCCTTCGACTGGGGCGTCGGGCCGCGACAGCTCGCGTGGTGGGCGAGGGACGACCGCGGCAATCACTATCTCGGACGGCGCGGCAACTGGAGCTTCGCCGAGGACTACGGCCACGGGCTCGTCGAGTTTCTGCCCGCGCTCGACCCCGCGGCGGCCCGCCTCGAGGTCATGCCGAGCGCGGAGACGACGCGTGCGGTCGTCTCGTTCGCGCTGCCCTGGGCGGGCGACGGCGCCGGCAGGGACGGATCGGACCTATGAATCCCTGGTGGCTCGGCCTCGGTCCGGCGCACGCCACCGTGACCTGCGGCGAGGACAGCCACCGCCTCCGGTGGGCGGAAGGCGTTCTGACCGCGGTCGACCACGACGATCCAGAAGCCGAGCGAGCCCTCGCCGCTCTGGGCGGCCAGCGCTGTACCTGCGTGGACGTACTCGACGCGTGGGCGCTCCACGACGAAGACCCGCGCGTGCTCGTCCTTGCCAGCCGCGGCCCCGCGGACCCGATCGCGGCTCAGGCCGACTGGACGACTCAGCTCGCCGCGCGGCCGCGCCCACGCGCCGTCGCGACGAGCCCGCCGGCACGCGCGCGCAAGACACCGGGGCAGCTGCTGCGACTTCCGTCGGCGCGCCGCGCTCAGGCGAGGGCGACCCCGAGCGGGTGGGCGAGCTACGCCCAGGTGATCCCGGGACCCGTCGGCGCCATGCCCCTCAGAACCGAGCCCCAGAGCGAGCTCGTCGCCCTCCTGGGACTGGGGGGCGCGTTACAGGATCGGCTCGTGGCGACCGTCGCCGCCACGTGGGCGCGGCGCTTCGAGGAGCCCGGTCCGGATCTGAGCGAAGCCCGAGCGTCGCTCACCGCGAGCATGCACGGACGGCTGTGCGCCTCGGTGCGAAGCTGGCTCGGGCGGGTCGACGTCCCCGTCGAGCTCGACCTGATCGAGGATCGGCGGGCACCCAGCATCGCCGAGCGCGAGGGCACGATCACGGCGGAGCTCCCCTTCGCGTGGCTCGCCGACGTGTGGTCACGCGGGGTGGCCGTCGTCTTCGGACGGTTCTGCCTGGCCGCGAACACCGAGGACGGGCGAGAATGGACGCTCACCACCGTCGGGCCCGACCTCGGGCCTACCGCCCCGGTCCGCGTCGAGCTCCCGCCGGCCTAGGCCCGAGCTCGTCGGAAGCGTTGGGCTCGCCTGCAGGGCACGATGCGGGGCCTGCCCGTTTAGGCATAGGGTTCGCCAGGATGGATATCGACCAGTTCAAGCAGGCGCAGAGCTGGGTGTGGGGACTGGGCGACTACCCGAGCTTCGCCCGCCTGATCGACGGGGCGGCACGCCTGACCGTGGAGCGCGCGGGCGTGACCGCGGGCGAACGCGTGCTCGACGTGGCCACCGGGACCGGCAACGCCGCTCTGTGGGCCGCGCGCGCCGGGGCCACCGTGACGGGCCTCGATCTCAGTCCCGCCCTGGTCGAGGTGGCGCGCGAACGCGGGCGTGAGGAAGGTCTCGAGGTCGAATGGGTCGAGGGCGACGCGGAGGCGCTGCCGTTCGCCGCTGACGAGTTCGACCGCGTCGTCTCGAACTTCGGGGCGATCTTCGCGCCCCGGCACGCGCAGACCGCCCGCGAGCTCCTGCGCGTGACGCGGCCGGGGGGAACGGTGGCGCTCACTTCCTGGGTACCGGACGATGTCATGGGTCGGATGATCGCGGCCCAGGGCACGTTCATCCCGCCGCCCGAAGATGCCCAGTCGCCGGTCCTCTGGGGCAGCGAGGCGCACGCAAGAGAGATGCTCGCCGGCGCGGCGGAGCTCAGCATCGAGCCCGCCACCGTCACCCTCGTCGACGAGTCGGTCGACCATTACCTGGCCAACTTGGAGCAGAACCTGGGACCGCTTGTGGCCGCCCGCGCGGCCCTCGAAGCCGCCGGCCGCTGGACGGAGGCGCGGGCCATGCTCCAGGAGCTCTACGCCGGTGCCAACCGTGCCACCGACGGATCGATGGCCATCGACGTCGGCTATCTGCTCATCGTCGCGCAGGCCTGAGCTGAGCTCACGCGCGGGGGCGCTCGGCGACGAGGCTCGCGACGCCTCGTGGTCGCCCCGCCCGATCGGTTATGCCCTCTCGGTAATGGCGGACGAGGAGATCGGGGAAGGCGCGCACGAGCTCGTTGTCGTCGAGCACGAAACGCGGATCGAAGGTGTTACCGAGCTCCTCCACGTGGGCGCGGGTCACCGTCTCGACGACGAGGGCGCCGCCCGGCACGAGCGCCGCCGCGAGGGCCCGGAAGAGGTCACGCTGGAGGTAGTTGATCTGGACGACGACGTCGTAGTGGGCGACGGGAAGGGTGTCTGTCTCGAGGTCCAGGCGCCGGGCATCGACCTCGAGCCCGCGCTCGAGGGCGGCGGCGCGCAGCGCCGATACAGCCACGTCGGAGACGTCGACGGCGTCGACGGCGAATCCGAGCTGCGCGAGATAGAGCGCGTTGCGTCCGTTGCCACACGCGATATCGAGGGCGCGGCGGCCCGAGGGACCGACGAGCAGGGGCCGGTTCTCCGCCAGCCACTCCGAGGGACGATCCGGGAACGGGGTCAGCCCGCGCTCGGCGTAGTGCCGGTTCCAGCGCTCGCGAGGCTCGAGCTCGGTCACGACGCCCGCTCGACTGCTTTCAGGACCCCTTCGGCGATGCGCCGCGGCCGCGGTCCCAGCCCGAGCACCGCCGTCAGCTCCCCGCGCGGATCGACCTCGACCACCTTCGTCCCGGCCTCGACAGGAACGCCGTCGTGGGTCAGGCCGCGCAGGATCCCGTCGAGTGGCGCCGCGAGCACCTCTCCGTCGATGGCGGCGACGGGCTCGCCGCGCTTGACGTGCTGCCCGATCGAGGCGCTGGTCCTCAGCACGCCCGCGACGGGCGCGTAGACGAAGCGGTCCCGGGCATGGCCCGCGAAGCTCCGTGGCTCGCCCGCCAGCGCCCTGGTCGCTCCCGCGGTGATGACGGTTCCGAGGTCGTCGCCCCAAATCGTCTCGATGGCCAGGTGCGTGGTCTCCCCGGCGACGAAATTGGGGCCAAGGCCGATCGTGAGCGGGGCGAGCTCGAGCTGGCGCTCGGGATGGGCACGCTTGCGCATGCGGGCGTCGACGAGCACGTCGGGCTTCGTCGCCGCGAGCACGGCGGCTAAGTCCAGCGTGGTGACGGGCACCGCCTCGTGCTCCGCCACCACTTCCGGCAGGGCGGCGAGATCGTCCACGCGCCAACCCTTGACCCCTTCGAGCTCACACTCGCGATCGAAAACGGCATCGGTGAAGGCCATGCCGCGCCGCGGGACTGCCGGGAGGGGGACGTCGTGCACCACGACCGCGTGCCCGGACCCGAACAGGCGGTGCGCCACGGCCGATCCCACATCGCCGCTGCCGCGCACGAGCACGACGCGTGCTTTGGTCATCATCGCCATCGAGTTCTACCGCCCGTGGGCGGCGGATGTCTACTCGACGGGCTGGACGGGCTCGGCGCTCGACGGCGCGAGCTGCGGCTCGATCCAGGCCTGCAGCTGCGCGAAGGGGACCGCACCGACGAGCCGGTCGACCTCGGCCCCGTCACGGATGAGCACGAGCAGGGGGATGCCCTGAACCCCGTAGCGGGCCGAGATGGCGGGGGCCTCGTCGACGTTGAGCTTGACCACCTTCAGGCGTCCCGCGTGTTCGCGCCCGAGGCGCTCGACGAGCGGCGAGACCATCCGGCACGGTCCGCACCACGGAGCCCAGAAATCGACGAGGACGGGGAGCGAGGACTTGATCTCCTCGTCGAAGCTGCTCGGACCCGCCTCGACGATCCACGGGAGCGAGTTGTGGCACGCGCTGCAGCGCGGAATGCCGGTGGCCACGGGCCGGACCCGGTTCTTGGTGCCGCAGTGCGGACACTTGATGATCGTGCCGGCGGCCACGTCAGCCCGCCCGCCCCGGCGGCGGCCGTCTCACGACGCGATCTCCTCTGGTTTGGGCGGAAGGGGAAAGCGCAGTCGCGCCCCCATCAACACCTCGCGAAGCTGAGTCTCTTCGCGGATGTGGCGGACCGAGCCGCCGTCGTCGATGACGGCCTCCACGACCTCCTCGATGATGTCCTGCGTCGGTCGCGTCTTGCGCCCGCACACCGGGCAGACGTCGCCGCTGCGGGCGAACCAGCCCGACTCGTCGCACACCACGCCGGGTGCCGTCGCACCCTCTTCGACGAGCAGCAGCTGCAACGCCTTCATCGAGGCGCCCCACAGACAGTGCTCGACGCCCATCGTCGCCAAGCCGCCCGCCGCCTCGGACTCGGCCACCTCGTCGACGAGCTGGCGCTGGCGCTCGCGCTCGTGGTCG
>JAXDGF010000247.1:0-8282 GCA_034665165.1 Solirubrobacteraceae bacterium | reverse complement strand
CCGGCGCGCCCGGCGCGCCCGGCGCGCCCGGCGCGCCGCCGGACGCGGGCGCCGGAGGCAGCCTTGACCGGTCAGTCCCGGCCGCCCGTCCGCCGCCGCAGCTCGCCAGGGCAAGCGCCAAGCCGAGCAGGACAGGGGCTCGCCACATGCGCGAATCGTTATCCGCGCGGGGGCGTCAGCGCAACTCGACAACACTTTGTTCACAAACGAGACCCTAGCCGGACCCGTCGGCGCGCTTTGGGCCGGCGGGGCCCGCGGCGGCGGAGGTGTGTTGCGAAACCCTTGAAATACGATGAAAACGCAGCACAGGGCCCGCCCGCGCGACGAGCGCGGTGGCTTTTGCGGGCCCCGGGGCGCTCCGAGCCGATCGTGGGCTGGTGACAGTAGGCTTCCTCGATGGCTCGCACCGCACCCGTGGCCGCTGGATCGCTCGTCGCCGGCTACTACGTGGCTCGTGAGACGGGCGTGCGTCCTCTCGGCGGTGCCGTATCGGCGGCTGCCTGTGCGTGGTGCGCCCGCACGTGGGCGCGGCGAGCAAGCACCCCGATCGCGGTCGCGCTCGTCATGGTCTACGCCGCCGGCCTCGGCGGGTCCCATCCGCTGGCCAAGCGCATCGGCGCGTGGCCCGCCGTGCTCACGAGCGCCACCGTCACCGGCGCGGCCGCGTGGGCCCTGGTCGATCGCCGTTAGGAGGCTCGCCGCGCGCTGCCGCGGCGGTGGTGCTGCGGCCCACCGCGCGCCGCCGCGGCCGTGACCCCGCGGCGGCACGAGGCGAGGGGCTCTCAGGCTGCTTGGGTGATCTCGAACCCGTTGCCGTCCTGATCACGGAGCTTGAACATCGGTGGGATGCCGGGCCAGTGCAGGAGCTCGTCAACCTTGACGCCGCGCCCCGCGAGATCCGCGTGGACGCGGCCGGCGTCCGGGGTCGTGAAGCGGATCCCGGTCTCGACCCCCGCCGGGGCGTCCTCGCGCGAGGGCACGAGCGCGATGGTGATGGCCGCTCCGCGCGGCGCAACCTCGATCCAGCGACCGCCGAACTGCGGTACCGGCACGTCCAAGCGCTTCTCGAAGCCGAGCTTGTCGAGGTAGAACTCGAGCGCTTGCTCCTGGTCGGTTACGGGGACGCCCACGGTCCGCACGCCGGTGATGGGAGTGCTGGTCTCGTTCATGTCATTTCTCCTGGTGGTCGATTCTCGCCGGACGCTCATCGCTCCAGCAGTTCCTTGAGCGCCGCCACGTTGCGGCGCCAGTAGTCCTTCATCCGTTCGGCCTGCTCGGCGTCCGCGAGCCGCCTGTGCTCGAGCGCGGCCGTGCTCTTCGCCTCGCCCTTAGCCAGGAAGGTGACGTGGACCCGGGTCCCGCCATCGCCCCAGTCGAAGCGGGCCGACTTCGGTCTCGTCGTCGTGCGCGCACGCAGCTCGCCGTCTGGCAGCCAGCGCTCGCGCAGTGACGGATCGACGAAGGCGTCGAACAGGCGCTCGACCGGTACCGCCACCGTCTTCGAGCTCGTGATCGCGAACCCATCGGGCTTCTCGCCCACGGCCCGCAGGCCGCGGGCGAGCTCGTAGCTCCCCGCCACCGCCTGCGCATTCCAGGCCAGCGGCACGACGCCCTGCTGCTCGGCGACCCAGCGGGCAATCTCCCGGTGCGTTCGCTCGGGCGCGCCCCACTCGTCGAGGAGCGCGAACCATTCCTCCCATCCGCGTCCGGTCCGCTGCCGGATCGTCTCGTCGGAGGTCTTGAGCCTTGGTACCTCGGCTTCCTTCGGCTCCTCGGCGCGAAGCAGGTTCGCGCGCGCCGCGGTGTAGCTCTCGCCCGTCTTCTCCATCCGCGCACGGACGAGGCGCTTGAACGACCTGTGCTCGGTCATCTGGTGCTCCTTTCGGCATGGCGCGGCACCGCGACTCACGCTCACGACGCCCGCCGGAAAGGGCAACAGCTGACCCGGCTCCCGAGGGCTCGAGACCCCCTTTGCCCTCGCTGTGGCCGGCGGCGTGAGCGCCGGAATCGAGGGTTGGGCGCGGGACGGCGCCCTATCAAACGGATTGTTACCAGCTGAGACTGCGGCGGGCGAGAAAACTCATCGGTGGCCGCCCGCCGCCCGCACAATCGCCTCGAGTGACCGCTCGACATCGTC
Organism: Solirubrobacteraceae bacterium; assembly: GCA_034665165.1. Classification (GTDB taxonomy): domain Bacteria; phylum Actinomycetota; class Thermoleophilia; order Solirubrobacterales; family Solirubrobacteraceae; genus Palsa-465. Next base: position 6,145 of record JAXDGF010000247.1, on the reverse strand, counting down.
GCTCGTGGTCGACCAGTTCGAGACCGAGATGCGCATCGCGTCCATGCCGTGCCAGGTGGTGCCGCTCAGCCAGCACGTGCCGTCCTCCTGAACCGCTTTGACGACCGCGCGCGTGTACGCATCGTGGTCGCCGCCCTCGTCGAGGAAGCGGACGAGCACCTGGTTGAGGACGACGTCGTTCAGCACCTCGACCTTGGGCGTGGCTTGCAGCCCCTCGGCGAACTGGTGCGCGAGGGCGCAGCAGCGCTCGACGAGCTCGGCAATCCCCGAGCGGCCGAGCGAGCGGACCGCGGCGTAGACGGGGAAGCCACGAGCCCGGCGTGAGAAGTCGGGGTTCCAGTCGAGCTCGTCGCGGGGGCCGCCGGCGTCGGCGTGAACCAGGTATCCGGCCCGGATGCCCATCGCCGCCTGATGGGCTTCTGGGTGCGCGCAGAAGGCGATGCCGCTGTCGTAGGGAACGTTGAGCCACTTGTGCGCGTCGGTCGCCCACGAGTCGGCGCGCTCGACGCCCGCGACCAGGTGCCGCAGCGCCGGACTCGCCGCGGCCCACAGGCCGAAGGCACCGTCGACGTGTAACCACGCGCCCGCTCCCTGCGCGATGTCCGCGATCTCCTCCATCGGGTCGATCGCGCCCGTGTTCACGTCGCCGGCTTGGGCCACGACGATCGTCGGCCCGTCGAGGGATGCGACCGCGTCACGCAGGGCGGCGGGCACCATTCGGCCCTGCCCGTCCGCGGGTACCGGCACGATGCAGCCGGTGCCGAGGCCCAGGTGCCGCACGGCTCGGTCGACGGTGGCGTGGCGCTCGGCACCGACCACGACGTGGAGCGCCGGCGCGCCGGTCAGGCCGCGCTCGTTGACGTCCCACCCGACCCGCTTGAGGACGCTGTACCGCGCGGCGGCGAGGCCGGTGAAGTGGGCCATCTGGCAGCCCGTGACGAAGCCGAAGGAGACACCCTCGGGCAGACCGAGGAGCTCGGCCACCCACCTCCCAGCCACCTCTTCGACGATCGCCGCCGACGGTCCGCAGACGTAGAGCCCCGCGTTCTGGTCCCAAGTCGACGTCAGCCAGTCGGCGGCCAGGGCGGCCGGGACCGCCCCGCCGATGACGAAGCCGAAGTAGCGCCCGCCGGGACTGGCCACAAGCCCGGGCTCAGCCGCGGCGGCGAGCTCACTAATTACCTGCCGCGGATCGGAAGGCGTCTCGGGCAACGGGCCGCCCAGGCTCACACGCAGCTCGTCCGTGTCGGCCGTCCAGCCGACGGGCCGCTCGCCGATTCCCTCGAGGTAGGTGGCCGCGAGTCCGGCGGTCTCCTCGAGCAAGCGGCGTAGCATCAGACAAGGCTAGACGGTGGCGTCACCTGAAGGCGTACGTAAATCTGCGAGCGACGGGCAAGCAAGGAGGCAGGTGTGCGGCTCAGAAGGCTACAGAGAGATCGCTACCGGATGGGGGCGAGCGCCGGTGCCACGGCGGCGTAAACCCGACCCCGCGGAGCCCGGGCCGCGCCCGCCTGACGACCGCGCGTGGTCGGCTCACACAAGCGTGCACCCGCGCACCGCGAGCACCGACCTCGTGGGCTACACGGCGCTTCCCGCCGAGACGGGTCCCACCTGGGCCCCCGATCGCCTCTCGGTCTGGCCGGTCGAGGGCGGGCGCTACGGGATCGACGCCCACTACCACGGGCAGACCGGCGTCGAGCGCGCGAACGCGCAGCGCCAGCGGCTCGCGCGGGTCGGCCTCCCCGCCACCGTCCGCGAGGACGACTCGGGCGCCTTCGTCCGCCTCGGGCCGCTCGCGCACTCGGCGGCCTGGCTCGCGCTCGAGGCCTTCCTCGGGCGGCCGGCGCCCGATATGCAGCCCTGAAAGATCGGGGCTCGGATCCGTTCCGTCGCCCGCGCCCAGATGCGTCACTAGGCGCCGACCAGCTCCTCGCTCAGCTCCCACAGCCGCCGCCGCGCCTCGGGGTCATAGGCCTGGGCGTTGGCCACGGCTTCGGTCAGGCCGTCGAAGTAGCACGAGCTCACGCTCGCGAGCCGAGGGTCGATCACCAGCCGCAGCGTCGCCTCGACGCCCTGCTCGAGGCTGTCGATCGTGTGACCGTAGGTCTCGAACACAAGCTTCGTCGGCATCAGCGTCGCGGGATGCAGCGCATTCACCGTCACGCCCTTCTCGCCCTCGGCGCGGAGCCGCTGGGCAAGCTCAAAGGTGAAGGCGATGAGCGCGAGCTTGCTCTGCGCGTAGGCTCGGGACATGCTGTAGCCGCGCTCGAGCATGACGTCGTCGAAGTCCACAGGCGCCTGGCCGATCGAGGCCACGTTCACGATTCGCGCCGAGCCGCGGTCGCGCAGAACCGGTAGGAGCAGGCGCGTCAGGAGGAACGGCGCCAGGTAGTTGACGGCGAAGGTCATCTCGTAGCCGTCCTCGCTCTCGCTTCGCTCGTTCAGTCCGACGCCCGCGTTGTTCACGAGGACGTCGAGGCCACCGGGACGGGCGCCGACCTCGGCGGCGAGGCGTCGTACCGCCGCCAGCGAGGCCAGGTCGGCGAGATAGGGAGCGAGCCTGTCGCTCCCGCTGTCATGAGCGATCTCGGCCACCGCACCGTCGAGGCGCTTCTGATCGCGGCCGTGGACGAGGACGGTCGCGCCGCGCCGGGCGAGCTCGATCGCAAGCTTCTTGCCCAGGCCGTCGGTAGAGCCCGTCACGAGGATGGATTGCTGCTCGATAGGGCGCATCGGCGACGCCCGATCTTAAGCCCGTCGGTGCCGCGTTGCCCGCGTCGTCACAATCGTCAGATGGCCGACGCCTCCGCCACGTCTCCGCGCAAGCGCCATGCGCTCGAGCTCTTCCAGGGCCTGCCCCGCCACTACGACAGCATGGGTGCCGCCCTCAGCTTCGGACAGGATCCCCGCTGGCGTCGCGCCCTCGTGCGCGCGATCGACCCACGGCCGGGCGACCGTGTGCTCGACGTGGCGACCGGCACGGGCATGGTGGCCGAGGCGCTCGCGCGTCGCTGCGAGTGCGAGATCGTGGCGCTGGATCAGAGTGAGGCCATGCTCGCCGGCGCCCGCGACCGCCTCGCGCGCGACCCGCGGCTCGCGTCGCAGATCAGGCTCGTCCGCGGCGAGGCCGAGCGGCTTCCGTTCGCCGACGCCGAGTTCGACGCGCTCACGTTCACCTACCTGCTGCGCTACGTCGACGACCGGCTCGAGACCATGCGCGAGCTCGCGCGGGTGGTGAAACCGGGGGGGCGGATCGGCATGGTTGAGTTCGGTGTGCCCGACGGCCCCGTGCTCCGGGCCCTGTGGCGCGTCCAGACCCGGGTCTTCCTGCCCCTCCTCGGGCGGCTCGTGTCGCCGGCGTGGCTCGACGTGGGGCGCTTCCTGGGGCCGAACATCGAACAGTTCCACGAGCTCGAGCCCGATTTGGTCGGGCTATGGGAGAAGGCCGGGATCCGCGATGTGACCCTGCGCGCCATGAGCTTCGGCGCCGGGGTCGTCATGTGTGGCGTGAGGAATGGGAACCGAGCGCTCTAGGCTCAGCGCTCCCGCCTTCTACGCGCTGTCGGGCGGGGGGTGGCGCGATCTCGTCACGCTGCTTCACCCGCCCTACACGGCGTGGCACCTGAGCTACGTGGCCCTGGGCGCGGTCGCGGCGACGACGCTCGACGGCGGGCGGCTCCTCGCGACGCTCGCAGCCTTCTTCCTGGCCGTCGGGATCTCGGCCCACGCCCTCGACGAGCTGCGCGGTCGACCGCTCCAGACCACGCTGCCACGTGGGACGCTGATCGCGCTCGCCGTCGTCGGGCTCGCGGGCGCGGTCGGCATCGGCGTGGCCGGCGCGATCACGATCTCGCCGCTGCTGGCGCCGCTCGTGGTCCTCGGAGCGCTGCTCGTGCTCGCCTACAACCTAGAGCTCGCCGGCGGGCGCTTCCACTCCGACCTCTGGTTCGCGCTCGCGTGGGGTGGCTTTCCCGCCTTCACGGGCTACTTCGCGCAGACATTGACCATCCGCCCTGCCGGGGTGCTGGTGGCGGCTGGATGCTGCCTCCTGAGCGCGGCCCAGCGCCGGCTGAGCACGCCCGTGCGCGAGCTCCGGCGACGCACCACGGCGGTGTCTGGAGAACAGCGATTCAGCGATGGCACAGCGACGGAGTTGACCAAGGCGCGCCTCGCGGCACCGCTCGAAGGGGCCCTGTCCGCGCTCTCGATTGCCGTCGTACTCCTCGCCGCCGGTCTCGTCGCGGTCAAGCTGTAAGCGCTGCCGGCGTCCGCCGCGGTGATGATTTCGGGCCCGCGCCCGCAGTTATCTACGACGCGCTATAGTAGGTGGCATGAGCCGTGACGACCAGCCCATACCGACGGGGCGAATCCGCCGCACCGCCGCCGTCGGCGGCCTCGTCGGCGGCCAGCTCGCCAGGGGCTACGCCACGAAGGCGGTCAACCTGGCCCGCTCCCAAGAGGCGAGCGAGGCCGCCGCGGGGCGTCGGCGCCTCAGGTCCGCCGAACAGATCGTCGAGGTGCTCGGCCGCATGAAAGGCCCGGCCATGAAGGTGGGTCAGCTCGCCTCTTTCATCGATTTCACCGCCCTTGCACCTGACGAAGTCGACGGCTTTCAGACCAAGCTGGCGACCCTCCGCGATTCGGCGCCGCAGGTTCGCTTCGCGGACATGCAGAAGGTGATCGAGCGAGACCTCGGCCGTCAGCTTCCCGAGCTCTTCGCCGAGTTCGAGCCCGAGGCAATCGCGGCCGCCTCGATCGGGCAGGTCTATCGCGCCCGCCTGCACGACGGGCGTGAGGTGGCGGTCAAGGTGCAGTACCCGGGCATCGGCGCTGCCGTCCGCGCCGACCTCCAGAACCTGGGGCTGCTTCTCCGCGCCGCAAGGCGGTTCGCTCCCGGGCTCGACGCCAAGGCGACGGCGACCGAGATCCGCGAACGGATCACCGAGGAACTCGACTACGAGCACGAGGCCCAGGCTCAGCGCAGCTTCGCGCGGCGCTGGCGCGGACATCCGTTCGTCGTCGTCCCCGACGTCATCACCGAGCTCTGCCGCGAGCACGTCCTCGTCACCGACTGGATCGAGGGCGTCGGGTTCGAGCAGGTCAAGAAGGCGGGCGAGGCGACCTGCGACCGCTTCGGCGAGATCGTCTTCAGGTTCTTCTTCGGGTCGCTCTACCGCTTCGGGCAGTTCTCCGGCGACCCCCATCCCGGCAACTTTCTCCTCACGCCCGACGGCCGCGTCGCTTTCATCGACTTCGGGATGACGAAGGCGATCCCCCGGCGTGCCCTCGCGATCGAGCTCAGCGTGCTGCGCGCGGCGCTGGAAGGCAATGCCGACGCCGTGTACGAAGGTTTCGCCGCGCTCGGGTTCTTCGACCGCCACGATCCCCACATCGACGCCGAGCGCTTGCTCGCCCACGTGCGCGCCCTCAACGGCTGGTACGCGGACGACGCCGACTTCACCATCACCCCCGAGTACGTCTCGCAGCTCATGGTCGACGCGGGCGATCCACGCTCTCAGTACTGGGACATGATGAGACACGAGACTCTGCCGCCCGACTCCCTGTTCTCCAATCGCATGCAGGGGATGACCCTCGGCGTTCTCGGCCAGCTCAGAGCCACCGCGAACTGGCACCGCATCATGGGCGAGTGGCTCTACGGCACACCCCCGCTCTCGTCACTCGGCGAAGAGGAGGCCCGCTTCTTCGGGGCGCTGCACGTGCCGGCTCGGGCTGGCGTTTGACGAGACCGGTCAGGGCGCCCGTGAGTCCAACTACGCGATGTAGTAGAATCACGAACGTGAACGATCGACGCGGCCCGCGGCTTCTCCCCATCCCGGCACACCACCGGGACGCCCGCAAGGTCGCCCGCGGATTCGGCGGCTCGGCCGCCGCCGGACTCGTTGTTCACGCGGTGGCATCCCGCACCACCGCACCCGCGCGGTGAGGGACCCCCGGCAGGGTGCGACCACGACGGTCGCACCCCCGCCGGGGGGACCACCGATCGTGCCCCGGGGAGTTGCGGCGACCCGCGGCGCGGCCGAGCTCGGAAGGATCGCCCACCCGGCGGCGTCCTCAGTACCGAGGGTGCCGGCGCGCATGCCCGGTGCGGAGGTATCCCAGCGCGACCACGCCTGGTCGCGCGCCA
>JAXDGF010000246.1:0-7372 GCA_034665165.1 Solirubrobacteraceae bacterium | reverse complement strand
TATGCCCGGGGTCGCTCGGCGCGGCGGTATGACGTGTCGTTCAAGGGCGGCGCGCCGGGCCTCTTGGGCGAGCTTCGGGTCCTGGCCGGTTGCGGGTGGCATGTCGCGCGCCGGCGGTGCCTGAACGGCGTGGTCATGGGCGCGCACGCGGCGGGGCGAGTGCGGGAGTCAGTGGCGGGCATTGCTGGTGGGGGCGTCTGGCGCGGGGGCGGGGGCGGGGGTGCCGCCCCAGCTCCGGATCGGGATGACTTCGTCTCCGGGACTAGCGGCTACGTGGCGGGGGTGCGGGCGACGACTCGCGCGGTGGTCGCCGATGTCTTGCTGGATGCTTTGGCGATGGCACGCCTCGAGCCGTGGCGCTTGCGCCGGGCCGCGCGCCGGTGGCCGCGGCGGCGCGTGCTCGTGCTCGCCGTCGAGCGCACGGACCAGGAGAACGTTCTGGCGGCGGCGCGCGCCGAGCTCATGCGCTCGCGCCACCACGTCGAGTTCGCTAGCGTCGAGGTCGGCGAGCGGGGGAAGTTCGAGAACCTGAACGCCTTGCTGCGGGCGCATCCCGCCGCCGGCCACGACTGGCTCATCGCGCTCGACGACGACGTCGAATTGCCCCCCGACTTCCTCGACGTGTTCCTCTTTCTCGCCGAGCGCTTCGGGCTCGCGCTCGCGCAGCCGGCTCATCGCCGCCGCTCGCACGCGGCCTTCGCGGTCACGCGCCGCCAGGGCGGGAGCGTCGCTCGCGAGACGGCGTTCGTCGAGATCGGCCCCGTCGTGGCCTTCCAGGCCGTGACCTTCGACACGCTGTTGCCGTTCCCGCCGCTGCGCATCGGCTGGGGCCTCGACGCGCACTGGTCGGCGGTCGCCTCGGAGCACGGGTGGCGGATCGGCGTCGTCGACGCCACGCCGGTGCGCCACGGGCTGCGCCCGATCGCGGGGGCCTACAGCCGCGACGACGCGCTGGCCGAGGCGCGGGCCTTCCTCGCCGAGCGGCCGTACACGCCCGCGGCCGAGGCGGGGCAGACGGTGGCTGTGCACCGGTCGTGGCGGTGAGGGTGGGCGGCCGCCGGCCGCTCGGGGCGGGGGTGGCGTGGACATGAAGGTAGCCATCGTCGCCGAGTACTACCCGCGGGCCGAGGACCCCGTGCTCGGCATCTGGGCTCATCGGCAGGCAGTGGCGGTGCGCGACCTCGGCGCCGAAGTCCGCGTCCTCGTCCTGTACCGGCCCGTGCCGCCGCTCGCGGCGGTCCGGACCCTTGATGCCGGCGCGCTCACGCGGTCGGTGCGCCAACCTCCGCGCGCGTCGCTCGACGGGATCGACGTGCAGTACGTGCGCTACCTCTCGCCGCCGCGCCCGTGGAGCTACGGATCGTGGGGGCTGTGGGCGGCGCCCGCCCTCGCGCTGGCGCTGCGCCGCCTGCGCCGTGAGTTTGCCTTCGAGCTCGTGCACGCCCACTACGCGGTGCCCGCCGGCGACGCCGTCCGCCGCGTCGCGCCCGGCGTCCCGCTCGTGGTCTCCGTGCACGGCGCGGACGTGTACGCGACGAGCGCGGGCGCGGCGGGCGCGCGCGCTGTCCGCGCCACGCTCGCGCATGCGCGCCTCGTACTCGCCAACAGCGCCGGGACGGCCCGACGGTGCGCTGAGCACGGCGCCGGCGCGACGCGGGTGGTGCACCTGGGGGCGGAGATCCCGGACGAGCCGGTCCCGCCCCCGCGTCCGGCGCCCCAGGCGCGCCCGGGGCGCCCGGAGCCGCCCCCCCGCCCGCCGATCCGCGACCGGCCCACCCTGGTCACAGTCGGCCACCTGATCGCGCGCAAGCGCCACGCCGATGTGATCGCCGCGGTCGCTCGGCTCGCGCACAGTCACACCGACCTCCGCTACGTCGTCGTCGGCGACGGTCCCGAGCGCGAGCGACTGGGCACGCTCGCCCGCTCGCTCGGAGTGGCCGAACGCGTTGAGTTCCGCGGGCAGCAGCCCCCCGAGCACGCCGCGGCCTGCGCCCGCGCGGCGACCCTCTTCGTGCTCCCCAGCGTGGATGAAGCGTTCGGCGTGGCCTACGTCGAAGCCATGGCCGGGGGCGTTCCGGCGATCGGGTGCCGGGGCGAGGACGGCCCCGAGGAGATCGCTGCCGCCGGTGGGGGTATGGTGCTCGTGCCTCGTGGGGACGTGGCTGCGCTCGCCGAGCAAATCGACGCGCTGCTCAGCGATCCCGACCGGCGGGCAGAGCTCGGGCGCGAGGCCGGCGCCACCGTCCGCCGCGCGTTCACGTGGGAGCAGTGCGGACGGGAGACGGTGGCCGCCTACCGGGATGCCGTGCTCTCGGCGCAGACGCCATAGTTGGTATGACGAGGAGAAGATGCCGGCGGGCCCGCGCGGGCGGATGAAAATGGTCGCTGCGGCGCGCCCGCGCGCCTCTCGAATTGGAGCTTGGGCGGCTGACGCAACTCACAGTCACGTCTCCCGCCCAGGCTCGGTCCCGCGGGATCGGTGAGCATGCCGAATCGCTCGTCGAACGCGTCCCGAGCTTCGATCGCGACGGCTTGTGCGAAGCGACTCGCGGTCACCTTGGCGCAGTCGCCATACTCGGTTTGAGTAGCAGCGAGGAGAGAGCTGATCGTAATGGCCGAGGATGCAATTGTTGCCCCGCCCGCGGGCCCTCCGCGGCTCGCGCACGACGAGCTCGTCGCGGCTCAGAAGCAGACGCTGAGCGCTCCCCGGCGTAAATACAGCCCGGCCGCCCGCGCGCTGTTCCTGACGCTCGACCTTGTTTACGGCAAGCGGCGGACGATGGAGAAGTTCAAGGTCCTGGAGATCGTGGCGCGGGTGCCGTACCAGACCTGGGAGCACGTTGCCTATATCGCGGTCACGCATATGCACCAGAGCGTCGGCATCGCCAAGCGCATCCAGGATCGCATCGTCGAAGTGCGCTCGCAGCAGGACAACGAGCTGTGGCACCTGCTCATTCTTCAGGATCTGATTGCTCGTGAAGGCGCGCGCGAGTCGCAGCTCAAGTTCTTCTGGTTGCCCCAGATAATCGCCTTCGGCTACTACCAGTTCTCCTGGCTGCTGTACGTCGTGAACCCGAAATGGAGCTACGGGCTCAACGCCGATTTCGAAGACCACGCCGAGCACGAGTACATGCAATGGGTCGCCGACAATCCCCAATGGGAGACAGACCCGTTTCACAACGACTTCGCCGCCGAATACGGCGTCTTCGACTCGATGGCCGATCTGTTCCGTCAGATCGGCCACGATGAGCGCGTGCACAAGGAGGAGAGCATCGCCGCCATGGACGCGCCACGTTTCGAATAGCCTCGGCGAGGCCGCCGCCCGGCGGTGCGGCACGCGGGCGCGGGCGCGGGCTGCAGATCGGGCAGCGAGCGCGCGAGCTGCAGCGGGCGTTGCTCGATGGTTTCAAGCAGCACGACCTGCTGACGTACTCGAGCGCGATCTCGTTTCAGATCCTTACGGCGGTGGTTCCGTTCGTGATGACTATGCTCGCGCTGGCAGAGCTCCTCCACCTGGGCGGTGTGTGGCGTAACCACGTTGCCCCTGACATCCGCCCGCACGTCTCGACGGCCGTGTTCAGCGTGATCTCGAGCGCGGTCGGCAAGGCGTTCTCCGGTCGGCAGCTGCTGTGGGCCACGGTCGGCGGCGTCCTCGCGCTGTGGCAGGTATCAGGGGCCGTGCGCGCGGTGATGGGAGCGTTTGAGCGGATCTACGGCGCGAGTTCCGAGCGGTCGCGTATGCGGCGTTACCTGATCTCGTTCGCGCTGTCGATCGCCACGGGAGCGTGCTTCATTGCTGCCACCGTGTCCCTGGTACTCGCGCCGTTCCTCAAGGTGCGCCACCCGGGCGTGATGTGGGAGGTCTTCTCGTTCGCGGCCAGGTGGGTGCTGGCGGTCGGCTTCCTCTCGCTCGCGGTCGGCCTGCTCGTCCACTTCGCGCCGGCAACATCCCAGCCGCTCCCGTGGGTCAGCCTCGGTACGGCGATCGTGATCGCCTCGTGGGTGATCGTCTCGGTCGGCTTCTACCTCTACCTGACGAGCCTGGCCTCGTACGGGTCGGTGTTCGGCAGCCTCGCCTCGGTGATCGTAGTGTTGGCCTACCTCTACATCTCCACCACCGCGTTCCTGTTCGGAGCGCAGCTCGACGCGATCATCCGTGCCCAAGCCACCGGCGCCCTCTCCGGCGTCGAGGTCGATTTTCGAGGTTTAGACCGCTCGCGAGCCGGGAATTAGGCAAATCGAGGTGTTCAAAAGGTGGCCTGGTGCGCCTCGGGCCTTTTTACGCCTCACCAGCTGCGCTGGTCCTGGTCGGCGGAGAGCCTCCCCGGTCCCGGGCTCCCGCCTCCAGCGTGGCGAGCAGCCGCAGGTGGCGGAGGCACCCCCCCGGTCCCCCCCTCCGCCACTGCGGCTGCGCTGCTTTAAATGCCGGTCTTCCTGGAGGTATCGTGACAACGCCGAAACTTCACGTCCGCGGCTCCGTTTTACGTCTTACTGCCCGCCCGGACTGCTACTCTCACCCGCTGGGCGGGGAGGGCTCGCGTCCACGCTGTTTCACCATGCGTAGGTTCAACCTCTTCATCGCGCTCCTCTCCGCGCTGGCCATTTCAGCGAGCGGGCTTATCGCGGCCGCGCCGGCGCTGGCCTACAACATCAGCACCGTCTACAAGGACTGCGAGTCCAACGGCCAGCTCACCGGCCACTACCCGCGCGCCGAGCTTCAGGCTGCGCTGAACTCGATGCCCTCCGAGGTGGCGGAGTACAGCGCCTGCTCGGACATCATCCGGATGGCGTTGCTCCGTGCCTCTTCGCACGGCGGAGGCAATGATCCGACGTCGAAGACCACCCTGGCGGCCGGCGGCCACAGCGGCGGCGGCGGGAACGGGGGCTCGGGTACCGGATCCGCCCGCGTCCACGGCAAGACGGGCAGCTCGTCGAAGGACCCGCGCGCGGCGGGCACGGCCGGCAGCAACCCGGTCGACCTCGCGGGCTCATCGATCCGACCGGGCTCGACGGGAACGGGCGGTGCGGCAAGCTCGCTTCCGATCGCGCTCGTTGTGGTTTTGATCCTGCTCGCGCTCACGGCTCTGAGCGGCGGAGCGGTGGCAATCCGGCGCCGTGTCGTCGCTCGCCACGGCACCTAGCAGGTCCCGGCTCCGACCCCACAGCGGTGGGTGGGTCGAATCGGTCGGAGATCTGCTGCGGCGCCCCGATGGCGCCGACATTGGTCTGGGCTTGGTGTTGGGCGCGGCGCTGTGCGCGCTCACGTTCGTCACCACCGGCGGTTCGACGAGCGGCACGAACAACCTCGCGCCCAACACCTGGGCCCAGATCGCCCTCGTGCTCGCGGCGGCGGCCCTCGGGGTCGCCGCCGTCCGCGTGTCGGGGCACGGGCGCGTGTGGGGCGCGCTGTCCCTGGGTCTGTTCGCGGCGCTGACGGCCCTCACGTTGCTGTCGATCCTGTGGTCGGTGCAGCCCGATACCACGTGGCTCGACACTAACCTCACCGTGTCGTACCTCGCCGCGTTCGGCGGCGGGCTCGCGCTTGCGCGCATGGCCCCCGACCGGTGGGCGGCGATCATCGGCGCCGTGGTTTTCCTCGCCGTCGTCGTGAGCGGGTACGCGCTCCTGGGCAAGGTGTTCCCGACCACGATCGCCCCGAGCCAGTCGCTGCTCGGCGCCCGCCTGAGCGCGCCCTACGGCTACTGGAACGCGATCGGCCTCGTCGCCGCGCTCGGCCTTCCGGCATGCGTGTGGCTCGGCGCGCGTCGCGGCGGCCGCCCCGTGTTGCGCGCCCTCGCGGTCCCCGCCATCGCCGTGCTCGCGGCAACCGTGCTGCTGTCCTACTCGCGCGGAGCGCTTCTCGCCGCCGTGATCGGGCTCGCGTGCTGGTTCGCGCTCGTGCCGCTGCGCCTGCGCGGGGTGCTCGTGCTCGCGCTCGGTCTCATCGGCGGCGGCGCGGTGATGCTGTGGGCCCTCGGCCAGCCTGGGGTTACCAGCGACGGCCAGACGATGGCGACGCGGATCTCGGCCGGGCACTCGTTCGGGGTGGCGCTGGTGGTGATGCTGGTGGTGTCGTTTGGGGTGGCAGTCGCGGTTCTGCTTGCGGGCGATCGTCGGGGGGGAAGCGAGCGCGAGCGGCGCCGCATCGGCGGCGCGTTACTGGCGCTCGTGGCGTGCCTGCCCGTGGTCGCGGTCATCGCCCTCGCCGCCTCCTCGCGCGGCTTCACGGGCGAGATCTCCTACGGGTGGAGCAAGCTCACGAGCGCGAACGTTGGCTCGGGAGGCACCAGCGCGAGCCGGCTCCTGGCCGAGGACAACTCACACGCCCGGTACTGGAGCGAGGGGTTCAAGGTCGGTGACCACGCCGTGCTCAAGGGCGTCGGCGGTCTCGGCTTCGGCACCGCAAGCTTGCGCTACACCAGCGCGCACGGCAACGCCGCCAACGCTCACAGCTTCTGGATCGAGACGTACGCGGACTTCGGCGTGATCGGACTCGTCGTGACCGTGGGTCTGTTCGTGGCCTGGGCCGTGGCCGCGGCCCGGGCGGTGGGAGCTCGGCGGCCGTCGCTCGTGTGGGTCCGGAGCCGGGGGCTCACGGGTCCCGGTGAACCCGTCCCCGAGCGGGCGGCCGAGCGGGCGGGGCTGTTGACGCTGCTGGCGGTGGTGGCTGTGTACGGGGTGCACTCCGCCGTCGACTGGACGTGGTTCATTCCCGGGCTGACGGTGCCGGCGCTCGTGTGCGCGGGGTGGCTGGCGGGGCGTGGGCCGCTGGGGGCGCCGGTGGCACCGCGGACGGCGCGTGGGCCCGGGCGCTCGCGCGGCGCTCGCGGTCTCTCGGTCGCCGCGCTCGGTCCGCGCACTCGCGCGGTTCTCACCGGCCCCTACCGGGCCTTCGTCGCCGCTCCCGCTCAGAGCGCCGCCACGGCGGCGATCGTCGCGATCGGGCTGCTATGCGCGTGGACGATCTGGCAGCCGCTGCGCTCGGCGCAAGCGGACGCAGCGGCCATCACGGCCCTCGGTGCCAATCATCCGGCGGCCGCGCTCGCCGACACCCGGTCGGCCGCCGCGCTTGACCCACTTTCGATCCAGCCCCGGACCTACGAGTGGGACATCTACAGCTACGTTCTGAACGACACCGCCGCCGCGCGGGCGGCGCTGCAGGAGAACGTAGCCCTGCAGCCGGCCAACCCTGCGACATGGCTTCAGCTGGGTAGGTACGATCTCGCGATCGGTCAGCCGCGGGAGGCGATCGCCGCACTCCAGGCTGCGCTTTACCTGTTTCCGCAAGACCCGACGACGCCGAGCGTGCCCAGCCTGATCGCCCAAGCGCGATCGCAGCTGCCGTAGCTCGCCGGTTCCGGTCCCCCTCAGC
>JAXDGF010000245.1:0-11655 GCA_034665165.1 Solirubrobacteraceae bacterium | reverse complement strand
AACGCCACCTCGCGCGCGTGCTCACCCGGCGAGCACTCATGCGGGCGGCCGGGATCGAGGGGTGAGAGCGGCGCCCAGCGGGGAGGAGCCAGAAGCGGCAGCGGGCGGCCGGCACAGCGACGACGTCGAAGCGGTCGCCACCGCGCTCGCCGGCCAGGGATACCTCGCCGGCCGCGAGGTGGCGACCGTCCTGTACCTCGCCACCGCCCTCGAGCAGCCCCTCCTGCTCGAAGGCGAGGCGGGCGTGGGCAAGACGGAGCTGGCGCGCGCGTGGGCGTCAGCGGCGGGGGCTCGCCTCGTCCGCCTGCAGTGCCACGAGGGAATCGACGTCCACCAGGCGCTCTACGACTGGGACCACGCCCGGCAGCTGCTCTCGCTGCGCGCGTCCGAGCGTGGCGTCGGGGCCCGCGACCTCTACTCGCGCGAGTTCCTCGTGCGCCGCCCTCTGCTCGAGGCGCTCGAGCACGATGGCCCGGTGGTGCTGCTCATCGACGAGGTCGATCGCGCCGACGACGCGTTCGAGGCCTTCCTGCTCGAGCTGCTCGCCGACTTCCAGGTGACGATCCCCGAGCTCGGGACGATCGCGGCCGTGGGCCGGCCGCTCGTGGTGCTCACCTCGAACCGCACCCGCGAGCTGCACGACGCACTCAAACGCCGCTGCCTGTACCACTGGATCGACTACCCCGACCCCGAGCGCGAACGCGAGATCGTGCTCACCCGCCTGCCCGGGGTGAGCGATGAGATCGCGCGGCGCGTGGTCGCGGCGGTCGGGCGACTGCGTGAGGCCGGGCTGTACAAGGTGCCTGGCGTGGGCGAGACCGTGACCTGGGCGCGCGCGCTGCGGGCGCTCGGCCCCGCGGCGCTCGAGGAGACGTTGGGCGCGGCGCTCAAGGTGCGCGAGGACATCGAGCGCGTCCGCGAGCAGAAGATGCTCGAGGGTGTCTGACGAGACGGCGCGACCGCGCTCCGGTCCGGCCCGGGCCGCCACCTCCGCGCCGGGTACGGGCGAGGCGGTGACCGAACGGCTCGGGGCGCTGTGCGAGCTGCTGCGCGAGCGCGGCATACGCGTCGGGACCGGTGAGCTCCTCGCCGCCCATCGCGCCCTTGTCGCCGTTCCCGATCCTGGCGACGTGCTCCTCGCCAGGATCGCGTTGCGGGCCACCCTGTGCTCCGCGCGCGAGGATCTCGGGGCCTTCGACGACGCGTGGTGGGAGTGGCAGCACGGCGCTGAAGCCGAGCTCGCGGGCGTCGGCGCCGGCGCTCCACCCGAGCTCGACGAGGCCATGCGCTCGGTGCTCCCGCGCACGCTGGTGCCTTCTGTCAGCGAGCAGGTGCGTGTCGAGGAGGACGATCCGGTCGCGGCGGCGTGGAGCGACGTCGAGGTGCTGCTCGAGCGCGACTTCGCGGGCTACGACGAGCGTGACCGGGCGGCCGCTCTCGCGCTCCTGCGCCGGAGCGTCACGCGAGGCCCGCAGCGGCGCAGCCGGCGCGTCGTTCCCTCGCGGCGGGGCCGGCGGATCGATCTACGCTCGACCATGCGCGCATCGTGGCGGACCGGTGGTGAGCCGTTCGTCCTGCGCCGCGCCGGGCATCGCCTCGAGCCGCGCCCGCTCGTGTTCGTCGCCGACGTCTCCGGCTCGATGGCGCCCTACGCGCTGATGCTCCTCGCCTATATGCAGGCCACGGTGACGGCCAGGCGCCGCGTCGAGGCGTTCGCCTTCGCCACGCGCCTGACCAGGATCACTCACGAGCTCCGGGGGCGGGACCCCGAGGCCGCGCTCCGTCGGGCCAACGGGGCGCTCCACGACGCGCGCGGCGGCACCCGGATCGGCGAGGCGATCAGCACGCTGAACCGCGATTACGGCCGGATGATCGGGCGCGGGAGCGTCGTCATCCTCCTCTCCGACGGCTGGGACCGCGGCGATCCGGAGCTCCTGGGAGAGGAGCTTGCGCGGCTGCGGCGCTGCGCCCGCCGGCTGATCTGGCTCAACCCGCTGGCCGCGGATCCCCGCTGGGAGCCGCTGACGCGCGGGATGGTCGCCGCCTCTCCTCACCTGGACCGCATCCTGGCCGGGAACAGCCTGCGCTCGCTGGAGGTGCTCGCGAATCTCATCGAACGCGAGGATCTGTGATCGCCGGGTTGGTCCTCGCCGCCGGCGAGGGACGGCGCTTCGGTGGAGGCAAGCAACTCGCCGAGCTCGACGGGCGGCCTCTGCTCGAGCACGCGCTCGAAGCCTCCGAACGGGCCGGGCTCGAGCACCGCTTCGTGGTGCTGGGTGCGGGTGCGGATCGCATCGAAGCCACCGTCGAGAAGCATGGGCACGAGGTCGTCCTGTGCCCGGACTGGGACGAGGGTATGGCGGCGTCGCTTAGGGCCGGAGTGAAGGCGGCGCGAGCAGCCGGCGCGAGCGCGATCCTCATCACCCTCGGCGATCAGCCGCGGGTCACCACCGCGGCGATCAAGCGGATCCTCGCCGCCCGCGACAGTGCGGGCAAGGCCGTGCGCGCCAGCTACGCGGGCAAGCCCGGCCACCCCACACTGCTCGAGGACTCCCTGTTCGACACCCTCCTCGCGCTGAGCGGCGACGAAGGCGCGCGCGGCGTCTTCGACCCGGCGTTCACGAAGCTCGTCCCCTGCGACGACGTTGCCGACCCCACCGATGTCGACGTGGCTGATGACCTGGTTGCGCTCACGGGCCAGGCTTCGTCCACGCCGCCGGTGCCCCCTGCGACAGACGATGGGTCGCGAATGCGGTGAGCGCGACCACCGCCGCCGCCACGGCGAGCGGGGCCGCATCGTCGACGCGTAGGACGAGGAGAGCGCCGAGGAGCGCCCCCAGCGCCATGGCCACGACCGAGAGGGAACGGCGCGCGAGCGCGGGCGCGGACGAACCCGGGCCGCCGGCGAGCCGGGCGTCGGCGGCGATGCCGGTGAGCGTCATCGTGAGCACGGTGGTGGTGAATTCGCGTACGCCCAGCCGCCGCACGGTTGCGTTCTGGACCCCCATGCCGAGGCCGAGAAGGATGATGAGGACGTAGCGCGTTCCCGACCCGGCGTGTGCATCAGCGCCCGTCGCGGCCGCCACCACCGCCGCCACGACCAGCGTGACGAGCTGGACGCTGAGCCCCGCGCGGAGTTGCAGGCCACGATGGTGCCCGAGACGGCTGCCGAGCCTGCCTCCGACCACGCCCCCGGCGAGAAAGGCCGCGAGCGCGGCCAGCGAGGCCCAGGCCGAGAGCCCGGGCGCGCCTGCGATCGCGAAGCCGAGGAAGACGACGTTGCCGGTCATGTTGGCGACGAAGACGTGGCCGAGCCGGAGGTAGCTCGTCGCGTCGACGAGACCGGTGACGAGCGTGAGCGCGAGCATCAGCGGCGGCAGCGGGCCGTCGCGGCTCTCGCCGCGCGGGTTCAGGGTGTCGAGAACATCGCGCCACAGGGTCATGAGGTCGTGAACTTATAGGCTCAGCACCCGGCTCATGGAGAACGTCTGGGACTACCCTCGGCCGCCCGCCATCGAGCCCTGCGGTGAGCGCGTCAGAATCGAACTGGGCGGCGAGACCCTGGCCGACTCGACCCGCGCGCTCCGGGTCCTCGAGACGAGCCATCCGCCCACGGTTTACGTGCCCGCAGCCGACGTGCTCGTGGCGCTCCTGTCCCCAAGCGAGGCGGCGGCCACCTTGTGCGAGTTCAAGGGTCCGGCGCGCTACCTCGACGCGGAGGTCGCGGGCGAGCGATACCTGGCGGTCGGTTGGACCTACCCCTCGCCCGCGCCGGGATACGAGGCCCTACACGACCACATCGCCTTCTATCCGGGACGCGTGGACGCGGCCTGGATCGGCGCCGAGCGCGTCGTCGCACAGGCGAGCGATTTCTACGGCGGCTGGATCACCGCCGATCTCGTCGGTCCGTTCAAGGGGCCGCCGGGCACGCTCGGGTGGTGAAAACGGCCCCGCCGCCTGCGCGCGCCACGCGTGCTCCCCGAGCTCTCTCGCGCCGGCGAGCTGTCGTTAGATTGCCGCTCTGCTTCGTGGCCGTGGCGTGGCCCGGGGCTCGCACAGGCCACCACGCCTCTCGCGCCGGCGCCCCGTGCTGCGTTTTCATTGCATTTCAAGGGTTTCGCAGCACGGCCCTCCGAGTTCCCGCCGCCACCGGCCCGGGCGGCCCAGAGCGCGCCGAGGTTCTGTCCGGCGCCGGTCGGGTGGCGCGGGGCCCGGCAACCGAGCCGCCACGGCGGAGCGGCCCGCCTGAGAGAATCCCGCGCCATGGAGATGGCGCGACACAAGTTCACCCTGATCCTCGATCAGGATCCCGAGCCCTTCCTCGATGACCTCGTCGCCGCGGGCTGCGGGGACGCCCTCTTCCGCGTCTCCGACGACGGCGAGCCCTTCGCCCAGTTCTACCGCAAGGCACCCACGCTCGCCCGCGCGCTGGCGACGGCGGTCAGAGAAATCGAGCGGACCGAGCTCCACGTGGTGAGGATCGCCGGTGTGGCGCTGCCCACGCGCTAAGGACCGGCCGCGGCGCGAGCCCTGGGCGGACCGGCCGCGGCGGTTTGGCCCTACGGCCAATGGCAACATCCGGCGCCCCTGGTAGAAGCGTCAGGGTGTCCGTCACCGTGGAAGCGATCGACGAGCATCGGCCGCGACAGGCGCGCCCGCTCATCGCCGTCACGACGTCGGAGGTTCGCGCCGGCGCCGCCGTCACGCCCACGCGCCACGGCGAGCCCCCACAGCTGGAGATGGCGCTCGGACTCAAGTACCTCTACGCGCTCGAGACCGCGGGCGCCGTCCCCGTCGTCGTCCCGCCCCTGGAGACCGACTGCATCGAGGACCTGCTCGACCGCGTGGACGGGGTATGCCTGTCCGGCGGCCCGGACCTCGACCCGACCTCCTACGGCGAACGGCGCCACGAGCGCACCGGCCCCACCGAGAGCCAGCTCGACGTCTTCGAGCTCGCCCTCGCCAGGGCGGCCGACGCTCGCGGGCTACCGATCCTCGCCGTGTGCCGAGGCATGCAGCTCCTGAACGTGGCCCGCGGAGGCACGCTCCATCAGCATCTGCCCGACCTCGTGGGAGAGCGCATCGTCCACCGGCAGTCCGAGCCCGGGGAGCGGCCTACGCACTGGGTGACGCTCGCCCCCGCGACCCGGCTGAGCGAGATCCTCGATCGCCGCAAGACGAAGGTGAACTCCTTTCACCATCAGGCGATCGCGGCGCTGGGCGCCGGCCTGACCGTGACGAGCCAGGCCAGCGACGGCACGATCGAGAGCGTCGAGGCCGTCGACCGCCAATTCGTCATTGGCGTACAGTGGCATGCGGAGTGCCTAATCGACCGCTTTGGTCAAGCGGCGCTGTTTCGCGCCTTCATAGCTGCGGCAAGCCGGTCCGAGGAGGCGGCCGCCCGATTCGCGGACGTCGCATGAGGGAAGACTCGAACCGATCTATACAGCCATGAGAGCCGAGCTGAGCCCATCGCCGGTGGCGGAATGGGCGGACTGGAATCCCTCTACGCCGTACAGCGTCGGGATCGAAGAAGAGGTCATGCTCATCGATCCTGGCGACTGGTCGCTGGCGCAGCGGATCGATGACGTCCTGCCCCGGCTTTCCCAGGAACTGGCGTCGCGCGCGACGGCGGAGACGCACGGGGCGGCGCTCGAGCTGGCCAGCCGCCCACACGACCGGGCCGAAGACGCTGCGCGGGAGATCGCCCGCCTACGTCTCGCTCTGGCCCAGGAGCTGGCGGGCTCGGGCCTACGCGTCGCGAGCGCGGGCACACACCCGTTCGCCATGTGGACAGCGACGGAGATCTCGGGCGGAGCGCGCTATCAGCTCGTCTACGAAGCGATGCGCGAGCTCGCCCGGCGCGAGCCGACGTTCGCGCTTCACGTGCACGTCGGAGTCAGCGACCCCGAGGACGCGATCGTGCTCTACAACCGGTTGCGGTCACACCTGCCGCTCTTGCTTGCCCTCTCGGTCAACTCACCCTTCTGGCAGGGGCGCGACACGGGCTTGGCCTCGGCGCGGACGCCGCTCTTCCAGGCCTTCCCTCGGGTCGGCATTCCCCGCGCCTTCCAATCCTACGATGACTACGTGGAAAGCGTGGACTTGCTCCTGCGCTGCGAGGCCATCCCCGAGCCGACCTTCCTGTGGTGGGACGTCAGGCCGCAGCCGCGGTTCGGCACGGTTGAGGTTCGGATCATGGACGCGCAGATCACGGCGTCTGAGACGGCCGCCCTGGCCGCTCTCGTGCAGTCGGTCGCGCGCCTCGAGCTCGAGGACGGCTACCACGTCGAGCCCCACCCGCCGGAAATCATCGACGAGAACCGCTTTCTCGCCGCCCGCGACGGCATGGCCGCCCGCCTCATCGACCCGGTCACCGAACGCCGCGTTCCGGCGCGCGAGGCGCTAGCTCGGCTGCTCGAAGCGGCCCGCCCTCACGCCGCCGATCTCGGCGCCGAGAACATGCTCGAGATGCTGGTCATGCTGGGCGACGAACCCGGCGCGAAACGACAGCGGCGGGTGGCCAGGGAGGTCGGGCACCTGCCCGGCCTGGTCGAGCTCCTCACAAACGCCTTCGTTTCCTGATCCGCTAGAACTCAGCTCGTGTGCGGATTTGCCGGCGAGTTCACGACGGGACGCCCGCCCGACCGCGAGGCGGTCGAGCGCATGGCCGCGACGATGGCCGACCGCGGCCCCGACGCCGCCGGGTCGTGGTCGGATGGGCCGGTGGCGCTCGCGCACCGGCGCCTGAAGGTGATCGATCTCTCGAGTATGGGGGACCAGCCGATGGTCGACTACGACAACGGCGCCACGATCGTCTTCAACGGCTGCATCTACAACCACCAGGAGCTCCGCGTCGAGCTCGAGCGCGAGGGGTACCAGTTCGCCTCGACGAGCGATACCGAGGTGATCATCAAGGCGCACGACCACTGGGGGCACCGGTGCGCCGAGTTCTTTGTCGGGATGTTTGCCTACGCGCTCTACGAGCACTACTCGGGCCGCCTCTTCCTCGTGCGCGACCGGCTCGGCATCAAGCCCCTCTACCTCGCGGACGTCGACGGGGCGCTGCGCTTCGCCTCGACCCTCCCGGCCCTTCTCGCCGGCGGCGGGGTGGACACCGCGCTCGACCCCGTCGCGCTGCACCACTACCTGACCTGGCACGCGGCCATGCCCCCGCCGCGCACGATCCTCAAGGGCGTGCAGAAGCTGGCGCCGGCGACAGTGATGATCGTCTCGCCCGACGGGCAGCGCTACTCGGAGAACTACTGGCGCGCGAACTACGCGCGCCATCACCGCTTCGCCGACTACACGCCGGCGGATTGGTCGGAGGCGATCCTCGACGCGTTGCGCACGGCCGTCGAGCGCCGCATGGTCTCCGACGTCCCCGTGGGAGTCCTCCTGTCCGGAGGGATCGACTCGAGCCTGATCGTCGCCCTTCTCGCGGAGCAGGGACAGCGCGGCCTGGCGACCTTCAGCATCGGCTTCGACGGAGTCGGCGAGCGCGAAGGCGACGAGTTCCCGTTCTCGGACCTGATCGCCAAGCAGTTCGAGACCGACCACCGCCAGATCCACGTGCCCGAGAGCCGGCTCCTGGAATCGCTCGACGGGGCCATCGCCGCCATGAGCGAGCCCATGGTCTCGCACGACACGGTTGCCTTCTACCTTCTCGCCCAGGAGGTCGCTCGCTCACACAAGGTCGTTCAGTCGGGCCAGGGCGCGGACGAGGTCTTCGCGGGCTACTTCTGGTACCCGCCCCTCCTCGACGCCGAGGGGACGGGAGCGGACGCCTACCAGGCGGCCTTCTTCGACCGCCCCCACGCCGAGATGGCGGAGATCCTGCAGTCGCCCTATCTGCTCGATGAGGACCCGAGCCGCGCCTTCCTCGACTGGCACTTCCGCCAGCTCGGAGCCGACACGCCGATCGACCGGGCCCTGCGCTTCGACACCGAGATCATGCTGCCCGAGCACCCGGTCAAGCGCCTCGACAACATGACCATGGCCTGGGGCCTCGAGGCCCGGACGCCGTTTCTCGATCACGAGCTCGTCGAGCTCGCCGCCGCGTGCCCGCCCGAGCTCAAGCTCGCCGACGGAGGCAAGGGGATCCTCAAGGCAGCCTCCCGCGGCATCGTGCCCGACGCCGTCATCGACCGGCCCAAGGCCTACTTCCCCGTCCCCGCCTTCTACAGCCTCGAGGGCGCCACGCTCGACCTCATCCGCGAGACCTTCGAGGGGTCAGCGCTCGAGGATCGCGGACTCTTCCGCCCCGAGTACGTCAAGCGGCTGCTGGCCGCGCCGAACGAGCATATGACGACCCTCGGGGGCTCGACGCTGTGGCACATCGCCCTGCTCGAGCTCTGGCTCCGCCGCCACGGCCTGTAGCGCGCCTACGCGACCGCCACGATCTGCGCGGCCCGCTCCGGCGCGGTGACCTCGAGGATCGTTCGCGCCGTGAGCTCGGGGTCGTCCCACATCGCGAGATGCCCGAGCCCTTCGAGGGCGACGTAGTCGGCGTCAGGCATCTGGCGCTGGATCATCGTGTAGTGCTGGGGCCAGTGAATCAGCCGGTCCCGGGTTCCGTAGGCGATGCGCACCGGGCAGTCGATGGCGGGGAGATCGCCGAACATGTCGCCGGAGGCGGCGAGCCTGATCGCGTCGGGCATCACCTCGCAGTTGGCGGCGCCGAGGAACATGGTTAGCGCCCCGAGCGCGTCCACGCCCGCCGGGCGGGCGATGATCTCGAAGAGGGCGAGCGCGCGCAAGCGCGGCCGGCTCGCCACGAACGGGAGCAGGCCCAAAGGCTGGCCGATCTTGAGGAGGAGATCGTTACGGCGGAAGTAGAGGAGAATCAGGGGCGGCGCCGGGCCGTGCTCCCAGCAGCCCGCCGGGCAGATCCCGGTGACGCTGAGCGCCCGCCCACGGCCCGCGAGCTCGAGGGCGAGCCAGCCGCCGAGCGAGCTGCCGGCGAAGTGTGCGCGCTCGATCCCGTGAGCGTCGAGCTGAGCCTCGATCATGTCGAGGCTGGTGGAAATCGAGATCCGTGTGCCCGCCGCGAACGGCTCGCCGCCGTAGTGCCCGGGAAGGTTCGGCGCGAACACCGTGTGATGGCGCTCGAGCATGGGCAGGACCGGCGTCCATGCCTGCCAGGTGCCGGTGAAGCCGTGGAGGAGAACGAGTGGCTCACCCTCGCCCCCGAGGTGGAAGGCCTCGGGGGTCCCGAGGTGGAAGGCCTCGGCCATCAGTCGCCGGTGAACGCCGCCGGACGCTTCTGGGTGAAGGCGAGCGCGCCCTCCATGAAGTCCGCGGACCGCGCCCGCTCCTGCTGGAGCACGGCCTCCTCGTCGAGCAGCCGCTCGAGGTCTGAGTAGAGGTGGTCGTTGATGGTGCGCTTGATGGTTGCATACGAGCCCGGCGCTCCGGCGGCAAGCCTGCCGGCCAGCGCGCCGGCCTCGGCCTCGAGCTCGGCATCGGGGACGACGCGGTTGACGAGTCCCCAAGCAAGTGCCTGCGTCGCGGGGAGGCGCTCGCCGAGGTAGGCGAGCTCGAACGCGCGCGCGTGCCCGACCCGGGCCGGGACGAAGGCCGAGGCGCCGCCGTCGAGTCCCAGGCCGATTTTCGCGAAGGCGAGCAGGAAGTACGCGGACTCGGCCGCGACGACGAGATCGGCGGCGAGGGCGAGCGAGCACCCGAGGCCGGCGGCGGGACCGTTGACGGCCGCGATCACGGGCTTGGCGACCGTGCGCAGGCGGAGGATGAGCGGATGGTAGGTCTCGCGCAGGGCGGTGAGGACGTCCGGCTTGCCGTCGTCGGTGAGCTCGAAGCCGGTGCGCAGGTCGGCGCCGGCGGAGAACGCCCGGCCCGCACCGGTGAGGACGATCGCGCGTACTTCGCGGCTCTCGGCGCAGTGCTCGACTGCGGCGCGGATCTCCTCCCCGAGCGCGCGCGTCAACGCGTTCAGCATCTCGGGTCGGTTCAACCTGATCCAGGCGACGCCGCCGGCGATGTCCAGCTCCACCGTCTCCAGGGCCAGGCTCATGGGCAGGCGACAATAGCGTCTCGGCTCAGGGCTGGCGCGGCGGGGACGGTTTCAGCGATGATGTGAAAAGGAGCCGGGATGGAGCTGCTGCCCAAGAGCCTGACGAGACCAGTGAGCCGCCTCGGCGCGGTCGCACAGAACGCGCTCGAGGTGGCGAGGTTCGGCGGGCTCGAGACCGACGAGGTCCAGTCCCCGTACGAGGTCGTCAGCGAGCAGCGCGTGTACCGGCTGCGGCGCTACTTCGCCGGCGGCCCGGGTGGGGAGGCCGGCGCGGGCGGCGAGGCAGGCGCGGGCGGCGAGACCGGCGCGGGCGGCGAGGCAGGCGAGGGCGGGCCGCCGGTCCTCCTCGTGCCCCCGCTCATGCTCGCCACCGAGGTCTACGACGTCTCGCCCGCCACCAGCGGCGTGGCCGTGCTCCGCCGGCTCGGCGTCGATCCGTGGGTCGTCGACTTCGGCGCCCCCGAGCGCGAGCCGGGCGGGCTCGAACGCACCCTCACCGACCACGTCCTCGCCGTCTCCGACGCCGTCGACCGCGTGCGCGCCGCCACCGGTCGCGACGTCAACCTGGCGGGCTACTCGCAGGGCGGGATGTTCGCCTACCAGGCCGCGGCCTACCGGCGCAGCGAGGGACTGAGCTCGCTCATCACCTTCGGCAGCCCGGTCGACACGCGCGCCGGGGTCCCGTTCGGCATTCCCGCCGCCGTGGTCGAGAACGCGGCCGGGATCATCGCCGACGGACTAGGAGGCATCTCCGTGCCGGCGTGGGCGAGCGCCGCCGGTTTCCGGCTCCTCGATCCGGTCAAGTCGCTGCGCGCGCAGATCGACTTCATCCTCCAGCTCCACGACCGCGAGGCGCTGCTCCCCCGCGAGCGCCAGCGCCGCTTCCTCGGCGGCGAGGGCTTCGTCGCCTGGCCGGGGCCCGCCCTGGCCGATTTCATGCGCCAGTTCATCGCCCACAACCGCATGCTCGAGGGCGGCTTCGTGATCGAGGACCGGCTCGTGACCCTGGCCGACATCGAGACGCCGATCCTCTCGTTCGTAGGCACGGTCGACGAGATCGCCCCCGCCGCCGGGGTGCGCGCGATCCGCCAGGCCGCACCGCGCGCCGACGTGTACGAGGTCGCCCTGCCCGCGGGTCACTTCGGGCTCGTCGTCGGCTCGACCTCGACCCGCACGACGTGGCCGACGGTGGCCGCCTGGGCGCACTGGCGCTCGGGCGAGGGCGAGCTCCCGGAGGGTGTCGTGCTCGTTCCCGACGACGGCGCCCCGGAGCTCGAGCGGGCGGTGGGGAGCAGGGCCAGGTACGGACTCGAGCTCGCCGCCGGGGTGGGGACCGGGATCGCGCGCTCGCTCCTGGGCACGACCACGCGGACGCTGCGCGGCGTCCGCGAGCTGACGCGGGAGGCCGCCGGGCAGCTGCCTCGGCTCGCCCGCCTCGAGCAGATCCAGCCCGGCACCAGGATCTCGATCGGCCTGCTCGTCGAGGAGTCAGCGCGCAAGGCCCCGGATGACGTCTTCTTCCTGTGGGAGGGCCGGGGCTACACCACGAAGCAGGTAGGCGAGCGCATCGACAACATCGTCCGCGGCCTGATCGCCATCGGCGTGCGCCAGGGCGAGCACGT
>JAXDGF010000244.1:0-8380 GCA_034665165.1 Solirubrobacteraceae bacterium | reverse complement strand
CTCCGGGGGCAAGCTTCTTGAGCCAGTCCGTGACGCGGTTGGGCTGATCGGAGTCCGAGAGCGGATCGAAGCCACCGGCACCCATGGCCGAGAAGTAGCCCTGGTTCTCCGGGAACTTCTGATCGTCGGGCACCGATCCCTCGAGCACGACCACGTACGGCGCTCCGAGCGTGCCGTTGGCCGCCATATGGAATGCGCGGATGAACTCGGCGCCCGCCGAGACGTTCAACACCGGATGGTGCAGCACGACCTTGGGCATGTTCGGGATCGTCCCGAGCAGCAGGTCCTCGACGGAGGGGTTCGTCGCGCCGGTGGCGGCGATCGAGCAGCCGTCACAGCTCATGCCGGCGATCCAGAACACGTGGACGATGTTCAGCGGTCCTACCGGGCTTCCGCCCAGGCCACCGATTCCAGGTCCGAAATTCTCTCCAAACACGGCGCCCGCATGGGGCACGCCCGGGAGGCCGTGGCCCTGCCCGCCATAAACGTCATACGATCTGTCGAATGACACCGGACCAACGCCTCCCTCGATTGAGACTCGCTGCTGTGTGTACGATACACATAGCCCAACGGACGTGCAATCAGAGGATCGCGACATGTGCTTAGCCATACCAGGGCAGATCGTCGAGTTCGTCGACGAGCCGCATCACATCGCCAAGGCCGAGGTGTCCGGCGTGCGCAGGAACGTCAACGTCGCGCTCCTGGCCGAGGGGCCGGACGCCGTCGGGATCGGCGACTGGGTCCTGATCCACGTGGGGTTCGCGATGTCGAAGATCGACGAGGAGGAAGCGCGCGCCACGCGCGAGTTCCTCTTGGAGCTCGGCGCCCCCTACGAGGAAGAGCTTGCCGAGATGCGGGCGAGCGGCATCGAGTGACGGCACTCGCCGCGGCGCGCCCGTGACCGACCGCCAGCTCATGCCGGTACAGGTCGAGGTGATCAAGGAGATCCTCGTCGACAAGATCCTCGGCGGCGCCCTCGAGCGCTATCCGGGCGAACCTCCGGCCGCCGTCAAGGACGCGCTCGAGGCTGATCTCGACCTCCCGGTGTGCGACGGCGGACCGCTCGATCTGCGCATGCGGCGGATCGGCTATCTCACCCGGATCGTCGAGGCCGAGATGTTCGACCCCGCGCGACAGCCGATGGACGGCCTCGCCGAGCGGCTGACCCAGCGTCTCGCCCAGACCGAGGACTGGTCCGCCGCGACCTCGGCTCTGAGCCTCAAGCTCGCGCGCCAGGAGCCGCTCCCCAAGCCGGCGCCCAGCGACGAGAATGCCACAAGCTGGAACGTGCCCGGACCGGGCGGACACGTGCGCCATTACGTCGTCGCCGCGGCAATCGCCGAGTCCATGAGCGGCGATATGAACGGTGACGCGCGACTCGCGGACGGCGTCGATGATGCCGCCGAGCTCAAGCGCGCCTGGATGTACGGCTTCCTCGTGCGCTGTTGCGAGGAAGCGCTGCCGCCGGCGTAGCCGCCCGCGGCGCCGCGGGCGGCCGGCGCGCGGGCGGCCGGCGCGCGCGGGCCTAGCTCTCGGGCCTAGCTCTCGGGCACCGTCCTCCGCTCCGCGAGCGGTGTGCTGTTCAGCGCGACGAACTCGTTGTAGCGGCTAAGGAAGACCTGGAGCGTCTGGCTCGTGATGGCGAGCGCCTTCGCGTGGGCGTGGAGGTCCTCGCGGCCGGCGCGCGTGAGCTCGTAGGTGCGCCGGTCCGGTCCCGCCGTGGACTGCTCCCAGGAGGAATGCACGAGCCCGGCGTGCTCGAGCGAGCGCAGGGTCCGATACAGGCCGCCCGGATCGGAGCGGCGGAACCCGAGCTGCTGCAGGCGATCGAGCAACTCATACCCATGCGCGGGCTGCTCCAGCAGCAGCAACATCAGAGCCGGGCGCACGAACTTCTTTGGGAGCGCCGACGGCAGAGAATCAGCGGACGACACGTCCGCTGCTCTCTTCGAGGCATCCCGCTGCGTCCTCTGGGAACTCGTGACACCAGTAGTCCTCATCGCACTCCCCATGCGTCGGTTCCTCCGCCGAGCTCGTCCATCGCCCCCGGAGTCTACGCCCCCGGCCGCGCGGGCCTGCCGCCTCCGCGGCGAGCTGCGGCGTCGCGCGACCGCCCGGCCCACGAGGCGGCACAGACGCGGCGGTCACCCGGGAAAACTCGCGGACCCGCCGAGGCGCGGACAGGCCGACCACGGACCGGCCCTGCGCGCCGGGACCGCCGCCGCCAGGGGACGGTGTGCGAATTCCGGTACCAGTCATGGTGCGAGCGGGCCCGCGCGCGGGCGGGTCGGGGGGGCGCGCGTCGGCGGGCGCGGCGTGGGGGGGCGTGCTGCGAATTCATCGACATACGATGAAAACGCATCACGGGGCAGCGGCGGCCAACGGCTCCCGGCTCGCGGTGGCGCGGCGACGGGACGTGGTACGAGACCATCGTGGTAGCAGGGACCGGGCGCCCGTGGCCCCATCGCGTCTGCCGACGTGCGCTTCCGCCGAGCGTGCGCCATGGCCCTCGATCGCAAGGCTTTCGTCTCGCGCCTGGTGGGGCCGAACGGCGAGCCGGGCAACCCCGGGTTCCTCCCCCCCACCCACCCGTACTACGTCGCCGTCCAGCAGTACCCCTACGACCCGGCCGGCGCCAACCGCCTACTCGACAGCGCGGGCTACCGGCGGCCGAGCGCGGGCGCGACACGCCTGGCCCCGCGCGGACGGCCGCTGAGCTTTCAGATTCTCACCGGGAACGCGCCCATTCCCCCTGTCATCGACCTCCTCATCCCCGCCCTGCACACGATCGGAGTGGAGGTCAGCGTCAAGGCAGTCGACCTCCCCACCCTCTTCAGCCTCGCCCAGCAGGACGCCGACGCCCTCGCCCTGACCCTGTACCCCGGGCCCCAGGGAGCGTCCCCCAACGCCGACCCCGACACCCTGCGGGGGTACTACTCCTCGCACATCAAAGGACGCCTCGAAGGCGCGCAGGGATACGTCAACCCCGAGTTCGACCGCCTCGCCGACGCCCAGCTCATCACCGCCGACGCGGCCGAGCGCAAGCAGATGATCGCGCGCATGCAGCACATCATCGCCGCCGACCTCCCCGCCCTCCCCCTCTATTACTCGACGCTCTTCACCGTCTACCGCAAGAGCGCCTTCGACCAGTGGTATTACACGCCCGGCGGGCTTGGCGGCGGACTCCCGAGCGCCATCAACAAGCAGGCTCTGGCCACGGGGTCGAAGACGGGGATGACAGTGCGCCGAGGAGCGTGAGGTGGGCGCTGCTGCCGTCCACGCTACCCCTCGACCAGACCCACCGCGTTACCGTCGGGATCGGCGAAGATCGCGGTCGTGATCGGGCCGGACTCGGTGCGCTCCATGAGCACCGATCCGCCCGCGTCCGTGATCCGCGCCAGATGTGCGTCGATGTCCGGCACCTGGATGTAGAACATCACGCCGGTGACGTTGTGCGCCGGCTGCGCGATCCCGCCTCTGATGCCGGCGCCGCCAGCATCGGTGTCGACTAGGGCGTAGCTGCCGTCGGGCACGACCCCGAGCTTCCATCCGAAGAGGTCGGAATAGAAGGTGCGCAGCCCGGCGCTGTGTCTGCTGTGCACCTCGAAATGAACGACGGGATTACCCATCACTTCTCATATGTCGCCATCGTCGCCGAACGATACCCCGTCGAGCGCCGCTGTGTGCGATCGACATCTAGGTGCTGATCCACCACCAGCCTGAGTAGTATCGAAGCCGTGCACATCGCGGTGATCGGAAAGGGCGGCTCGGGCAAGTCTGTGATGGCCGGGACGCTCGCGCGCGTGCTCGCGCGCCGCGGGCGCGAAGTTCTGACCCTGGACTCGGACATGATGCCCGGGCTCGCGCTCAGCCTCGGCCTCGGCCCCAACTCGGCCGCCATGCTCACCGACGCCGTCGAGAAGAACGAGCAGGGCCGGTGGCGGCTGCGCAAGGGAATCGGACCCGTGCGCGCCATCGAGCGCTACTCGGTCCTGGCCCCGGACGGCGTCCGCCACCTGCAATGCGGCAAGCTCGACACCGAGGGACGGCCCGCGATCATGGGGTCAATCAACGGTTACTATCAGGTCATCCATCGCCTCTCGCGTAGCCGCTCGTTCCACAAGTGGACGATCATCGGAGATCTTCCCGCCGGTCCGCGCCAGGTCGCGTACCGCTGGGCCCCGTATGCCGACACCTTCGTGCTCATGGTCGAGCCATCGTGGAAGTCCGCGCTCACTGCTCGCCGCATCATGGCCATCCTGAACAGCAGCCCGGGCGCCACCGTCCTTCCCGTGGCGAGCAAGGTGACTGACGCCGGCGACCTCCGGGCCATCGAGCAGATGCTCGGCCAGGAAATCGTCGCCGTGATCCCGGCCGATCGCGAGCTCGCGATCGCTGAGCGCGCCGGCCTTGCTCCCATCGACTACGCACCGCACTCCCCCGCCGTACGCGCGATCGAGGCCTTCGCCGACACACTCGAGGAGCGCGTGGAACCGCAGAGGCAGGCGGCATGAAGATCGCCGTCGCCGGCAAGGGCGGAGCGGGCAAGACGACGGTCTCGGGCACCCTCGCACGCGCCCTGGGGCGCGCCGGTCACACGGTCCTCGCCCTCGACGCCGACGCCAACCCGATGCTCGGGATCTCACTTGGGGTCGGACCGGAGCGCACCGAGGAGCTGATCTCGGTCCGCCAAGCCCTCGACGACGGCGAGGAGGAGCATCAGCCCACGGCCGAAGGAATGGTCGAGGCCTTCGGAGCCGATGCTCCCGACGGCGTGCGGCTCGTCGTCGTCACGCGCATCGATCAGTACGACCCCGGCTGAACCTGATGCGGAATGTCGCCCGAGCAGTTGCTCGGGGAACTAGAGAGCAACGGAAGGATCGTCCTCTGTGACATGGAGGCAGGACTCGGGACCGTGGTCCGCGTCCAGCCCGGGCAGCTCGACGTCCTCGTCGTCGTCGCTGAGCCCAGCGCCAAGGGGATCGATGTCGCCCGCCGCGCCGCCGCCATCGGCGCGAGCCGCGCGCGCGTCGTCGTCATCGCCAACCGTATCCGCGAGCCCGCCGACCTCGAGGCGATCCGGGACGCCCTGCCCGAGCACGAGCTCATCGTCGTCCCCGAGGATCCCGTGATCGCCCGCGCCGATCGCGACGGGCTCGCGCCGTTCGACGTCGACCCCGAGTCTCCCGGCGTAAAGGCCATCGTCGAGCTCGCCGATCAGCTCGCGACGCCCGCCTTGAGCTGACGCCGGGCGACGACGAAGTCCCAGCGAGTAGAAGCGTGTCGCTTAGTTGCCCGACGCATATAGGACTGGTATTGTCAGCCCTTACTGCACGATCGATGCGAGGGTGGTGAGGAAGTGGGCCGGCACAGTCGCCTAAATGTGATCGCCGTACTGTCCGTCTGTTGTGTAGGGCTGGCCGTGGCGAGCGTTGCGTGGGCGTGCGGATCGCCTTCGTTCGGGACGCCGGCGACGCCCGGGTTGCCCGCGCCCAATCCAACCCCCCCGCCCACCCCCTCGGCGGTGCCACCCGCGTCGGCGCCGACCGCGGCCGGCAGCTCCGCCCCAGTGTCGTCAGCTCCGGCTCCAGGGGCCGTGACAGGCACGAGCAGCGGTGCCGCCGCCGCTAGCCCGTCGGCGTCCGGGTCAAGCGTTTCGGCGGTCGCGAGCGGGTCTGCGGCACGCGTGACCAGTGGCGCCTCGGCCGGATCTCAAAGCCGCCGCAGCCAGGGCACGCCCAGCAGCGTCGGGTCGGGCACGGTCCAGCCGACTGTCATCGCCTCCGCGGCGCCGGCGGTTTCCGCCGCGCCGGCGTCGGCCACGATCGCGCCGACACGGCATTCATCGGCGGCCGGGAACATTAACGGTCAGGGCGCGTTCGCCGCGCGGATCCACGGTAAGACGGGCGGGCTGTCGCAGAGCGGTAAGCAGCTCGTATTCGCGAGCTCGGCACCTTCGAGATCCCCGTCGGCGGCCAGCGCCACCAGCGACATCTGGAGCGGCGTGCAGGCTGGCGCCAGCCCGTCGATCGTATCCGCGCCCGCGGCGGCCGGCGGTCAGACGGCCGGACTCAGCTCGTCGGTGCTCGCAGGTGTGGTGATCCTTGGTCTCGGTCTGATCGGCCTCGCAGGTGGAGGCGCGTACCTGGTCGTGACGCGCCGCCGCGCGGCGGCCGGCGCCGGAGCGCGCACGCGGAGCTAGCAGGTGGATGAACGCTAGGGGTTCGCTGGAGGCCGCCTCCGGCGAACCTCCTGCGGGAGTGACATCGACCCGCCGCGACCGTGTGCCGCGGATTGACCGGCGGCTCTTGGTGGCGTTCGGATTGTCGCTGCTGGTCGTGGGCGGCGCCGGCGTGGCGCTGTCCGGAGCCTTCGATCGGAGCCCGACGGTCCGCCTGGCCGGACACGACGCCCCGGTTTTGCCGTCGTCGGCGGAAAACCCGGGTGACATCCGAGCCTACAACTCGCCGACGCTCGTCCAGAACCCCGTTCGCCCGGCGAACCTGGCGGTCTCGAGTCGGATCGACACGCCCTTCTACTCCTGCGCGCTGGACGTGACCGACAACGGCGGCGCGAGCTGGTCGCAGACGCCGATCCCGGCGCCCCCGGGGCAGGAAGCCAAGTGCTTCGCGCCCGATGTCGCCTTCTCGTCCGATGGCACGCTGTATCTGTCGTTCGTCACCCTTGCGGGCAACGGCAACAGCCCCAATGCCCTCTGGCTGTCGAAGTCCAGCGATGGTGGGCGCACGCTCTCCTCCCCCATCCGCGTGGCCGGCCGAGAAACGTTCCAGGTACGCCTCGCGGCGGACCCGATCCGGCCGGACCGCGTGTATATGACGTGGGTTCAAGGTCTGGTCACCAAGAACCTCGGGTACGCCGTGCCCGGAAACCCGATCGTGGCCGTGCGCTCCGACGACGGCGGCACGAACTGGTCGCGGCCGACGCAGGTCAACAGCCCGGTCCTCCAGCGCGCCGTCTCGCCCGATCCTGTCGTCGGGCGCGACGGCACGCTCTACGTGGTCTACATGGATCTCGGCAACGACGATCTCGACTACGAGGCGGCCGACCACGGTCTCGGCGGTCCGCCGTACGCCGGGTACTACAGGCTTGTGCTGGCCCGCTCGCAGGACGGCGGCGTTCACTGGGCGGAGTCGGTGGTGAACGATCGCATCACTCCGATCGTCAGGTTCATCCCCTTCGAGGCTCCGTTCCCCTCGGTCGCCGTCGACGGCAGCGGCCGCGTCTACGCTGCCACCGAGGACGGCCGCCTGGGCGACACCAACGTGTGGCTGTGGACGCTGAACCCCGGTACGGCAAGATGGAGCGAGGCGACGCGCGTCAACCAGACCGGCATCAACCCTGGATCCTGGAGATACCGGCCGAAGCTCGCGGTCGCGCCTCATGGACGCCTCGACGTCCTCTACTACGATCGCAGCGCCGACCCGCACAACGTGATGAACGAGGTCTCGCTCCAGTCCTCGTTCGACCACGGCCGGAGCTTCACCTCGCCGGTGCGGCTCTCGAGCCGACCGTTCTCCTCGAAGATCGGCTACGGCGCGCGCGAGGGGATACCAGACCTCGGCAGCCGCCTCGGCCTGATCTCGGACGATCGCGCGGCGCTGGCGGTGTGGACCGACACCAGGGCGGGCACGCCCGCGACCCAGAAGCAGGACCTCGCAGACGCGGCGATCGCCGTCCGCGGGGCGACCCGACTCCCCGGCGCCGCCAAGGATGCGCTTCGCTACGGCGGCCTGGCCGCCGCCCTCTGCGGGCTGGCGTTGATCGGGCTCGTGCTCAGCGACGGGTCCGCACGCGGATCGCTGCGCTCCGCCGGCCGCGAGTGCCGGTGACGTTGTCGCGCGCGGCGACGGTGTAGTAGTAGGTGGTGCCTGGACGCAGGTGGGTGATCGTCAGGTTCAGGGTCGTCCCGACCGTGGTGACCGCGAACGGGCAGCGTCCCGAACAGAGCACGGGTGCGGCGAGAAACGCGCGCGTGGTGCGGATCGGCGTTGTCGTCTGCGCGATCAGGTAGGAGCTTGCGGCAGGCGGGCGGTGTCCGTCGGTGCCCGGCGCCGTGAACGACAGCTTGATCCGCGTGCTCGAGAGCGCTCGCGCGGTGAGGTGGCGGATCCGTCCGGGGGTCCGACGGTACCCTCTCACGCACCGCGCACGGGCAGCTGCTCGCCGATGTCTTGGTCGGCGTTCCGCTTTGCTCATGCATCGACGGAACGCCTTCGCGCGCAACCTCTGCGCGCGAAGGGCACGCTGGAGGCCAGTGTCGGACGTCTTGCCCGTGCCACCGGGCGCCGTTGTCCCGCTACCCGGCGTCGTGACCGTCCCGCCGCCCGGCGTCGTGGTTGTCCCGCCGCCCGGCGTCGTG
>JAXDGF010000243.1:0-2585 GCA_034665165.1 Solirubrobacteraceae bacterium | reverse complement strand
GAGGAGCGCCGTTGCGGGCGGGCTACCCCGAAGCATTCGGCGACTTGCGGATCTGGTCCACGTTGGCCTTGGTGGCGAGGATCGTCCTCGTGATGAAGCGCCCGTGCGGCACCGGCTTGGTGCCGCGAACGCCCTGCGCCAGCCACTGCACCGTCTTGAAGACGTTGCCATAGGGGTCCTCGCCGACCGACCACGGGATCCAACCCTGCTCGATCAGGTCGAGCGTCTGAGGAAGCCAATCGTGTCCGGCGATGATGATGTCCTTGCGGTTCTTCGCTTTGACGACTTGGCCGGCGCTCAGCGTGTTGACCGCGCACATGGGATAGATGACCTTGACGTCCGGATGCGCGAGCACGAGGTTCTGGGTGTTGGCCAAGCTCTTGGCCGGCTCTCCGGTCGCGTTCAGGTAGGCGACGATCTCGACCTGGAACGTGGCCTTGTACGGGTTCTGTCTCGTCACGACCTGTACGAAGCCCGTGCGGCGGCCCTCCTGGCCGGTCGATCCGGGAGCGCAGGTCGTGATGATTGCCCGCACGACTCCGCTTGCGCCCCGTCGATGCAAGGCTTGAAGGACCCGCTTCCCTTGCTCGCGCCCTTCACCGACGACGTCATGACCGACGAAGAAGTCGCGCTTCGACGCGGGGGCATCGAGGAAGACGGTGCCGACGTAGACGCCCTTCGCCTTTGCCTTTGCGATTTCGTTGTCGAGCGTCCTCGGGT
The DNA here is from genome assembly GCA_034665165.1 of Solirubrobacteraceae bacterium. Classification (GTDB taxonomy): domain Bacteria; phylum Actinomycetota; class Thermoleophilia; order Solirubrobacterales; family Solirubrobacteraceae; genus Palsa-465. Next base: position 1,865 of record JAXDGF010000243.1, on the reverse strand, counting down.
CGCCCGGCACGGCAAGGATCGCCTGCGTCCCTGCAGTCAGCGCGTCGTCGAAGAGCGCGATCTGTTGGTGGACATCGAACTGCTGCGTGCCCACGATCTGCAGATCGACCGCGTACTTCTTGGCGGCGCGCCGCGCCCCTTTCTCGCCCGGAACGTAGAACGGGTTGGCGAGCTCGGGAATGATCAAGGTCATCTTGACCTTGTCCTTCGAGGCTTGCCTCGGCTCGGCAGCCGCAGTCGCTGCGGCGGCGACCGCGAGCGCGACGACGGCGAGCCCCGCGACGAGCACGCGGTTGCGGGGCGTGCGCCTGCTGGGCCGCCGTCTCAGCAGGTGGTTCATCGCTCTTCCTCCTTCGGGCTAGGTCGCGGACTCCGTCGCGAAGACCTCGGCTTGAGATTCTGCAGCCTCCGAGTCAGCCGCCTGACGCCGTGCGCAACCTCCTGTCTCAACGAGACATGCCGCTCGCCCCGGCCCGTGATGAGACGGTCGACCGCTACCGCGGCCACGACGAGCACGCCGCTGACGATGACTTGACCATAGAGAGAGACCCCGCTGATCACAAGACCGTTGCGAACCTCGCCGATGAGCAAGATCCCGAGCAACGAGGCGAGGACTCTCCCTCGCCCTCCGGTGATGGCGGCGCCGCCGATGATCACACCGGCGATGACGTCGAGCTCGTAGCCGACACCTCCGTTGGGATCGGCGCTGCCCGCCTGAGCGACGCCGAGCACGCCGGCGATTCCTGCCGTCAGCCCGAGGAGCGTGAGCACGCGCACGTGCACGCGGTTGACGCGCACGCCGGCGAGCTGGGCCGCGCGCCGGTTGCTTCCGAGCGCGTAGGCGTGCTGACCAAAGGCGGTTCGGCTGAGGAGCAGATGCCCGAGCAGTGTCACGCCGGCGAGGGCGAGGACGAGGTCGGGAATCCAGTCCAGCGCCGAGGGCCAGGGGACGAGCTCGCCTTGACCGAACTTGAAGAGCCCCGACGATTGCCCGCAGTTCGAGACCGGGAAGCCGTCCGAGATCCAGTAGGAGGTGCCCCGGTAGATGCTGAGCGTTCCCAGCGTGATGATGATCACGGGGACGCGGAGGAGGACGGAGAGGAGGCCGTTGGTCAGACCCATTCCCGCTCCGGCGGCGATGCCGGCGAGGGCCGCCGGCCAGACGTTCCAGCCCGCCTCGAGCGCGACGGCGAAGACGATCGCCGAGAGCCCGAACATCGAGCCGACGGAGAGGTCGAACTGCCCCGAGACAACGACGAAGGTCATCCCGACGGCCAGTAGGCCGAGCAGGGTGCTCTGCTCGGCGATGTTGCCGAGGTTCTCGAGGCTGAGGAAGACACCGTTGCGCCACGTGAAGTAGACGCCGATCAAAACGAGCGCGATGACCAGGCCGACCTCCTGCTGCCCGCCTCTGCCAAGCCGTTTCCCCAGCGGCCGAGCAAGCGCCATTGCCGTTCGCAGCCGCGCTGTCGATCCGACGGACACGGCCCCGCGTCACCTACTCCGGCGCGCGGGGTGGGCCCTTTGTCGCCTCGACCTCGAGCGGCAGCGTGGCGACAAGCGAGGTTCCTCCGCCCGGCGCGCTTTCGATGTCGATCGTCCCACCGAGCGCCTCGACCCGGTCGGTCAGGCCGACGAGGCCCGAACCACGCGCCGCATCCGCGCCACCGACGCCGTCGTCACGAATCGACAGCAGCAGGATCCCATCGCACGGAGCGAGCGAGACCTCGATCCGCGATGCCTGCGCATGCTTCGTCGCGTTGGCCAGGGCCTCCGAGGCGACGAAGTACGCACCGATCTCGATCGGGGCGGGGAGCCGCAAGTCCGGCTCGATGTCGAGGTCGAGGTCGACAGGAATCGTCGAG
>JAXDGF010000242.1:0-7391 GCA_034665165.1 Solirubrobacteraceae bacterium | reverse complement strand
CCTGGCGGCGCACATCGTCGAGAACGAGATGCTGAACGGCGAAGTGATCCGGCTCGACGGAGCATTGAGGATGCCGCCGCGGTAGCCGTTCCGCCGCCGAGGGTGACTTTTTGTCAGCCCGTCACAGCTCGCGAGAACGCTGCGCTAGCAGCGCTACCCCAGCCGCTCAACGAGCATCGCCTGCCCCATCCCCCCGGCCACGCACATCGACTCGATCCCGAACGTGCCGTGGAGCGTCTCGAGCCCGTGGATCAGCGTGGTCATGATGCGGGCGCCGGTCATCCCGAATGGGTGCCCGAGGGCGATGGCGCCGCCGAACGGGTTGAGCTTCTCGTCGGGGATGCCGAGCTCCTGCTTGCACGGGATGATCTGGGCCGCGAAGGCTTCGTTGATCTCGACGATGTCGACGTCGTCGATCGTCATGCCCGTGGCTTCGAGGAGGGAGCGGATGGCGGGAATCGGGCCCAGGCCCATGATCTCGGGGCGGATGGCGGCGACCGTGGAGGCGACGATCCGCGCCCTGGGCTCGAGCCCGAGGCTCCTCGCCTTCTCCTCCGACATGACGAGCGTGGCCGCGCCGCCGTCGTTGAGCGGACACGCGTTGCCGGCCGTGACCGTCCCGTCGGGCTTGAATGCCGGCCGGAGCTTGGCCAGGCCTTCGAGCGTGGTTCCGGGCCGCGGACCGTCGTCCTTGGTCACGACCGTCTCGGCGACCTCGATCTCGTTGCCTTCGGCGTCGGTGTCGCGGTGGGCGGGCACGGTCACGGGCACGATCTCGGCGTCGAAATGCCCCGATTCCTGGGCCGCGACGGCCCTCGTCTGCGAGATGAGCGCCCACCCGTCCTGCTCCTCGCGCGTCACGTGGCAGCGCTCGGCGACGTTCTCGGCCGTGAGGCCCATCGGGATGTAGACGTCGTAGAGCGAGCCCTCGGACCCGTCGAGGAGCGGGTTCTTCGCCTCCTCCATCATCCCGGCCCCGAGACCGGCGCGCGAGACGGCTTCGACGCCGGCGGCGATGTACTGATCGCCTTCTCCGGCCTTGATCGCGTGCGCGGCCATCCGGATCGTCATCAGCGAGGAGGCGCAGAAGCGGTTCACCGTGCACCCGGGGACGTGGTGATCGAGGCCCGCGAGGAGAGCGGCGTTGCGCCCGACGTTGTAGCCCTGCTCGCCGATCCCCGACGCGGCGCCCATGAGCACGTCGACGGTCTCGGCGAAGTCGACGCCGGGGTTGCGCTCGATCAGGGCGCGGATCGGGATGGCCGCGAGCTCGTCGGCGCGGACGGCGCGCAGCGATCCCTTCAGGGCCCGCCCGATCGGGGTGCGGATGGCGTCGACGATCACGGCCTCAGGCATCACAGCCCCAGTCCCCGCACGCCCTCCTCGTCCCACCCGAGGTGATGGGCGAGCTCGTGGCGTACGGTGCGGGTCACCTGGGCCCGGAGCAGGGCCGGATCGTGGCCGAAGTCGCGCAGGAGTGTGTCGCGGAAGATGACGATTCGGTCGTGGAAGAAGTCGCGAGCCACCGTGTCGCCCTCGTAGAGGCCGTAGGCCCGCCGCTGGCGGCCGCCGTCGGAGATGACGAGGGCGACGTGCTCGAGCGCACGGTGGAACTCGAGTGGGAGGTCGTCGACGGCGGCGCGCACGAGGGCCTTGAAGTCCTCGTCGTTGTGCGGGTCGAAGAAATCCTCGACGTCGACGTCGACGTCCGGGCCGGAGGTGAGCTCGTCCGCGCCCGCGCCCCAGCGCCCCTCGGCCGCGAGCCGCTCGGCGCGCTCGACGATGGCGTCGAACTCCTCCTCGGAGACGGGATCGCGCCAGCCGGCCAGCTTGAGCATGACGAGCACGGCGGCGCCCCCGATGATGGCCGCGCCGGCGCCGAACACGGCCAGCGCCTGGAGGATGCGGACCGCGCTGTTGGTGCTGAAGCCGAAGATCAGGCTCACCCCGCCGAGCCCGATGATGAGAGCCCCGAGCGCCGAGAGGAGGATGCGGCGCGGGGTCGAGGGTGGGCCGGCCATCGCTATCTCATCGTGCGGGCGATGACGACACGCTGGATCTCGTTCGTGCCCTCGTAGATCTGGGTGATCTTGGCGTCTCGCATCATCCGTTCCACCGGGTAGTCCTTCACATAACCGTAGCCGCCCAGGACCTGGACCGCCTCGACCGTGGCGCGCATGGCGAGGTCGGAGCAGAAGAGCTTGGCCATGGCCGAGTACTTGCCGAGGTCGGCGTCGGCGCGGTCGACCTTGGCGCACGCCTGGTAGAGGAGCTCGCGGCCGGCGGCGCACTCGGTCTCCATGTCCGCGAGCTTGAACTGGATGGCCTGGAAGGTGTTGATCGGCTGGCCGAACTGGCGCCGCTCGCGCGCGTACGCGGCCGCGTAATCGGTCGCCCCCTGAGCGATGCCGAGCGCTTGGGCTGCGACCCCGAGGCGGGAGCGGTCGAGCGTCGCCATCGCGACCTTGAAGCCCTCGTTGACCGTGCCGATGACGTTCTGCACCGGCACGCGGACGTCGTCGAAGATGGGCTGGCCCGTAGGCGAGCCGCGAATACCGAGCTTGTGCTCGAGCTTGCCGATGCTGAAGCCGGGGCGATCGGCCTCGACGATGAAGGCGGTGATGCCGCGTGAGTGGCCGGCCTCGCGGTCGGTGACGGCGAAGACGACGTAGAAGTCGGCGATACCGAGGTTGGTGATCCAGTTCTTGGATCCGTCGATGACCCATTCGTCGCCTTCGCAGACGGCGCGCGTGAGCATCCCCCCTGGGTCAGAGCCGGCGTCAGGCTCCGAGAGGGCGAAGGCCGGACTCCATTCGCCGGTCGCGCAGCGGGGCAGGAAGCGCTGCTGCTGCTCCTGGGTCCCGAAGAGCTTGATCGGAAGCGTCCCCAGCTCGTGCACCATCAGGATCAAGGCCGTCGAGGCGCACGCCTTGGCGATCTCCTCGATCGCGATGTTGAGCATGAGCGTCCCCGTGCCCGTCCCGCCGTGCTCGGTGTCGAAGGGCAGGCCGAGGATGTCCTGCTCGGAGAGCAGCGCCCGCAGGTCGTGGGGATACTCGGCCCGCTCGTCGATCTCGGCCGCGCGCGGAGCGATCCGCTCCCGCGCGATCTGGCGGATCGTGTCGCGAAACTCGCGATGCTCCTCGGGGATCGTGTAGAGCTCGGCCACCGCGCTCATGGGAGCGGGATCCTACTCGGGGTCGAGCCTGGGCTTTTACCGGCCGTGCGCGCGGGGCGGCCGGGCTTGTTACCGGCGGGGCGCGCGGGGAGCCCGCGCCCGGAGAGCTACAGCCCGCCTGGGTGCCGCACGATGAATCCCGACGTGGGCGAGATCCGCGTCGCGGACCAGCGATCGTTGCCGTTGCTCGTGCTCTGCGCCGCGGTGTCGAACCACAGCCCGGCGACGTTCATGTACACGTGACCCGCGTTGGCGTAGAGCGTGATCCACGCCCCGGGGCCGGGTTCGCCGTAGGACTCGAGCTCGCCCGAATCCTCCGGTGCCGAGAGCAGTCCGGCGCCGTGGAGGGCAAAGCTGGTCGAGCCCGAGCAGTCGTATCCGGTGTCGGTCCAGGTGCCGTGCCCGCCGCCGTAGATGTAGGGCAGGGTCGCGATCACGTTGGCCGCGGCGATGACCTCCTTGACCACCGGGGGGGCGTTGACGGGCGCCACCGCGAGCCCGTTCGGCGCGATCACGGCGGTCGCGCCGGTGTTGTTGGCGTCAAGCGCGGCTACCGTCGCGCGCAGGGCGTTCGCCACGGCCAGCTTCACGATCCCATCCGCCGCCATGGTCTTCGAGGTCTCGAACGCCATCACGGCCTTCTGCGTGCTCGAGCCAAAGCTGCCGTCGGCCGTGACCGGGAAGCCCGCCGCCGAGAGATACTCCTGCATCCCGCGGATCGAGGGGCCGCGCATCCCCATCTGGAGCACGCGACCACCGAACAGACCCGTCCCGACCGGGGTGAGCGTCGTGGGCGCGGGAGCGCTCGGGGGTGGGGCCATCGGGTTGACGGAGGCGCCACCGCCACCGGACGCGGCTCTGCCGTTCGTCTGGTCCTCGACCACGGCTTGAAGCTCACGCGCGACAGGCCGGCTGACGACGCCGTCGACCGGGAGCTTGTGTGCGGCCTCGAAGCGGCGCACGTTGCTGGCGGTGATGGGGCCGAACGAGCCCACTACCGGCGTCTTCAAGCCCGCGATGGTGAGGAACTTCTGGAGCGTCTTGACGTCATTGCCCGTCATGCCCTGCTGCAGGACCCGGCTCCCGAAGGACCGAGCGGCGAGCGCCGCGGCGGGGAGTCCGAGCGCCACGAGGGCCAAAAAGGCCGCGGCAACGTAGACACGGCGGAACCGGGAATACGTCGAGCGGGGGGATATGAGCAACGAAGACGACCCTTCTCTTTCGGGTGCCTACGGGGTTAGCTGCCGGGCTCGCGCTGAAAGAGCTTGCGCTACGCCGCGTCCTGCGGCGATTCGCCCCATGAGAGCCTGTGGGCAGGCTCCATTGGGTCCCCCGCTCCCCGAACGCAAAGGCGAACGGGGATTCGGCTGGGTATTCAGTTGGCGGTGCGGCAGACTACCGGTTTCCGCGGACCGATGCGATTGTCGATTGACGTTATGGATATTCGGCACGCAGGAAAGAAGACCTTTGTGTCGTAGTCAACATCGGCAGCGGGTCAGCGACGCTTTCAAGACGTACGCAAACTTGCATTACGCGCCGTAGCGGACGGGTGCGACGTCGCCCGCTCACTGAGTGTTCTCGGTCGTATTTGCGAACGGGGGCACTAAGCTCCGGGCATGGACGCGGACTACACCCCCGACGAGGTGGCCACGCTCCTCGCGCGCGGGGAGATCCAGCTCATCGACGTCCGCGAGCCCGAGGAGTGGGCGGCGGGGCGGATCGCGGGCGCCAAGCTGATCGAGCTCGGCGAGCTAAATGAGCGCGCGGGCGAGATCGATCGGGAGCGTTCGGTCGTCTTCTACTGCCGCAGCGGCTCGCGCTCGGCGATGGCCGCGCAGGCGTTTCAGGCCGCGGGATACGACGCCCACAACATGGAGGGCGGCCTCCTCGAGTGGAACGGCCACGGGCTCCCGCTCGACCCGGCCGGCGGCTTCGTCGCCTAGGTTCGGGCGCCTACGGCTTCCACTTGATCGAGCAGCCGACGGGGCGGGTCTCGGCGCGCTCTGGGTCGCGCCCGGCGAGGAGGGCGTCGAGAGCGCCGCGCAGCCAGGCGGCCTCCTGGCCCTCGTCCTCGTAATCGGCGTCCGGCGCGCCGCGGTAGCGGAGACGGCCCGAGCCGTCGACGACGAAGACATCGGGGGTCGTCTTGGCGTCGTAAGCGCGGGCCACGGCCTGGGTCGAATCGTGGAGGTAGGGCATCGGCCACGCATCGCGGTCGCGCTCGACGCGCTGCCGCATGGCCTCGTATGAGTCGCGGGGATAGCGGTCGGCGTCGTTGGGATTGATGGCGAGGAAGCGCACGCCCTGGTCCGCGTAGTCGCGGGCGGCGCGTGCGATGCGGTCGTGCCAGGCGAGGGCGTAGGGGCAGTGGTTGCAGGTGAAGACGATCACCGTCGCCGTCGTCGCCTCGCCGTCGGCGAGGGCGCGCGGGATCCCGTCGGTGTCGGGCAGTTCGAACTCCGGCGCTTGCGCGCCTATCGCGAGCGTCATCTAGGTACGTCCTCCTTAACGGTGCTCGACGCCCGGAGCAGCGCCTCACGGACGTCTTCGGGGTCGGGAGTGGGCGAGATGCGCCCGTCGCGACGGCGATAGACGCGGCAGCTCAGCCCCGCGGGCTCCCCCTCGCCGGTGGGAACGACGTCATCGCCGTCGATGAGGATGGTGGGCGAGCCCAGAAAGGCCGCCTCCTCTGCCTCGGCATCGGTCTCGATCTCGCGCATGCGCACCGAGTCCGGGTCGAGGCCGGTCGCGCTCAGCGCCTCGCGGAGGTCGGCGAGGGCCCGCTGCGTCGAGGGGCAGCCTTCCCACCACAGCAGTTCGACATCGGGGGCGCGCATGCTCCTTCGAGGTTAGCCGCTGTCGAGGAGCGCCCCGTGGGGCGACCGTGGGGCGACCGGTGGGGCCGCGGGAAGTCGTCCGCTGTGCGGGCGTGGCGCGGGGCAGCGTTGAAGGCGCAGTTGTTTCCGGATACCGGACAGGATCGCGCCTTCAACGCTCACGCGGCCGTCGCCGCGACCCCGCAACCGCGCGCCCTCGCGTAACCGCGCGCCCTCGCGTAACCCCGCAACCCCGCAACGCCGCAACGCCGCAACGCCGACTAGGCCTACTCTCGCTCGCGCGGTTCGTCGCCATCGACGCTCCAGTAGCGAAGCACGTTCGCCAGGCGTGGGCCTCCGGGCTCGTCCGCGACAAGCGCGAAGCGCACGATCGACCGCTGGCCGCCCTCGTGGTCGCCATACATGAGGTCGATCACGACCCGCCCCCCGTCTCGGGCCGCAGCCGAGAGCAGCGCGTGCTGCTCGTCGGTCTCGTCGCGAACCGCGCCCTGCCAGTATCCGTCCCCTCCCGCGGGGATGTAGAGGTCGAGCTGCTGGGTGTGGAAAGCGGTCACGTCGGCCGGCACGTGCTGGACTCCCTGCTCATACGGGCGGGCGTACCAGCCATGGATGACCGCGAGGCCAGAACCAGCGTTGCGCAGGCCGACCCCCATGTACACGCGCCCGCCCGCGACCTCGACCACGCCACCGTGGCCGGGGATCTCGATCCGGTGGTCGTCGCCGAAGCGGACGTGGTCGACCGCATCATCTTCATGCGAGGGGATGAGGACCGGCCGCAGCCCGACGAGCAGCGAGCGCTCGGCGGCACGCGCGGTGCGGTTGGCCGACCGGACCGAGCTGAAGGTGGCGACCGCGAGCACCAGCGTCCCCCCGGCGGTCGCCAGTGAGGAGATCGTGACCCAGTCAGCCATCGTGAAATTCGCCAGAGGCGGTGGAATTCGCCAGAGGCGAATTCCATTGGGAGTTCGGTCGTGGGCTCGGGCGGACGTGCCGACATGTGCCCCGAACTCCCGGGCGCTGGAAGCCCTTGCGGCCCTTTCTAGATCTTCGTGACGTTTACGGCCTTGGGGCCTTTGGGACCGGCCTCTTCCTCGTAGGACACCTTGGTGCCCTCGGCGAGGGATCGATAGCCGTCCGAGTTGATGCCGCTGTGATGGACGAAGAGGTCGCGGTTGCCATCATCGGGCGTGATGAACCCGAAACCCTTCTCGTCGCTGAACCACTTGACCGTTCCGGTTGGCACGTGGAATTCCTCCGTGGCCTGTAGTGCGCCTTGCCCGGAGGTTCGCTCCAGCGATTCCGCCGCGCCTGCACCTGCTTTTGCCGCCCGACGAAGACCGCGAGCGACCGAACGAGGCGGGACGCTAGCACGGGCC
>JAXDGF010000241.1:0-4228 GCA_034665165.1 Solirubrobacteraceae bacterium | reverse complement strand
GACCCGAGGTAGGAGCCGAGGAAGGCTTGCGCTGCCCCCAAGGCTCGACCGGCGCGGCGCGCCCCGATCAGGTCCGCCCCGATCAGGTCCGCCCCGACGGCGCCCGCACCCGCGGCGCTGAAGGCGGTCAGGCACCAGGCGCCCATGTTCATGGGGGAGCGCGGCTTGAAGATCCGCAGCATGTTGAGAAAGCGTGCCGGTCGCCCGAGGTCGGCGATGAGGAGCACGGGAGCGGGCATCACCGTGGCCAGCGCGACCTTGCGCGCCACCCGCGCCGACGCCTCGTCGCCGGCGATGTCGGCGGCCAGGGCGGCGAACGAGGCTCCGGAGGCGATCCCCCCGAACCAGAAGTACAGCGCCACCTCCCACGTCCACACCGACGGATGGATGACCGGCCCGAGCACGGGCTGCGGGCTCGTCGCGGTGCGCATGCGCAGGCTCGCGGCCGCCACCGCCGCGGGGTCAGGTTCGGTCTCGGCGTAGCGCGTGTCGTGGCCGAAGAGGTAGGACCAGCCGGCGTCCGCCCAACCGGGCCGCGCGAGCGCCACTCGACTCCCCTCGACGGCTCGCCGCCACGGACCGGGCCCGCCCCGGGTGCCGAGCGCGGGCGTCATATCGCGGGTCTGGCTCTCGCCGTCCTCGCTCACTGCCGTCCCCTGCGCGCGGTTGCGAAGGTCACCGCGGCGGCGGCCGCGGCCAGGAGCCCGGCGCCGACGGCTGCCGCCGTGGCGGCGAACAGGTTCTCCTGGATCGGCGAGTCGGCCTGGGCGGGGAGGCCGAAGCGCTCCGGCGCCTCGGTGAGCAGAAAGAACGCGCCCAGGCCTCCGGCCAGGTCGTGCTCGGGCTCGTCGCCGGCGCCGTAGAGATACGCCCCCTCGATCCCGCGCCGGTGGAGCTCGGTCACGCGGCGCTCAGCCTGCTCGACGAGCTCCTCGTAGGGACCGAACTGGATCGAGTCGGTCGGACACGCCTTCGCGCACGCGGGCTCGAGCCCGTCCTCGAGCCGGTCGTAGCAGAGCGTGCACTTCCCGGCGCGCCCGTCGATCGGGTCGCGGGCGACGACGCCGAAGGGGCAGGCGGGCACGCAGTAGCCGCAGCCATTACAGACGTCGGCCTGGAGGACGACGGTCTGATACTCGGTGCGGATGAGCGCGCCCGTGGGACACGCATCAAGGCACCCGGCGTTGGTGCAGTGCTTGCACACGTCGGACATGAACACCCATTTGCCGCCCACGTCCTCGGCCATGGCCACGAGATCGGGGAGTTCGCTCGTGGGCGGGATGGCAGGCAGGGCGCCTGGCGCCGAACTCCCTTGGAGCTCGCCCGCGGGCGGGATCGCGGGCAGGGCGCCGAGCGCCTCCTGCTGGAGCTTCGGCGAGGGCTCGAGGAGCTCGACGAAGCGCACGTGGCGCCACGTCGAAGCCGATAAGTCGCCCGTGTGGTCGTACGACCCTCCGGGCTTGAACTGAGACCCGTCGGCGGGGAGGTCGTTCCACTGCTTGCACGCCACCTCGCAGGCCTTACAGCCGATGCACGTGGTGGTGTCGGTGAAGAAGCCCATCCGCCGCGCGCCGCCGCGGTGGATGGCGAGCTCGGTGGGGGCGGCCTCGGTCGCGCTCACGGCGCCACCTCCTTGGGGGCCTCGGCGACCGGGTCGTCTTGGTTGGGCGCCACGCGGGGCACGTCCGCGGTGACGCCCTTCAGGCGCGCGGTCGTGGGGCCGGTGCGCCGACCGGCACGGACGTCACAGGTGAAGGCCTTCGACTCCTGGATCGAGACGTTGGGGTCTCCGGACAGGGCGCCGAGGTCGTTGGTCGAGTCGCCCGGGTAACCGCCGGCGTAGCCCCAGTGCCAGGGGAGGCCCACCTGGTGCACGGGCTTGCCGTCGACGCGCAGCGGCCGCATCCGCTCGGTCACGAGCGCGCGCGCCTCGATCTCGGCCCGGTCGGTGACGATCGTCATCCAGCCCCCGTCCTCGATCCCTCGCTCGCGGGCGAGGACCGGATCGATCTCGGCGAACATCTCGGGTTGGAGCTCGCCGAGCCACGGCAGGGTACGGCTCATCCCGCCCGCGGTGTGGTGCTCGGTGAGGCGGAAGGTCGTGGCGACGAGCGGGTAGCGCGGGTCGCCGGTGGCGTGGACAGGGTTCTCGGGACGCCGCCACCGGATCGCGGCCGGGTCTGACTCGACGTCGGGATAGAGGAGATTGTGGACCGGTGACTCGAGCGGTTCGAAGTGGGTGGGCATCGGCCCGTCGAGGAGGCCGCTCGGGGTGAAGAGCCAGCCCCGGCCGTCGGCCATCATGATGAAGGGGTTATCGCCGCCGATCGCGTCCATGCCCTCGGCCTCGTCGGAGGGGCGGTAGTCGGGGCGCTTGTCGACCGGGAAGTCGGGGACGTCGTACCCGGTCCACTTGGCCTCGTCCTCGTCCCACCAGACGTACTTCTTGCGCTCGCTCCAGGGGCGGCCGTCGGGGTCGGCGGAAGCGCGGTTGTAGAGGACGCGACGATTGGCCGGCCACGCCCAGGCCCACTCGGGGGAAACCTGACCGCCCTCCTTGTGGATGTCCCCTGGGTTCCGGCGTCGGGCCTGGTTGACGCCGCCGGCGAAGATGCCCGAGTAGATCCAGCAGCCGCAGGCGGTCGAGCCGTCGGCCTCGAGCTCGGCGAAGCCCGACACGGGCCGGCCGGTCGCCACCTCGTAGCCGTTGATCTCCTTGAGCACGGCCTCGACGTCGGGCTCGCGGATCTCGCCGAGCTCGGGGTAGTCCCAGTTCAGGTTGACGAGGGGCCAGTCGCGCTTGCGCTCCGAGCCGGCGTAGTGGGCCAAGACCCGCTTAGCCAGGTGGTGCATGAACCACAGCTCCGAGCGAGCGTCGCCGGGGGGCTCGAGCGCCTTGTCGCGGAACTGGACCAGACGCTGGGTGTTCGTGAAGCAACCCTCCTTCTCGACGTGCGAGGCGGCAGGCATGAGGAATACCTCGGTCTCGATGTCCTCGGTGCGCAGCTCGCCGGACTGGATCTCCGGCGAGTCGCGCCAGAAGGTGGAGGTCTCGATCTCGGCCATGTCGCGGACCACGAGCCACTTGAGCTTGGCCAGGGCCCGGCGCTGGAGGCCGGCGTGCTGCGAGCCGGCGGCGGGGTTCTGGCCCATGACGAAGAAGCCCTCGACGCCGCCGTCGAGCATGCGCATGGTCGTCGCGAAGTGAGAGTGATTGCCGCTGATGCGGGGGATGGCCCCGAAGCCGTAGCCGTTCTCCTCGGTGGCGGCCTCGCCGAACCAGGCCTTGAGGAAGGAGACGATGTACTTGTCGAAGTTCGCCCACCAGCCCGTCTTGGCGCCGCCCGTCTCGATGTAGGTCTCGAGATCGACCTCGCCCTCGGCCGCCCGCGGCATGTGCAGGTACCCGGGAAGGAGGTCGTAGAGGGTGGGGATGTCGGTCGAGCCCTGGATCGAGGCGTGGCCGCGCAGAGCCATGATTCCGCCCCCGGGTCGCCCCATGTTCCCGAGCAGGAGCTGGAGGATCGCCGCCGTGCGGATCATCTGCACCCCCGCCGTGTGCTGGGTCCAGCCGAGGGCGTAGCAGAAGGCGGTGGTGCGCTCGCGGCCCGAGTTCTCGATCAGCGCGCGCGCCACCGAGAGGAAATCGTCGGGGGCGACGCCGCAGATGCGCTGCACCATCTCCGGGGTGTAGCGGCTGAAGTGCTTGCGGAGGATCTGGAACACGCAGCGCGGGTGCTCGAGGGTGTCGTCGCGGTTGAAGTGGCCGCCGTGCATCCCCGCCCCCGTCTGCTCGTCGAAGGCTTGCGCCGAGTGCTCGCGCACGCCCGCGGCCGCCGCCATCTCGCCGCCCTCATACATCCACGTCGAGCGGTCGTACATTCCCGTCTCGGGGTCGAAGCCCGAGAACATCCCGCCGAGGTCCTCGGTGTCGCGAAACTTCTCGTTGATGATCGTCGACGCGTTCGTGTAGTGGACGACGTAGTCGCGGAAGTAGGACTCGGTCTCGATCACGTGGCGGATGATCCCGCCGAGAAAGGCGATGTCGGTGCCCGCGCGGATGGGGACGTGCTGGTGGGCGATCTCGCTCGTCCGCGAGTACCGGGGATCGACGCTGATGATGCGCGCTCCCCGCTCCTTGGCCTTCATCACCCAGCGAAAGCCGACCGGGTGGGCCTCGGCCATCGACGAGCCCTCAATCAGGACGCAATCGGCGTTTTGGAGGTCC
>JAXDGF010000240.1:0-4663 GCA_034665165.1 Solirubrobacteraceae bacterium | reverse complement strand
GTGATCGCGTCCGTCGGCCATCACACGGACCGCACGTTGATCGACGATGTCGCCGCCGTCTCCTGCTCGACCCCCACGCACGCCGCCGAGGCCGCGGTGCGGATCGACTGCCGGGCGGCGCGGGCTGACCTCGCCGCGACCGCCCGCCAGCTCGAGCGCCACGGCCGCGTCGCCGTCCTCGGCCGCGCGCGGACGCTGGCCCAGCTCTCGCGGGCGCCCGCCGAGCACGTGGCCCGGCACCGCGTCCAGCTCCACCAGCGACTGCGCGAGCTCCGGGCGAGCACGAGGCGCGGCCTAGCCGAGCGCCGCCGGCACGCGAGCGTCCATACCCGAGTCCTCGAGCGTAAGGCAGGCGTCGTGCGCCTCGACCGCGAGTGGAGGCTGGCCGAGCTTGAAGCGCGCGCGCATCGCTTCCAGAGCATCGGCGTCGACGCCATCGCCCGCCGGGCCGAGGACCTCGAGCGCCTCGCGCTCGCCCTCGGCGCCCACGACCCGGAGCGCACCATCGCGCGCGGGTACGCGCTGGTCGAGGACCAGGCGGGCGAGCCCGTGACCTCGGCCCAAGAGGCGCGCGCGGCGGGCGAGCTCGGGCTCCGCTTCCACGACGGTCGCGTGCGCGCCCGCGTAAACGAGGATCTCCCATCGTGAACGAGCGGTCCTACGAGAGTGCCGCCGCCCGGATCGAGGAGATCATCCGCCGCCTCGACTCAGGCGAAGCCGGCCTGCGCGAGACGCTCGACCTCGTCAAGGAGGGGCGCGAGCTCGTCGAGTACTGCGCCGCCGAGCTCGAGGCCGTCGGCCGAGGGCTCGAGGAGCTCAAGCTCGAGGACCTCGTCGCGCGGCTCGAAGCCGGCGCGCGCGAAGATGCCAGATGACCGGAACAGAGAGGACGACGATGGCGACATTCGATTTGTTGGCCGGGCTGCCGGTCGAGATCGAGGGCTACAGCCTTGAAGGACTGAAGGAGCAGGTCTCGAGCGGCTTCGAGCGCCTGAGCACCGTCGTCCACCTCCACGGCGGCGGGGAAGAAGGGATCGGCGAGGACGTCGTCTACGACGGCGTCGACCAGACCGCCATGCAGGAGGCCGGGCCCGTGCAGCCGCTCGCGGGGCGCTACACGCTCGGCGAGTTCTGCGCCCTGATCGACTCGCTCGACCTGTTCCCGGTCGAGCCTCAGCGCGACGTCTCGCGCCTCTACCGGCGCTGGACCTTCCAGAGCGCCGCGCTTGACCTCGCCCTGCGCCAGGCGGGCAGGCCGCTGCACGAGGTCCTCGGCCGCGCGCCGCAGCCGGTCACCTTCGTCGTCTCGCTCCGGCTCGGCGAGCCGCCGTCGCTCACGCCGATCACGCAGCGCCTCGAGCGCTACCCCACCCTGCGCTTCAAGCTCGACCCCACGAGCGATTGGGACCCGGAGCTGATCGCGGCGCTCGTCGCCACGAACTCGGTCGACTCGGTCGACTTCAAGTCCTTCTACAAGGGGACAGTGGTCGACCAAGCCACAGATCCAGTTCTCTATCGCCGGGTCGTCGACGCCTTCCCGACTGCCTGGCTCGAGGACCCCGACATCGTCGACCCGAATGCCGCCGTGGTGCTCGCAGATCAGCACGACCGGATCACCTGGGACGCCCCAATACACTCGATCGCCGACATCGAGGAGCTCCCGTTCGCGCCCCGCATGGTCAACATCAAGCCTTCCCGGATCGGCTCGCTGCCGGACCTGTGCGCGACCTACGACTACTGCGCCGAGCGCGGAATCGGCGCCTACGGCGGAGGCCAGTTCGAGCTCGGGCCCGGGCGCGGCCAGGCCCAGTACCTCGCTTCCCTCTTTCACCCGGATACCCCCAACGACCTGGCACCTGCGGGATACAACGTCAATGACCCCGCCGACGGCCTCCCCTCGAGCCCGCTCCCGGTAGCCGCCGACGCCATCGGGTTTCGCTGGAGCTGAGCCGCCCGCCCGCGCGCCGCGAAACGGCCGCAGACGCCATAATTGCCGGCGATGGGCACGAGCGATTCCCGGCCGGACGCGGCCCTCAGCGGTACCGTCGCGCTCGTGACCGGGGCATCGAGCGGGATCGGTGAGGCTACGGCCCTCGACCTGGCCCGCCGTGGCGCCGCAGTCGCTCTCGTCGCTCGGCGCGCCGATCGCCTGGAGGCGCTTGCGGGCCGGATCGCCGAAGGTGGCGGCAGGGCGCTCGTCGTCCAGGCCGACGTGACCGAGCAGCCACAGGCGGCCGGCGCGGTCGCGCGGACCGTCTCCGAGCTCGGCCGCCTCGATGTGCTCATCAACAATGCCGGCATGATGCTCCTCGGACCGATCGAGGACGCGCCCCTCGACGAGTGGGAGCGCATGGTCCAGATCAACGTGCTCGGTCTGCTCTACTGCGCCCACGCCGCCCTGCCCCATCTGCTGCACGCCGCCGAGGACGAGCCCCGTCACGTCGCCGACATGGTCAACATCAGCTCCGTGGCCGGGCGCGTGGCGAGGAGCGGAAGCGGCGTCTACAACCTGACCAAGCACGGCGTCGGCGCCTTCTCCGAGTCGCTGCGCCAGGAGGTCACCGAGCGTCACGTCCGCGTCTCCCTGGTCGAGCCCGGGGCGGTCGCCACCGAGCTCTCGGGGCACAACCGCCCCGAGATTCTCGAGGGGATCCGCGCGCGCTTCGGGAACGTCGAGCGCCTCGCGGCCGAGGACATCGCCGACGCGATCGGCTACATCGTCACCCGCCCGCGCCACGTGGCGATCAACGAGCTGCTCGTCCGGCCCACCGAGCAGGCGGCCTGCGCGAGACCTTGCAGGAACGGCTTGGCATCGCTGGCGCGGGCGCGATCGCCTGCGGTCTCGCCGCGACGGCGGCACGGGCCGGCGAGGTCGTGCTGTGGGCGCGCTCGGACGGCTCGGCGCGGCGGGCGCGGGACAAGGTCGCGAAGACGCTGGCCAAGCTCGACAACGGCGAGATCGATCCGAGTCGCGTCACGGTCGTCACGGACCTCGCCGCGCTCGCCGACTCCACCTTCCTCGTCGAGGCCGTCGTCGAGGACCACGGACACAAGGCCGCCCTGCTCGCCGACCTCGCCCGCCACGCATCGGCCGAGGCCGTCCTGGCGACGACGACCTCCTCGCTCTCGATCGCCGCGCTGGCGCTTGCCGCCGGGCGACCCGACCGCTTCGTGGGCCTCCACGTCTTCAACCCGGTTCCGCGCATGAAGCTCATCGAGCTTGTCTTCCCGGACACCGCCTCTTCGGACACGCGGGCGCGCGCCCAGGCCCTGTGCGACTCGCTCGAGAAGACGGCCGTCGAGGTGCCCGACATCCCCGGCTTCGTCGTCAACCGCCTCCTCTTCCCGTATCTCTTCAGCGCCGTCGAGCTCATGACGGAGACCGGCCTCACTCCCGAGGACGTCGACAATTGCATGACGCTCGGCGCCGGCCAGCCGATGGGCCCGCTCGCGCTCCTGGACTTCGTCGGCCTCGACGTCTCACAGGCCATCGGCGAGACGATCGGCGCCGCCGTCCCGGCGACGCTGCGCGCGCTCGTCGCCGAAGGCTCGCTCGGACGCAAATCCGGGCAAGGCTTCTATAGCTACGAGTAAAGCTTTAACGATCGTTCATCTCCGGCGGTCATTCTTCCGCTTGCGACGTACCTCATAGCAGCACCTCCTCCCCAGAAGCACCGGAACCGGCCCGTCCCCGCGGGCCGGTTTCTTTTAAGGACAGCGGTACCCTGTGGTAATGCCGACACTTGTGTTCGATCCGGCGCCCGCCGAGCTGGAGGCGTTGCTCGAACGCCGCCGGGACTGGGGGGCGGACCGTCACGACGAGGTGTGGGAGGGCGTGCTGCACATGATTCCACCGCCGAGCGTCGAGCACGAGCGGCTCGTGGTCAAGCTCGTCCAGCTGCTCAGCCCACTCGCAGAAGCCGCTGAGCTCGAGCTCACCGGAGCAATCGGAATCGGCGCCAGCCGGAACGACCACCGCGTTCCTGACCTCGCGCTGCTGCGCCCTGGCTTTCAGCCGCAGTGGAACGACACCGCCGCGCTCGTGGTCGAGATCGTCTCCCCGGGCGACAAGAGCTGGGACAAGCTCCCCTTCTACGCCGCCCACCACGTCGACGAGGTCGTGATCGTGAACCCTGCAAAGTGCACCGTGGATTGGCTGGCGCTCGCGGGTGACCGCTACGAGGCGACCGCGCGCAGCGGCTTGATCGAGTTCGGGCCCGAGCAGCTCGACGCACAGCTCGGCTGGCCCCGAGCCTCGCCTCAAATTTGAAGCCGGCCCCCCCGAGGGGCCGGCCTCATCTCTCCTCTCGCAGCCGCCGGGCGAGACCCGGAGCGCGGCATGTGGCCGCACGGCCGTGTGAGCGCACAATGTAACTAATGATGCGATCTCGTGCGCTGTACCGCGTTTGGCCGTCAAGGCGCGCGAGCGGGCAGCGCAGTCGCCCGGCGCTCAGTCCCCCGGTCCGCCCGTCCGCGCCGTGGCCGTCCGGCTTGGCGGACGCTCGCGGATCCGCACGGCCTCGATCCGGTTCTCGCGCACCGACTCGACCCGGATCGAGTAGCCGTTGGCGGCGATGGTGTCGCCCCGCTTCGGCAGCCGCCCGAGCTCGGCGAAGACAAACCCTCCGACCGAGTTGTAGGCGTCGGTGTCGACAGGGAGCTC